>NZ_LWID01000001.1:686000-1029000 GCF_029783845.1 Volucribacter amazonae | reverse complement strand
TTTACTGTTGAATTATAAATTTTTTGTTTACCTACAAAAATAGGGGAATTTTCTGGTAATGCTTTGATAAGTTGAGAAAATTGAATAATGGTTTGCCAGTCTAATTGAATTTTACGTACCGAAGAACGATTTTTGGTGGGTAAAAATCCACCATCGCCTTTGTAATCCCAAGTTTTACTAATAGACAAGGTTTGCCGAGAAAAATCAAAATCATTGGGTGTTAACGCTAAGGCTTCGGAAAATCTTATACCTGTTTTTGCTACCAACATAATAAACCAATCCCAGTTAAGTTGTTGATCTAATTGTAAATGACTAAGTAGGGTATGGAGTTCAAACTGATTAAGGTATTTAGGTTTTTTGGCTTTTGGTGTTTTGCCCTTAATAATGGCTTTACGTGTTGGATCTCGAGTAATAAGTCCCTCATCTACAGCATCTAAAATTGCTCCTTTTAGCTGATGATGAAAATCCATTGTGGTTTGGCGTTCGTGCTGTAAAGCATAATCATTTAGTAATTGTTGATAGGTTGTGCGAGTTAAATCACATAATCGAATTTTAGGCGCAAGTTTAATTAACCAATTATGAGTCATCAAATATTTTGCCATTGTAACAGGACGAATAGCCCCCTCCTTATAAACTTTTACCCAACGTTTATAATAAATATGAAATAATTCTTGTGTATGAATATTCGTTTGCATAAAACATTCTCCAGATAAATTAAAAAATACTTAAAGATAATAAATCCTATAAGCACCCTTAGGCATAGTTACGCCCAATGCTAGATTAGAATAATTTACCTAAACTGACTATTATTTAATCCTTTGTTTCTTTATTTTTTAACAATCTATGATTGATAGCTAGAATCTATTATAAATTAGGGATTTTGGGGCAATTTTGGCGGAATTTTTCCTTACGCTGATGAAGGGTAATAAGCTGATCGAGTTGGCTGAAAAAGTGGCCTATTTGGGTTTGTTCTCTTGCTATTGGAATATATACATGGAATTCAGAAAATTTTGAAATCCAATGCCGTTCATGATTTTGAGGAACATATTTTATATTCTTTAATATGTGATAAATAAAATAAATGTTTTCTTTTGGCGATGTTACTTCCAGTAGTTTAATAGCTGTACTCTTAATTTTGAAAGGAAAGTCAACATAATGAGAATTGGTTGTAAAATCATCAAAAATGATAACAGGTTTTTTCGGGCTAGCTTCTTTTATACCACTAATTTCATTTGTATATCCTAAAACAAAACTATTTCCAGCGGTTAAAACAGGTATTCTAAAATTATTAGAATAGTCTGTTGATTTAACAACATAGCTATTAGGTTGCTCATATTTTAATAAATCCCCTAACTTCCGCTGTTCCCAAGCGTTAGCTTTTTATTAATTTGTATTATTTATATTTCGTAAAAAATACTGACGCTTGGGAACAGTGTAAGTTTTTGAATATATTAAAAACCTATCCATTTCGTCAATATTTGGCATATCCCATTGAAAAAGGTAATTACATCATCATTCAACAAGGAGACAATCCAATTTTAGGATATGCTAATGGAAAGCCATTTGATAACTTTAATAATGTAATATTATTTGGAGATCATACAGTTTCTTTATATAAGCCATTAGAAAAATTTTTTATAGCCACCGATGGTATTAAAATTTTAGGAGCATCTAATTTTGATCGTGATTATCTGTTTTCATTATTAGAATTTTATAAGCCAGAGCCTCAAGGATATAAAAGACATTTTTCAATCCTTAAAAATATAGAAATATGGTATACAGACAATAAAATCGAACAACAAAAAATCGGCCACTTTTTCAACCAACTCGATCAGCTTATTACCCTTCATCAGCGTAAGTTAGAAAACGTCAAAAAACTGAAAAAAAGTTTACTCCAAAAGATGTTTCCTAAAAATGGTAGCCAATTTCCTGAAATTCGCTTCCCAGAATTCACTGACGCTTGGGAACAGCGGAAGTTGGGGGAAATATCAAACATTAAAACAGGTTCTAGTGATTTACAAGATGCTGATGAAAATGGAAATTATCCATTTTTTGTTAGATCTGAAAAAGTTGAAAGAAGTAACCAATATATTTTTGATGGTGAAGCTATTTTAATTCCTGGAGAAGGGAGATTAGGAGATATATATCATTATATAGATGGGAAATTTGATTATCACCAAAGAGTATATAAAATAAGCAACTTTAAAGATTCAAATGTAAATGGTAAGTTTGTTTTGTATGAAATGAATACTAATTTCAAAAAACACGCATTAAAACACACAGTAAAAGCGACTGTTGATTCATTGCGACTACCAACTTTATTAGATTACATAATTTCATTACCACAACTAGCTGAACAACAAAAAATCGGCCACTTTTTCAGCCAGCTTGATCAGCTTATTACCCTTCATCAGCGTAAGGAAAAATTCCGCTAAATACTTATAAAAAAGCCAAACTTATGATAGCTTTTAGCTATTAAAGTTTGGCTTGAGAAATTAACAAGGTATTTTATTCTATTTCCACCCCCAATAATTTCAATTGTGCTTTAATTTCTTGCTCTAATTGGGCAATTTCTTGATTGTCTTGCGCTAATTGTCGCATAACATCATTAAGATCGATCTCCTCTTCTTCCTCAAAGGTATCCACATAACGAGGGATATTGAGATTGAAATCGTTCGTTTTTATTTCATCAAAATCGGCTAAATAAGCATATTTATCCACATTCTGGCGAGCTTGGTAGGTTTGAATAATCTTATTAATATGTTGTTCTGAAAGGAAATTTTGATTTTTTCCCTTTTCAAATTCATTAGAGGCATCAATAAATAAAATATTTTTATTGGTCTTATTTTTTTTCAATACTAAGATACAAGTTGGGATAGCCGCTCCAAAAAATAAATTTGCAGGCAAACCAATGACAGTATCAATATAATTTTTTTCAATTAAAACTTGACGAATATGCCCCTCTGCCGCCCCTCGGAATAAGACGCCATGTGGTAATACTACCGCCATTGTGCCTTCATTATTTAAATGGTATAAGCCATGCAAGACAAAGGCAAAATCCGCTTTGGATTTAGGGGCAAGTTTACCATAGGCATTAAATCTTGGATCTTTCAGTTTACTTTCATTATTATCCCAGTTAGCGGAATAAGGCGGGTTTGCCACTACCGCATTAAAGGTTCTTGGGCGGTCAATACCCTGTGCATCAACGCCATCAGGCCAATCGGACTCTAGCGTATTAGCATTTGACAAAGTCATATTAGAAAAACTGACGCCGTGCATCATTAAATTCATACGCGCCAAGTTGTAGGTAGTGGTGTTTAACTCTTGTCCGTAAAATTTAATGCGTCCTTGCTTTTTGCCATCAGGTAATTGTTCCGATACGGTCAATAATAATGAGCCTGAGCCGCAAGTTGGGTCATAAACGCTAAATACTTGATTATCTTTAGCAATATTAATAGTAACAATTTTAGCAAGAATTTGACTGACCGCATGTGGAGTATAAAACTCTCCGCCTTTTTTCCCTGCGTTGGCGGCGAATTTACCAATTAATTCTTCATAAATTTCGCCTAAAATATCCCGCCCTTTTTCATCTTTATACTGAATATCATTGACTAATAGCACCACTTTATTTAAGGCTTTGGTGCGTTCATTAATGGAATTGCCTAAGCGTGAATCTCCTAGGTTTAAATCATTAAATACCCCTCTAAAATCCTTGGCTGCCTCAATATTAATTTCTGTATTTTGGTTAAAACTATCAAAAATGGCTTGATAGTCGCTTGGGGCAATTTTATTTTGCTGGATTTTTTCTACCAACTGATCCCACATATGTTCAGGATTAATGGCATAACCTAATGCCGAAGCCATATCCTGCAAATAATCTTCTAAACCATCTTGCTCAACCGCTTGTTGATAAGCCTGCGTTAGGCTTTGTCCCTCTTTAACTTCAAGAATATTGTTCTGGATTAAATATTGGGCTTGGTGTTCGGACAGATAGCGATAGAAAATAAAGCCGAGAATATAGTTTTTATATTCTTCCGCTCCCATATTGCCACGCAGTTCATTTGCCATAGCCCAGATTTGATTAGCGATTGTGGTTACTTTACTCATTTTATGCTCCGAAATAATAAAATTTTTGACTAAAATTGTACGTGTATTAAACAAACATTTGCTGTAATAAGGATTTTTTCTGCTTTTTCAGGTTATCTAACTTACGCTGATGAAGGGTAATTAGCTGATCGAGTTGGTTGAAAAAGTGGTTAATTTTGGCTTGTTCTATTTCTGTGGGTAAGAATATTATTTGGTTCTTGACTAAATCAGAATTTAAATTTACTTGGCTACCGGGTTGTCCATATTTATTCCATTTAGGGCGAAACATTTCTAACCATTGAAACATAAATTCAATATCAAATTTAGGGTTTAAGAAGATTAGAAAACCATCATGTACACCTGTTTTAATATAATTAATAACGGGCTTCCCTACCGTAGCTGCAATACTTAACAATAAATGTGGTTTGGGTAAAACTCTAGTTTTTTCTTGGGCTAATTTTGATATTTTTTGCTCAAGATAATAAATTCTTCCATCTTGTTCTGTAACGTCAGAGATGCGTAGCCAGCCTATATCACTGTTGTTGTCAAACCATTTTGGATCTTGGATAGGTCTAGGGCTAGCACCTCGTACAATATCAGCTACTTCCCCCAACCTCCGCTGTTCCCAAGCGTCATTAAAACCAGGAAATCTTAATTTAGGCACTTTTTGATTATTATTAGTCATTTGATAATTCCTTTGTTTGGTGAATTAATTGATCAAAATCGGATTTAATCGGTTGAATTTTATTAAATTGCTGATATTCATCAAGGGCTTTTTGCTTTGCCATTTTTTGGCTTATTTTGCCTTTATCGGATAAGATTTGGTAGCGGTTAAATTGTAAAAAGGCGTCAATACTTTCCGCAAAATCTTGCATTGAAAGCAAATTTTCTTCCTCTAATAATCGTTCCACATAGTCAAAATAGGCGGAAATACTGCGTTCCAGTCGGCGTATTTGTTCGGCGGATAAATAATTTTTCGCCACAGTAACATCTGAGGATAAAATCCGTCCGTCAGGGGCATTTTTCCAACTGGTTAAACCCATATTGGGTTGATCTTTGTCCGCTTTTTGATACACAATTTCAGCAGCGGTTTTGCCTGTAATGGCATAATGAAATTTATTTTGTACGCTGGCATAAAATTGGCGTGTAATTTCTGCATTTTTATCGTAATCATAGGAAATTTCGGCAAAAATATCGGTAATTTGTTGCCAAACTCGCCGTTCGCTGGCTCGGATACTGCGAACGATTTCCACCAATTCACGAAAATAATCCTTTCCAAAAACCCTTTCGCCTTGTTTCATTCGCTCAACATCAATTTTAAAGCCTTTTTTAATGTATTCTTTTAAAATATCGGTCGCCCAAATACGGAATTTGGTGGCTTTTTGCGAATTCACTCGATAGCCCACAGAAATAATGGCATCAAGATTATAAAATGTTGTTGTTCGTTTGACTTGACGCCCAGCTTCATTTTGAACTATTTCCATTTTGGAAATAGTTCGATGTTCGTCCAATTCTCCTGATTCAAAAATATTTTTTAGGTGCTTGTTAATTGCAGGGACACCTACATCAAAAAGCTGAGCAATAGCTTTTTGCGTTGCCCAAATGGTTTCTTCTTTGGCAAGTACTTCAATGGGGCTGTCATCGCCATAGAGTAAAAATTGGATTTCATTATGCTTTGCCATTGATGTCTCCTAATATTGGGTTAATTTATCCGCTAATTGCCCAATAGCGTTGCGTAATGCGGTGCGGTATTTGATTTTACTAAGGGCTTGGACTTCGCTATCCGTTGCTAAGACTTTATAATGTTCAACCCCTTGATTAATTATCTTGGTTACCGCTTTGGTATCGTCCAAATCCTGTTGCCCATATTGATGATGAGCAAATAATTGGCGTAACCCTGCGCTACTCACAATATCGGTAATGCCCCAATGATTGCGAAAATCGAGTAATTGCCGATCAAGGGTAATGGTGCTTGCCTGCTCCAAGACTTGATTTAATTCTCCGTCTTTTAAGCGATAGTTGCCTTCAAAAGGTTCGGTTGGGTATTCTTTGTTAATAATGGCTTCGGTAGCTCGGCGAATTTTTTGTGCATAGGCTAAATTCTCTAACCCATTGGCAAATTTCTCAATATCGTCTTTGGTTTGTGCTACTTGTTCGCTTTGTTGTTGATGGACTTGGTTAATTAATTGCTCAAGTAGTTCCATTAAATAATCATGAGTAACGGTAACTTCTTTAATGTGCGACATTCTTAGTTCAATTTCCGCCACTGAAATTTGTTTTATTTTGGCAAGATGGTATTTCAGTTCGCCAGCCAAAACAGTGGTGAGCATTTTTTCTTGCTCCACTGTCATACCTAACTGTTCAATCAAAGCATCAGGATTATCATAATCAAAGCCCTCAATATGCTCGTCTATTTCCTCTTGAGGATATTGTTTGAGCTTGGCTATTAGCATATTGTAATCTCGCAAATAATCTAGTAAATCTTCTTTTTGTTTTTCACTTTTTGGTAACTCCATAAAAGGCTCTTGTCTGCTATTTTGCGTTAACTTAGCTAATTCATTTACCACGTTTTTGGCATCTTTTAAGACTTCATTAAAAGGTTTTGCCAATATGCCGTCTTTTTGGTTTTCACGTTTACGCTCTTCATCGGAAAGATGCGCGGAATTTTTATTGGCATAAATGGCAAGGGCTTCATTCATCAAGCGTTCATTTTGTACTGGCCAACGGTAATTGATAATTTGCCCAAAGGGTTTTTCTTGCATATCGGCGATACGATTGGTGCGTGAATAGGCTTGAATTAAGCTAGCATCTTTTAAAATACGGTCCACATAAAGGGTATTGAGTTCAGGGGCATCAAAGCCTGTTAGCAATTGATCCACCACGATGACTAAATCAAGGTAGTTTTTATCCACACAGGTTTTATTCAATCGACTCATGACGTCTTGCGTATATTCCGAAACGCTGTCTAAGCCAAATTTGGTATTAAATTGTTGATTGTAATGATCGATAGCACGATGTAAGGCTTGATTGCTTTGGGTCATACTGTCGTTATTGCTGGTATTTAAACTAAAAGTAATGGCGACTTTTAACGTAAATTTTCCCAATTCCGACCGTACTTTATTGACTCGTACAAACTCATCAAAATAACGCATCGCTAAAGGCGTACTTGGGCCGTTACCGCTGACATGAGTGGTTAATAAGGCATTATATTTGCCATTGTTGGAACGGTTTCGCCAATTTTGAAAAATATCTTCCACCACTTTTTCTACGTGTTCAGGGGTTTCATCGTAAAAATTAGGGTGTAAACTGCGTTCAATTTTTTCCCCTTTGCTGATTTTGTGATTGCCCTCGCTTTTGCCAAATAAATCCGCTTGTTCAAATTCCTCTTGGCGAATGGCTTCTAGCTCTTGTTCAATTTTTTCATCATTCCAATCGGGGTGTTCTTGCTTTAACAAGGCGCGCATATCTACGGTGCTTTTAAAATCCACTTTAAAGCCCAATACATTGCGATCGGCAATGGCTTCACGAATGGTGTAGGCGTGTAATAATTCGCCAAAAATATCTTGAGTGCGTAAGCCTTTGCTACGATTATCAAACATTGGCGTGCCTGTATAGCCAATCCAAACGGATTTCTTAAAAGCTGCCTGAATAAGCTCAAAGCCCTCGCCAGCAGTAGAACGGTGGGCTTCGTCCACTACAAACACAATGCGTTTATCAGGTGCAACAAATCCTTTGGATTTCACCAATTTCAATAATTTTTGTACGCTGGTAACAATAATATTTTTGTTTGTCTCTTTGAGTTTTTTACGTAAATCTCGGGTGTTATTAGTATTTTGCACTGAACCCCATTTATCGTTGTTATTTTTATCAGGATCATAGGCTTGATAATTTTCAAAAGTTTGTTTGGTTAGGGCAATGCGATCCACCACAAACACCACTTTATCCACGTTCAGCAAACGACTGGCAAGCCAAGCGGTTTTAAAACTGGTAATGGTTTTACCGCTACCTGTGGTATGCCAAATATAACCTAGCTTTTTATTGCTAAATTCAAAATCCCAAGGTTTCAATTTATCTAATACGGCTTGGGTAGCATAAACCTGATAAGGGCGCATTACTTTGAGCATTTGTTTGTTTTCTGTGCCGTCCAAAATCATATAATTGGTTGCCATTTGATGCGCCATAGGAATACTCAGCATGGAATTTGCAAACTCTTTCCAATGACGAACAACGCTATTATCGCCTTTGCGTTGCCAATTAAAGGCAAAATCTTTGTTAAATTTATCGGCGGTGGTATTTGCCATATATTTCACATTATTTGGTGCAACCGCCACTAAAATTTGCACTGTAGAAAAAATATCACGATATTGATTTTCTAACGCATACTGGTGCATTTGGTTAAGTGCATCATTAACATCAACGGTTTCTTTTTTCGCTTCAATCTGAATAATTGGCAAGCCATTAATCAATAAAGTAATATCAAAACGTCGATTTTGCTTACCTGCTATCGTTGCTGGGCGTTCAATTTGATTAACAATTTGATAAACCGTATCGCCTGCACCAATCTGTTTTTGATCAAATACCGTTAAAAATACATGGCGGCCATCTTCTAAATCCACTTCAACCTGTGAAATACCATTTAAGCCGTATAAAAATTGCCCAGCTTGGTAAGGGGTGCGTAAATTGCAAATTTGGGTTTTGACTTGTTCAAATTCATGTACACTCAATGGGTGATGAAGAATATTTTGATTTAAGCGTTCTAAAATTTGTTTAAAATTTTGCCAGAGTTGCTCGGTGGTTTTAATTTCTGGTTTATATTCCCAGAGTTTTTCCGTTAGAAAATAGCTAGCGGTAGGTTCTGCTACGCTATTCGTTGCGATTTTTCCTGTGCTTAAGTAGCTGATTAATTGGGTTTCAAATTCAAATTCTGTCATTATTTTACTCCTTTTAATTGATTAAGTACGATAGTGGTTTGTAATTTGGCGACTTGCTGTTGCAAGGCTTGAATCCGTAATTGCTTAAAATAGATCTCGCCCATTAATTGCTGTTTTTCTAAGGGCGGCAAAGGGGGAAGCTCTAGTTCTTTAAGCTGTTTAATTGTATATTTTTGTACACTTGAACCTTGCAAATTCATTTGTAATTGGCGGCGAATATTGGCATTTTCATTGAGTAAAAAAATCAAATATTTGCCATTAAGTTGAGAGGACGGCATTAATTTCACATAGTTTTGTGTCAATAAATAACCTTGATGTCTGGCTCGCACTTGGCTTGCTCGCCCTGAAATTAAACTGAATACAATATCGTCAGTTTGGACAGTGATGAGTTTATCAAAGGTTCGCACTCGCTTACCTTGATAATCCTGCCCCATATCAATCAAATCATTTTCCAATTCAGCTTGTCCATAATAACAATAGTATGGTGCATTAATATCAGTGCTTTCTTGGATACGGAATTGGGGGGATCCGCTGTAAAACTCAATTAATTTTTTCATAATTAAATTGTGCCTTATTAAAATCACAAATTTAATTTTATATGAAATTTATTGTAAAGCAAGCGTTTTTTATTATAGTCGTTTCAATTTAAAATAAGACAAGGCGGTACGCCAAAGGCAGTACAAAGTAGTACAGCGAGGCGTGCCAACGCTGTATTATTTTAAAGTGAGGCGGCTATACCCATAAAAAAACGGCAAAACAAAATGCTTTACCGTTTCTTAATCATAGCGGTTATATTCTAAATCATTCCCCTTTTTCCACCGCACTTTGAATGGTTAAAATCACCTCAGGGGAGATCATTTTGCTTAGTATATTAGCAATGTCATTTACTTTTGCTACCATTGCGTAGCCATTTTGATCGATATATTCATTGGCTTTTAGGCTAGCGATAAAGGTAGAAAAGACCGCTTTATCAAAAAATTCAGGGGCGTTGATGCCATGTAATACCGATAAGCGTTGTGCAATGGATTGGCTTTCTTTTTCAAGAGTTGCTCGGCTAATGTGCGGATCCGCTTGTAATAGGCTTAGGGTAATATAATAGCGTTGTAAAATTTCACGCACACCTGCTGACCAAAGCTGTAAGGTTCTTACTTTGGCTTTATTTAGGCTTAATAATTTGTCATTATCCTTAATCAGTTGCTGACGTTGTAACTCGTTGATAATTTGATCAATGTATTGATTTAACTGATCCTGTGGCAGGTGCATAAATAATTCATTTTGTAAGAATGGATAAATTTTATGTACAGCTTCTAAGACCAACTGTTTTTGAATCGCTTCATAATGTAACACAATGCTGGCGACTAAAGCAGGTAATACAAATAAATGCTGAATGTTGTTGCGATAATAGGTCATTAATACCGCTGAGTTACGTTCTAAGCGTACAATTTCGCCAAAATTATCTTTTTCTATTAATACCCCCACGCGATCAAGTCCTAATACATGCTCTAACATTTGTTGCGGGGTTTCATTAGGAATAATCACGTCCGCAGAATAAGGCACATTTTGTAAAAATTGCTGATAGCTATCAAGTTGTTCTAATAGCTGTTCTCGTGATAATGCCCGTTGGCGAGAAGAAAGCAAGGCAGTTCCTGTGAGGTTCATGGCATTTACCGCTGCCGCATTATTAATATGGGTCATCACTTGATTTGCTACGGCATCAACCGCTTGAGCAAACCAAGCGGGACGTTCTTCTGTTTGTTGTTCTTCTTTCCATTCAGGATAATGTTGGTTGAGGTAATTATTAAGCTGAATAGGCTCGCCAAAATTCACATAGCCTTTGCCTAAGTTACGCAATTTTTTGATAACTCGTAACACCAAGCCTGCATTTTCTTTTTCTTTTGCAGCCCCTCGTAATTCTTTGGCATAAGTATCCACTTCCAACACATGCTCATAGCCAATATAAACAGGCACAATAGAAATAGGACGATTTTGTCCTTGTTGTAAAGCCTGTAAGGTCATTGACATCATACCCGTTTTAGGGGCAAGCAAACGCCCTGTGCGTGAGCGTCCCCCCTCAATAAAATATTCCACCGAATAACCACGATGAAATAATTCGGCTAAGTATTCACGAAAAATGGTGGCATATAAGCGGTTACCCTTAAAACTACGGCGAATAAAAAATGCCCCACCTCGTCTAAACATTCCGCCCACAGGCCAGAAATTGAGGTTAATTCCTGCGGCAATATGGGGTGGAAATAAACCTTGATGATATAACACATAAGATAATAATAGGTAATCAATATGGCTACGATGACAAGGCACATAAACAATCTCGTGTCCATCTAAGGCGAGTTTGCGTACACGATCGGCGTGTTCTACCGAAATGCCTTGATAGAGTTTGTTCCAAAGCCAACCTAAAAAGCGATCCGCCATACGCAGCCCCTCATAGCTCACATTGGCAGCAATTTCATTCAGGATTTTCTTCGCCTCTTGCGTGGCTTTTTCTGGGGTTATTTTTTTATTTTGTGCTTCATCAGCAATGGCAGCAAGAATGGTTGGCGATTGCAATAATTTATTAAACATTGCCTCACGATTAGGCAAGCGTGGGCCTGTGGCTGAGATCCGTTGTTTAGAGAAATGAATTCTTGCCACTCTTGCTAATTTTTGTGCAATTTTCTTATCTGCCCCATATTTATTTACCATATAACGCAGGGAAACGGCTTGCGAAAAACGCACAAAGGTATCGCTTCTAAACCAAGCAATAGAAATCAGCTTACGAATACCACTGACGAGGCGTAAATCTGGTAAACCTGTTTGTTGTTCATGCCCGGGAGCGCGTCCCCATAATACCGAGGCAGGGATAAGCTGGACATCTAATTCTGTTGCATGGCGATGCAATTCTAAATAGCGATAAAATACCTGTTCTGTTTCTTTTTTTGCACCTTTAGAACGGAAAATGCGACGACCTTCATCAAGAAAAACAAAACGAGGCAAGCTCACACCATTTATTTCATTATTTTCTAAGGGATCAGGCAAGCCGACACTTAAACAATTTTTGCGAAAAATAAGTAAATCTGTTTGAGAAGTATAGGGCAAAACATAAACAAAGGGTTGAGAAATATCTAAACCAAGCTCTTCAATGGGGGAATTAGGAATAGGGTTATTTTTGACTAATAATGTTAATGGAAAATCCAACATTTTCCGATAAAAATTTAAACATACAGACATAATAATATCCATTTAACCTCGCTTATCATTGATGATAAGCCAATTATTGTTTCATTAGTATAGTTGTTTCAATTTAAAATCAGACAGGGCGTATTTAACACCCACTTATTTTAAAGTGGAACGACTATAACTAAACAAATAGCGATAGTCTAGCATAAAACCACAAGTTAAGCTGAATACAAATATCAGGAATTCTGGCTTAAATCACATTTTATTGCTAAAAATCTGCAATTAGTTATTGCAATACAGGGGGGTTACTGTATATTATGACAGATAAAAATGTATAAAAAGACAGTTAAGGAGTGATTATGAAACCCTTTAAAGCCCTCACTGCTCGTCAACAAGAAGTCTATGATTTCCTGAAACATCATATTGAATCAACGGGTATGCCACCTACTCGAGCAGAAATTTCCAGAGAACTCGGCTTTCGTTCGCCAAATGCGGCGGAAGAACATTTAAAAGCCTTAGCCCGTAAAGGCGTGATTGAAATTGTTTCTGGTACATCAAGGGGCATACGCTTATTATGGGAGCAAGAAGAAGATAACGAAGAGGAAGGATTGCCTTTGATTGGACGTGTTGCCGCAGGCGAGCCGATCTTAGCCGAGCAACATATTGAAGGTACTTACAAAATTGATCCTGATATGTTTAAACCTGCTGCCAGTTTTTTATTGAAGGTCTATGGCGAGTCCATGAAAGATATTGGTATTTTAGACGGTGATTTATTGGCGGTACATAGCACAAAAGATGTGCGTAATGGGCAAGTGATTGTGGCGAGAATTGATAATGAAGTTACGGTAAAACGTTTTGAGCGACAAGGTTCAATCATTTATTTACACGCCGAAAATGAAGATTTTGAGCCAATCGTCGTCAATTTAGCAGAAGAGCCTTATTTTGAAATTGAAGGTATTGCAGTGGGAATTATTCGTAATAATGCTTGGATGTAAAAGCATTAAATAAAAAACTTTTTAAAAATTGACCGCACTTTGTAGAGAAATGGGTAACATAATGCAAAAGGTAGCATAGCGTAACGATTAATATCAAATAAAGTGATTGAGGAAGAGAATGAAATACAAAATCTTATGGGCGAGTTATTTATGCCTGTTATTTCATCATACTGTTCAGGCTGAACCTATTCAAGCAATAAAGCAAGACGAGGTTTATCAAAAACTCAATCAAATTATTCAACAAAGTCAAAGCCAAGCTACATTAAACTTGGTAGAGAATATGTTGCCTGAATTGACAAGTTATCCGCTGTATCCCTATGCTCAATTCCAGTTACTCAATGCCAAAGCCCAACAAGATCAGCTTAATGTAGATGACATTCGTCAATTTAGCCAGCAATACCCTGATTTGCCTAATTATTTTGTAAGCACCTTAACCACAAATTGGTTTAATACCCAATTTAATCAGCAACATTGGCAAGCCATTGTAGATAATCAAGGGCTATTAACTGATTCAGTGGCAAATCGTTGTTTGCTTATGCAGGCTGAAATCAATTTAACCTCAAAAGACACCGCACTTTTGACCACTGAACAGCAACAAGATATACAACAATTATGGCTAACAGGGCAAAATTTACCTGCAAATTGTGCTGTATTGGTGGCATTATGGCAACAACAAGATCCGCTTAGTAACGCATTGATTACTCAACGAGCAATATTGGCATTTCAGCAAAAAAATACGGCGTTATTAAATCAGTTGGTTGCCTTAGCACCAGAAAATACTTGGTTAAAGGACATTCAACAACTTTTACAACGCCCGCAAAGATTGCCTGATTTTGCCGAAAAGGCAGAAAATAACGCCGATAATCAAGCCATTATTTTAGCGATTTTTCCTACATTTATACGTCAGTTAGGCGAAGATAAATGGACAATCAGTGAAAATCCCTTTGCTCCCTATCAAATTTGGGCAGATAAATTTGCTTTAACGGACACACAAATTAAGCAATGGAAATCCCAATTTCTTTGGCAAATATTTGATAGTGATATTGCCTTATTGCAACAATGGCGAGATCAACAAATTGCACAGCTCAAGGAAGATCGCCAAACTGAACGCCGTATTCGGTTAGCGATTCGTCAACAACAAGATCTTTCGCCTTGGCTTGATCTATTATCCGATAATGCCAAACAAAGCCAAGAATGGCGTTATTGGCAAGCCTATGCGTTGCAAAAACAAGGGAAAAAACAACAAAGCCAGCAAATCTTAACAGCCTTAAGTGAGCAACGTGGCTTTTATCCTATGCTAGCGGCTCAACAGCTAGGGATCGTTTATCAACCTAATATGGTAGAAATTAGCTCACAAGCTAGACAACAAACAAATTTACTCGCATTTCAACCCGCACTTCAGAGAATTCAACGCCTTTACCAACTTGGGCAACAAGCAAATCAGCAACAGATCAATCGAGAATGGTGGGCGTTATTAAGTTCAGCTAGCAACAAGCAAAAATTATTGCTAAGTGAATATGCTCATCAACAGCAATGGTTTGATTTAGCGGTAGAAGCCACAATTCAAGCAAAGGCTTGGGGATATTTGGCTCTACGTTTACCCAATGCCTATTTAAATTGGTTTGATTTACAATTAAAAAATAATTCCAAAATTGACCGCACTTTTGCTATGGCAATCGCACGACAAGAAAGTGCGTGGAAACCCTATGCTCAATCTTCGGCAAATGCGCGAGGAATAATGCAATTATTACCCACTACGGCTCAAGCCACAGCGGACAAATATCAATTACCTTACAAGCAACAGGCTCAATTATTTGATCCTTTCTATAACATTATGCTTGGTACAGCCCATTTACAAGAGCTTGCCGAACGCTATGGCGATAACCGTATTCTTATTGCTGCCGCTTATAATGCGGGAAGTTCCAGAGTAGATAATTGGTTAGCTCGCTCACAAGGGAAATTAACTATGGCTGAATTTATTGCCAGTATCCCTTTTTATGAAACAAGGGGTTATGTGCAAAATGTACTCACTTATGACTACTATTATCAAATTTTACAACAAAAACCACTGATAAAATTCAGCAAAAGCGAATATGATCGATTATACTAGTTAAATAGTATCAGTCTGATCATAGGGAGAGCAGAATGTATTTAAGTCGTAATTTAGCACAATGGGAAGCCTTTATTGACATCTTGCGTCGTGCGGTTCAAGAGGAAAAAGAACAAGAACTATTGACCTTATTATTAACCCCTGATGAACGAGATTCTGTTGGTTTACGTTTACAAATTGTCAATCAATTACTTGATGCTCACACTTCACAACGGGAAATCCAACAAAACTTAAATACCAGTGCGGCAACCATTACAAGGGGATCTAATATGATCAAAACCATGCCACCTGAATTTATTCAATGGATTAAACAACAACTCAATGAGCAAAAAGAATAAACGGAAAAATACTGTCTATAGCAAAGTAAAAAAATGGCTATGCCGTATTATCGGATATAGCCTATTATTCTTTGTAGGCATTACGCTATTATTTCGCTTTATGCCCGTTCCTTTTTCCGCTTATATGGCACAGCAAAAAATTATGGCTTGGGTACAGGGCGACTTTACCACTAAATTAGATTATCAATGGGTAAGTTTGGATAACATTGCCTGGCAGATGCAATTAGCGGTAATCGCCGCAGAAGATCAAAAGTTTTTTGATCATTATGGTTTTGATTGGCAAGCGATAAAAAGTGCGGTAAAAAATAATCAAAATTCAATGCGTTTGCGTGGTGGTTCTAGTCTTTCGCAACAAACCGCCAAAAATTTATATTTATGGCATGGGCAAAGCTGGCTGCGGAAAGGATTAGAAGTGCCGACAACTTTAGTATTAGAAAGCCTATGGTCAAAACAGCGTATTTTAGAAGTCTATCTTAATATTGCCGAATTTGGCGAAGGCATTTTTGGGGTAGAAGCAGCAAGTCAGCATTATTTTAACAAATCAGCGAAACAATTAAATCAACAAGAAGCGGCGTTGCTTGCTGCGGTTTTACCCAATCCGATTATTTATCAGGTTAATCGTCCAAGTGCTTATGTATTACGCCGCCAAGCATGGATTTTACAACAAATGAACCAATTAGGTGGTAAATCCTTTTTAACTCAACAATAAAAATTATGCGATTATTTATAGCAGAAAAACCCAGTTTAGGGCGAGCGATTGCCGAGGTTTTACCCAAACCCCATCAGCGTGGTGAGGGCTTTATTAAATGTGGTGAGCAAGATTATGTTACTTGGTGTATCGGGCATTTATTAGAGCAAGCTGAACCTGATGCTTATAATCCTTTGTTTAAACAATGGCGTTTGGAGCATTTACCCATTGTGCCTGAACAATGGCAATTAGTCGCGAAAAAAAATACCGCTAAACAACTGAAAATTGTTACAAAACTGATCCAACAAGCTGATGAAATCGTTAATGCGGGCGACCCTGATCGAGAAGGGCAATTATTAATTGATGAAATTTTTAGCTATGTGAAATTACCCAGTGAAAAACGTGCCAAAATAAAACGTTGTTTAATCAGCGATCTTAATCCCAGTGCGGTGGCAAAGGCGATTGAAAAATTACAACCTAATCAAAACTTTGTGCCATTAGCCACTTCCGCCCTTGCTCGCTCAAGAGCCGATTGGCTATATGGCATTAATATGACAAGAGCCTTTACTATTCGTGGGCAACAAACGGGCTATAAGGGCGTGCTTTCTGTTGGGCGTGTACAAACGCCTGTTTTAGGGCTTATTGTGCGTAGAGATCTTGATATTGAACATTTTCAGCCTAAAGATTTTTTTGAAGTATTAGCCCATATTCAACCCTCGCCAACGCAAGATGAACAAAATCAAGCCTTTTCTTTTACGGCATTATGGCAACCGAGCAAAGCCTGTGAGGATTATCAAGATGAAGAAGGGCGTGTGTTATCACGTCCATTAGCGGAAAATGTGGTAAAACGTATTACCAATCAGCCAGCGGAAGTAACCGATTATAGTGATAAACGAGAAAAAGAAACCGCCCCCTTGCCTTATTCCCTTTCCGCTTTGCAAATTGATGCGGCAAAAGGGTTTGGCTTATCCGCTCAAGAGGTGTTAGATATTTGTCAGCGTTTATATGAAACCCATAAATTAATTACCTATCCTCGTTCTGATTGTCGTTACTTGCCCCAAGAACATTTTGCTGAACGACAGGCGGTAACAAAGGCGATTTCTTCTCGTGTAAGGGAATACCAACAATTACCTGAAGTGGTGGATCTTGCACAAAAAAATCGTTGTTGGAATGATAAAAAAGTAGAGGCACACCATGCCATTATTCCAACGGCAAATCATCGCCAAGTGTCGCTAAATCCACGAGAAATGCAAATTTATCAGCTTATTGCTCGCCAATATTTATTACAATTTTGCCCTGATGCCGAATATCGTAAAAGCCGTATTACACTGAATATTGCAGGGGGAACTTTTATTGCCCAAGCTCGCAATTTACAAATTGCGGGTTGGAAACAACTTTTGGGGAAAGAAGATGAAGATCAGCAAGCAGATCCGCCCTTACCTGAAGTGAAAAAAGGCGATATTTTACATTGTCTAAAAGGGGAAATTATCAGTAAAAAAACACAGCCCCCTAAACCCTTTACTGATGCCACTTTGTTATCAGCAATGACAGGTATCGCTCGTTTTGTGCAGGATAAAGCCTTGAAAAAAATTTTGCGTGAAACAGACGGATTAGGCACTGAGGCAACGCGAGCGGGTATTATTGAGTTATTATTCAAGCGAGGCTTTTTATATAAAAAGGGCAGAAATATCCATAGTACAGAGGCGGGCAGGGTGCTTATTCAAGCCTTACCCGAAATAGCAACGCAACCAGATATGACCGCACATTGGGAATCGCAACTGACTAGTATTAGCCAAAAACAAGCGAGTTATCAGGACTTTATGAATATGCTATTAACCATGTTGCCGAATTTACTTAACTATGTGGATTTTCAAGCATTGCGTCAACTAAGCCGAGTAAATTCAAACGTGCCACATAGCAGTAAGAGTAAAACTAAGGCAAAAGTGCGGTAGGAAAATGAAAAATTTTGCTTAAAATAACAACAGTTAAGAATTCTAGGCAGAAAACCGCTTGCGAAGTGATAAGGCTTTCGCTATTATTCCGTCCCTAGAACCGAATTTCTTATCATTTATAGCAAAAAAGAGAACGAAAATATAATGTATCAGGCTTTATTAATTGTTTATCTCATTGTTGCCATTGTGCTTATTGCTTTTATTTTAGTACAACAGGGCAAAGGTGCTGATGCGGGAGCTTCTTTTGGTGGCGGTGCTTCAGGAACGGTTTTCGGATCCGCAGGTTCAGGAAATTTCCTCTCTCGTACCACAGCCATTTTAGCGGTAGCATTTTTTGTGATTAGTTTAGTGATTGGTAATATTAATTCACACCGTAATAATGTTCAATTAGGTACGTTTGATGATTTAACACAAACAGCGGAACAACTTGAACAAACTAAACCAGCGGAAGTACCTACATTAGATAATCAAAATAACGATATTCCGCAATAATCAAATTTAAGCACTGGTGGTGGAATTGGTAGACACGCTATCTTGAGGGGGTAGTGTCGCAAGACGTGCGGGTTCAAGTCCCGCCCAGTGCACCAAATTCAAGGCTCTATTAAGAGCCTTTTTTATTTTCTGCTGGAGATTTTGGAAATAAGAAATGACAAAAGCCCCCAGTTAATGCTAAAATCTGCTTAGCTATGTAACTTTTGGTTATGTATGCTGAAATCAAAGTCTTAACCTATATGGCAAAACCCAAGTGGTAAAACCAGCTAAATCAAAGGTTGCGACTTTGACGATTAATACATAAACTACTTAACTCGCAACAAGCGATATTTATACTAAATAGGGAAAAACAAATGAGTATTGAAGAACGCGTAAAAAAAATTATCGTTGAACAATTAGGCGTTAAGGAAGAAGAAGTAAAACCAGAGGCTTCTTTTGTTGAAGATTTAGGTGCTGATTCATTAGATACAGTTGAATTAGTGATGGCTTTAGAAGAAGAATTTGATATTGAAATTCCTGATGAAGAAGCTGAAAAAATTACCACTGTTCAATCAGCCATTGATTATGTACAAAACAATCAATAAGTATTGACCATTAAGGCGGGATTACCCGCCTTAATTTTTATTTGTTATCTAACAATTCCTGTCGTTAAATCTATTCTTTTATTTTCATTTCATCTCTAGCATAGTGATAATTTGATTTAGATAAAATTTTCCTAAAAAAATTAACAATTCTTTACTAAAGATATTGAATAATACCTCTATTTAGCTATGATTAGCAGCAGTGATATTCCTAATTTTTTGAGGTCATTATGCTTTATCTAGAGTTTCTTTTTCTTATTTTCATGCTTTATATTGGCAGTCGCTTTGGTGGGATTGGCTTAGGGGTTATTTCAGGGATAGGATTAGCCATTGAAGTCTTTATCTTCCGTATGCCCGTAGGTAAAGCCCCTGTTGATGTGATGCTGATTATTTTAGCGGTGGTAACCTGTGCATCTATTTTAGAAGCGGCAGGTGGCTTAAAATATATGTTGCAAATTGCTGAACGAATTTTAAGAAGTAATCCTAAACGGGTAACCTTTCTTGGGCCTATTGTTACCTATCTTATGACCTTTATGCTAGGAACAGGGCATTCAGTCTATTCTATTATGCCGATTATTGGCGATGTGGCGTTAAAAAATAATATTCGTCCAGAACGCCCAATGGCAGCGGCATCAGTTGCCTCACAGCTTGCTATTACCTCAAGTCCCTTAGCGGCAGCGGTGGCGTATTATCTTACCCAAATCGCACAAATCCCGGGCTATGAACATATTAGCTTATTAAATATTATTTCAGTTACCATACCAGCAACCTTTATCGGTACTTTAGCCATTTGTTTTTATAGCTTACGGCGTGGTAAAGAGCTACAAGAGGATCCTGAATACCAACGCCGTTTGCAAGATCCAGTATGGCGTGAGCGTATTATGAATACCACTGCAACCTCGTTGAACGAAGAATTGCCAAATTCAGCGAAAAATGCGGTGTATTTATTTCTACTCTCGCTTGTAGCGGTAGTCAGTATTGCTATGTTCCCTGATATTCGTTCCATTGGTGACAGCGCTAAACCAATTTCAATGTCTTTGGTTATCCAGATGATGATGCTAGCGTTTGGCGGTATTATTTTGGTACTCACTAAAACCAATCCGCAAACCGTACCTAATGGCGTGGTATTTAAATCTGGTATGGTGGCTTGTATTGCGATTTTTGGGATTGCGTGGATGAGTGATACCTATTTCCAATATGCTATGCCAGAATTTAAAGCCGCAGTAACCTCAATGGTGGAGCATTATCCTTGGACATTTGCTTTTGCTCTCTTTGCCGTATCCGTTGTGATTAATAGTCAAGCAGCGACTGCGGTTATGATGTTACCTGTGGGCATTGGATTAGGTTTGCCAGCACCATTATTAGTAGGCTTATTGCCAGCAACTTATGCCTATTTCTTTATTCCAAACTATCCGTCAGATATTGCCACAGTCAATTTTGACCCAACAGGCACGACTAAAATCGGTAAATATTACTTTAACCACAGTTTTATGGTACCGGGGCTGATTGGTGTCGTGGTGGCTTGTTTTGTGGGCTATTTTGTTGCTCAAATTGTAATTAGCTAATTCTATTGAACTGATAATATAGTCGTTTCAATTTAAAATCAGGCGAGGCGTACCAACACTGGATTATTTTAAAGAGGGACGGCGATAAAAGTGCGGTGAAAAATGACCGCACTTTTTTATCCTAATCCTTTTGGTTAATCATTTAAGCACTTGTTCAGCCTTAAGAATTTGCTAGAATGAAGCACATTTATTTCTTTTCTGGAGCCAATATGAAAAATAGAATTCTCGGTAGTGCCTTAATGATCGCAGGTACGACTATCGGTGCGGGTATGCTTGCTATGCCACTGACTTCCGCAGGTATGGGGTTTACTGCGACGTTTCTTTTGTTGATCGGTTTATGGGCATTATTAACCTATACAGGTTTATTATTTATGGAGGTTTACCAAACCGCCCCTCGTAAAGATGTAGGGGTAGCTAGTTTAGCAGAACAGTATTTTGGTTTACCGGGTAGAATTCTTGCCACTTTATCCCTACTTATTTTATTGTATGCCCTACTTTCAGCCTATGTTACAGGTGGTGGTTCATTAGTTGCAGGTTTACTTCCAACGATTGGTGATGAAAAACTTACGCTACAAATTGGTATTATTCTATTTACTGTGATTTTAGGGGCTTTTGTGATCATTGGCATAAAAGGCGTAGATGGGCTAACTCGCTTATTATTTTCAGGGAAAATCATTGCTTTTGTCATTGTCCTCTTTATGATGTTGCCTAAGGCAAAATTAGAAAATCTCACCGCTATTCCTATTGACAACCGCCTTATTCTGTCAGCCGTACCTATTTTTTTCACTGCTTATGGCTTTCATGTGATTATGGCAAGTATCAATACCTACCTTGATGCTGATATTCGCCGTATTCGCACTGCTGTCATTATTGGCACTTGTATTCCTCTTGTGGCTTATTTGCTTTGGCAATTAGCAACCCATGGGGTATTAACCCAAAGTGAATTTATGCAAATACTAAAAGAAGATGCCACGCTTAATGGTTTAGTGAAAGCCACAAGACAAATTACTGGCAGCGAAATCCTTGGCGAGGCAGTTCGTTTATTTTCAGCACTTGCTTTGATTACGTCATTTTTGGGCGTTGCTTTAGGGATCTTTGAAGGGGTAGGTGATTTACTTAAGCGAATGAATCTACCTGCTAACCGTCTTTCTTTAACGCCATTAACCTTTATTCCGCCGTTAATTTTTGCTTTGTTTTATCCGAATGGTTTTATTGCAGCATTAGGCTATGCGGGATTATTATTTGCCTTTTATGGGTTAATTTTGCCTACGGCGTTAGCTTGGAAAGCTCGCAAACAACACCCTAATTTGCCTTATCGTGTTGCTGGGGGCAATTTTAGTTTAGTGATTACACTGATTATGGGGATCATTATTATTTTAATTCCATTTTTAATCCAAGCAGGTTATTTGCCTGCGGTGGTGGGATAAGCGATTAAGCCGAGCAAAAGAAAAATAGGGATTATACTTGCATTTTTTAGTAAAAAAGGTAAAATCGGCAGGCTTTTTGTCTATATATACAGAGAAAAAAGTAAGCATTATCCTCAGAGATGAGGATTTTTCTTTTTACTATTGAATTAGAGGAAGGTTATGGTAACCATTCGTTTATCTCGTGGCGGAGCAAAAAAACGCCCATTTTATCAAATTGTTGTTGCTGACAGCCGTTCACCACGTGACGGTCGTTTTATTGAACGTGTTGGCTTTTTTAATCCATTAGCTTCTGGTCAAGCTGAGCCTTTACGTATTAATTTAGAGCGTGTTGATTACTGGTTAAGTCAAGGTGCAACCTTATCTGATCGTGTAAACAGCTTAGTAAAACAAGCTCGTAAAGCAGCATAAACAACATTCGTTTATTTGAGTTAGGTGAATAAGATGAGTGAACAACGTATTACAGTTGTTGGGAAATTAGGTTCCACTTATGGTATTCGTGGTTGGCTACGCATCTATTCATCAACAGAACAAAGTGAAAGCATCTTTGCTTATCAGCCTTGGTATTTAAAAATTAAAGGCAAATGGCAACAAACAGAATTAGAAACTTGGCGTTATCACAATAATGATTTAATTGTTAAATTAAAACATATTGATGATCGTGAAAGCGCTCAAACTCTCGCTAATATTGAAATTGGCGTTGATCTAGCCGTATTCCCACAACTTGAGGAAGGCGATTATTATTGGCACGATTTAATTGGTTGTCAGGTCATTAATCTGCAAGGCTATAATATGGGCGTAGTTTCTGAAATGATGGAAACAGGTTCTAATGATGTGTTGGTCGTAAGAGCAATGAATAAAGATGCTTTTGCTAAGCAAGAACGATTAATTCCGTTTTTGCTTGAACAAGTAGTTAAAAGAGTCGATCTCACCACCAAAACAATAGAAGTGGATTGGGACGCTGGTTTCTAACCTCAGGTAGCCGAATAGCTTTATATGCAGATTGGTATTATTAGCCTTTTTCCCGAGATGTTTAAAGCAATTACGGAATTTGGGGTAACAGGACGAGCCGTTAAACAAAATTTGTTAAGCATACAATGTTGGAATCCACGAGATTTCACCAGTGATAAACATAAAACCGTTGATGATCGCCCTTATGGTGGTGGTCCGGGTATGTTAATGATGGTGCAACCTTTGCGTGATGCAATTCATTGTGCTAAACAAAATATTGGCGAACAGGCAAAGGTCATTTACCTTTCGCCACAAGGACGTAAACTTGATCAGGCTGGAGTAAAATATTTATCCACATATCAAAAACTTATTTTAGTATGTGGGCGTTACGAAGGTATTGATGAACGATTGATTGAAACTGAAATTGATGAAGAATGGTCAATTGGTGATTACGTTTTAACAGGGGGAGAATTGCCCGCAATGACCTTGATCGATGCGGTAGCAAGATTTATCCCTGGGGTATTGGGCAAAGCCATTTCAGCACAAGAAGATTCTTTTGCAGAAGGTTTATTAGATTGCCCACATTATACACGCCCTGAATGGTTAGATGGTTTGACTGTCCCTAAGGTATTAATGTCTGGTAACCATGAAGAAATCCGCCAATGGCGATTGAAGCAATCTTTATTGCGTACTTGGTTAAGACGACCTGAGCTATTAGAAAGCCTAGCTCTGACTGACGAACAACGTAAGCTGTTGGCTCAAGTGCAACTTGAGTATCAAGCAAATATCAGTTAAACCTAGGATTAATCCTTATAAGGAAACATTATGAGTAACATCATTAAACAACTTGAACAAGAACAACTTAAACAAAACGTGCCTAGCTTTCGCCCGGGTGATACTTTAGAAGTGAAAGTATGGGTAAAAGAAGGTAACAAAAAACGTTTACAAGCATTTGAAGGCGTTGTTATCGCTATTCGCAATCGTGGTTTACATTCTGCCTTTACGTTGCGTAAAATTTCTAATGGCGTTGGTGTTGAGCGTGTATTCCAAACTCACTCTCCAATCATTGATAGCATTAGCGTGAAACGTAAAGGTGCGGTACGCAAAGCGAAACTTTACTACTTACGTGAGCGTTCAGGTAAATCTGCACGTATTAAAGAACGCTTAGGCGACTAATTTGTCGTTAGCAATAATCTTTATAAAATAAGATTAAACAGCATATTGTTGCAGGTGCATTTTTATTATAAAATGCACCGCACTTTTTACTGTTGCAGTGATGCAATGAATATTAACCCATAAACCTATATTAGGTTTATATATTACATACGGTGTTGGCTGAAAAACGCCAATGGCGGTATGGTTTCAGATTGAGGTTTACTATGAGAAAAGGTATTCACCCAGAATATAAAGAAATTACGGCAACTTGTTCTTGCGGTAATGTTATCAAAACTCGCTCTACTGTGGGTAAAGATATTAACTTAGATGTGTGTGGTGTTTGCCACCCATTCTATACAGGTAAACAACGTGTTGTTGATACAGGTGGTCGTGTAGAACGCTTTAACAAACGTTTCAATATTCCAAGTACAAAATAATCTTGGTTTAATTATGATTTTAACCCTGCATAATGCAGGGTTTTTTATGCCAATAAATGTTTCATCGTTTGGGTTCCCTTACCCCAATCACTTAATAAAAAGGATCATTATGTTAAAACAATCATTAGTCTTTACGCATCAACAAAAAATTTATTCACTTTTCTTACTGAGTTTTTTCCATATTTTTATTATTACTGCCAGTAATTATTTGGTACAAATCCCCTTTGAGATTCGTATTCCCCTAGCAATTTTTGCACAGAAAGATTTTATCTTTCATAGCACTTGGGGGACACTTACCTTTCCTTTTATTTTTTTAGCTACAGATTTAACCGTACGCATTTTTGGGGCAAATTCCGCGCGTATTATTATTTTTATTGTGATGTTCCCTGCATTAATCATTAGCTATGTGGTTTCTGTTTTGTTTTCAGAGGGGGTATATCAAGGGCTAAGTGCGGTCAGTATTTTCAATATTTTTGTTTTTCGTATTGCCATTGCTAGCTTTTTAGCTTATGTGTTTGGGCAACTTTTAGATGTATTAGTCTTTAACCAATTACGCCGTTTGCCGCAATGGTGGATAGCCCCAAGTTGTTCAATGATTTTGGGATCAGCAATGGATACATTTTTGTTTTTTGCGGTAGCTTTTTATCAAAGTACTGATCCTTTTATGGCAGAACATTGGCTAAGTTTAGGTTTGGTGGATTATTTATTTAAACTCTTTATTGGCATTTTATTGTTTGTGCCAGCTTATGGAGTGGTACTTGATGTTATTTTACGAAAAATTAATCGTTTAACGCAGTAAATTTTATCATCATTATGGAGAAGTCATTTATGACATTAACAGAAAAAATCGCCCAAAGTCCAATGAGTTTATATCAATGGCTAATTGTGATCATGGCGGCGGTAATGAACTTATTAGATGGTTTTGATGTATTAGCCTTAGCTTTTACGGCAACCGCAATTCGTGCCGAATTTGGGCTAACAGGTGTTGAACTCGGTTATTTATTTAGTGCGGGTTTATTGGGTATGACCGCAGGATCGTTATTCCTTGCCCCTTTAGCCGATAAATTTGGTCGCCGTCCTTTATTACTTATTTCGGTAGCCTTATCTGCCTTGGGTATGTTAGGTTCAGCTTTTGTGAGCAGTTACCAAGTGTTAGGTTTTTGGCGAGTTATTACAGGATTGGGCGTTGGTGGGATTTTAGTGGGAACGAATGTGCTAACCAGTGAATATTCCTCTAAAAAATGGCGCAGTTTAGCCATTAGCATTTATGCATCAGGCTTTGGTATTGGAGCAATGCTTGGTGGATTTTTTGCCGTTGTGTTACAAGCCGAATATGGTTGGCGTTCGGTATATTTAGTGGGAGCGATATTGACTGCTTTATGTTTTGTGGTGCTATTATTTTGGTTGCCTGAATCCATTGATTTTCTTAGCACTAAACAACCTAAAAATGCACAACAGCGTTTAAATAACATTGCACGCAAAATCCATTTAGCAGGCGATTGGCAATTACCTGCTAAACCCAATACAAGAGCGGTAAAACTGCCTATTTCTAAATTATTTAGTCCACAATATTTGCGTTCAACCCTATTAATTTGGCTAGCATTTATCGCCATTATGTTTAGTTATTATTTTGTTAGTTCTTGGACGCCTGCTTTATTAAAAGAAGCAGGAATGACCACAGAGCAAAGTGTAACAGTGGGTATTATGATTTCTTTAGGTGGTACTTGTGGGGCATTGCTTTATGGTGTATTAGCCAGCCAATGGACAGCACGCAATGTCTTGATTTTATTTACTTTAGGGTCTGCCTTAATGTCAGTGATTTTTATTTTATCTGCGAGTGTGTTATCCCTTGCGATTGTTTTTGGTATTGCCATAGGCGCGTTAATGAACGGTTGTATTAGTGGACTTTATACCCTAAATCCAAGTATTTATTCCGCTGATATTCGTGGTACAGGGGTAGGTTGGTCAATCGGTATCGGACGTGTGGGAGCAATTTTAGCCCCAACAGTGGCAGGTGCATTATTGGATCAAGGTTGGCAAAAACAGGATTTATATATTGGCATTGCATTGATTATGCTTATCTCTACCTTAGCATTGTCTTTTTTACCTATCAAAACAGAAGTAAATGCAATAAAATGAACATTCTTGCCCAAATTAATCTAAAGCCTATGCGGTCTTATCAATGGTTTGTTATTGCAATGACCGCCATTATGAATATGCTTGACGGCTTTGATGTCTTAGCATTAGCCTTTACTGCTTCAGCCATTAAAGAAGAATTTTTTCTTACAAGCACCGCACTTGGTTATTTGCTTAGTGCAGGATTAATCGGTATGGCATTAGGCTCTTTATTTCTTGCCCCCCTTGCGGATCGCATTGGGCGGCGTCCTTTATTGTTAATTGCAGTGGCTATTTCCGCCTTGGGTATGCTTGCCGCTGCCTTTGCTCACAATCCTACTAGTCTTGCCATTTATCGTATTATTACTGGCATCGGTGTGGGCGGAATTTTAGTTGGTGGAAATATTTTAGCCAGTGAATATGCCTCACAAAAATGGCGAGGTGTTGCCATTAGCATTTTTATTGCAGGTTATAGCTTAGGGGCAGTTTTAGGCGGTATTTTTGCGGTTATCTTACAACAATATTATGACTGGCGTGCAGTATTTCTGGCAGGGGCAATCCTTACCGCAATATGTTTTATCATATTACTCTGTTACTTGCCTGAATCCATTGATTATTTAGTTAATCAACGTCCGCATCATTTTCGCCAACAACTTAATAAAATCAGCCAACGTTTAGGTATTACTGCTTATGATTTACCCTGTACTACCACCACAAAAAGCAAAGCTAATTTAACCATACAATTATTTTCGCCTACCTTTTTAAAGGCGACTTTATTGCTTTGGTTTATTTTCTTTAGCATTATGTTTGCCTTTTATTTTGTGAATTTTTGGACACCGACTTTATTAAAAGAGGCAGGTATGACTGCACAACAAAGTATCAGCGTAGGCATTATGATTTCCGCAGGGACAGTTTGTGGGGCGACTTCCTATGGCTTTTTTGCAATTCGTTGGCGAGCAAATTATGTACTAATGGCATTTACTCTGCTCGCTGCGATGACCATGATCCTATTTATTATGCTATCCGCTCAACTGGCTTTGGCAATGTTAATTGGGGTTGTGCTTGGTTTTCTGATTAATGGTTGTATTAGCGGTATTTATCTGCTCAATACCTTAATCTACCCTGCCAAAATTCGTGCTACTGGGGTTGGCTGGGCAGTGGGAATCGGCAGAATGGGCGCAATTATCGCCCCAATCCTTGCAGGAGCATTATTAGATTTAGGTTGGCAAAAACAATCGCTTTATATCGGCGTAGCGATTATTTTGGTTGTTACCAGCTTAGTTATTCTGGCTATGCCAAAACAGCATTTGAGCCGATAATTATCGTTGTCCTAAGGTAGCCGTTGAGATTTCAACGGCTATAACACCATTTTAATTAAGGCGTCCGCTTTAATTCGGGCAAATTTTTTCAACAGTTTTTGTACAGGGAGAGGGTAGTCCGCCAAGTCTTGCAATTCAGTGTAATGCTTTATCTGTTGCGTATGTTGACGAATGGCTTGCAATTCTTGTGCCACTTGTGGTTTTAATTGCTGAAGGGGATCTTGGATAAGCAAACCATTTTCAGCATCTAAACGCCAAGCTCGTGGATTGAGATTATTACCCGTTAATAGGATATAACGATCATCAACCCAAACCCCTTTCAAATGGTAGCTATTTTCGCCATTTTTCCATGTTCTAATGATTAAATTACCCTGCTTGATATAATCCGCAAATTTTTTGCTAAATGCACGCAGATTTTTTTCATACAAATAAGGCAACGCACCGATCAGTTTAAAGGGCTTTTCTGGGGAAATATAAAAATCATTTGCGGTTTTATCGCCCACAATAATTTCTACTTGTTTACCCTGTTGTAACAGCTGACGAATTTTTTGTTGTAGGCTACGAGGTAAATTAAAATAAGGCGTACAAATAATTAGGGTATGTTCTACCACTAATAATAAATCTTCAATGGTGCGATTTAAGACATTATGCTGTCCGCCCAAACCAAATAATGGGCTAATGCGAAGTTGCTGAGTATTGCCACTATCCTCAAATTGATATTCGCCCTGTTGTGCCAAATGTTTACGATAAGTACGAATAGACTGGCGTATTTCTTTGGTGGTTGGACGAGGTAATTGATCCAATGGGAAAACAGCTCGCAAATCCCATAAATATTGGTTAATAAAATTCACCATACAATCAGCTAATGCTGGATTGATAATTTGATGATAACGATCGTAACGGTATTTTTGCTGTTGGCAAAGGTAAATATTATTAATACTTGCACCGCTATATAACAAGGTATCATCAAAAATAAACCCTTTTATATGTAATACCCCAAAAATTTCTCTGGTATTAATGGGTACGCCCCAAAATAACGCTTCATCTTGTTGATGACGTTGTTGTGCATACCAATCGGCATTGGTGCTGGTTTTTTCTGCCCCCAATAAATTACGTTGAGCCCGATGCCAATCTACCAAGATTTTAATGTCAAGTTGTGGATTAGTTCGTTTGGCTTGATAAATTTCGGCTAAGATTTGCTGCCCTGCCTCATCATTTTGCCAATAAAGTGCGGTAATATAAATGCGAGTTTTGGCTTGGCGAATAAGCTGAATAATCTGGTGTTTAAAGTCTTCAGCACGATAAATAAAGGTTATATTTGCTGGGTTTTGTGCTAAACAAGGCAAATTTTCAAGATTTCTTTTTGCTCGCTTACTTTTGTCTATTAGCATAATTATTCAATGATTATTCCGAATATTAAGTAGCTAGTTTACAATTAACGAGGCTATTTTAACAGTAATTTCCGCCTTTTTCTGTTAAAAAATAGCGATTTCTCTGGCTTTTACCGTTATAATGGTTGATCTTAACTTCATGGCTTTTGAGTGATTTATGCAACATAAAAAAACCACTTTTCAACAAAATAAACGGCAATTTAAAGAACCAACTTCTCATCTTTCCTCTCAGCGAGCAACCTCAGCAGATGCTCATAAGAAAGGGCAAAAATCTCAATTTTCAACTAAAACGGTTTCTACGCTTACGAATACCCAGTTACCCTCTGCCAATAAAGCAGGGACTGTTGCGGTTTTAGTTAAAAATCGTACAAGCCAAGTAAATGAGAAAAAAACAGGTCCACTTTCGCCACGTGCCCCAGAAAAAATTCGCAAAAATCGTGCAGAAGAAATGAAAGTGTATGGCGAGAATGCGTGTTTAACCTTGTTTGATGTGCGTCCTGATGCCATTGTGCGAATATGGGCAACGGTGCAAATGTCCCATAAAATTGGGCATATTTTACGTTATTTAGCTAGCCATAAAAAAGTGTACCACATTGTAGATAATCAAGAATTACAATTAGTGAGTGGTTCGGAACACCATGGCGGTATTTGTATGTTGGTAAAGAAAAGCACGCCTTTTACGCTTTCAGGTTATTTACAACTTGAACGCTCGCAAGATTGTTTAGTGCTATTAAATCAAATAGGCAATGCTTACAATATCGGTGGCTTAATGCGAACCTGTGCTTATTTTGGCGTGAGAGGGCTTGTAGTTGAACAAGTTGATTGTTTACATTCCTCTATGGCATTACGCATTGCGGAAGGGGGCGCGGAGCATCTTATATCCTTAGAAAGCCACAATCTTCACCAAGGGTTGCAACAATTACGTCAAGCGGGCTATCAAATTGTGCATCTTAGCGCAGATAAGCAAGGGGAAGCACTTTCACACATAAAATTTGCCAATAAAGTGGTTTTTGTCTTGAGCGAAGTAAATGATGATAGCTTGCTTTTGCCTAGTGATAAACAAGTGAAAATTTCTCATAGTCATCAATTAAAACAAGGCTTAAATGTAGTGGTAAATGCAGGGATATTATTATCCACTTGGTATAATCAATAAACCGAACAAAGGTACAAAAAATGATTAATAAAGATACACAGCTTTGTATGTCATTAGCAGGGCGTCCCGGCAATTTTGGTACAAGATTTCATAATTATTTATATGAAAAACTGGGCTTGAATTTTATTTATAAAGCCTTTACTACCCAGCATATTGAAGATGCCGTAAAAGGTATTCGTGCATTAGGCATACGAGGTTGTGCTATTTCAATGCCCTTTAAAGAAAGTTGTATTCCGTTTCTTGATGAATTATCGCCCTCTGCCCAAGCAATCCGGTCGGTAAATACCATTGTCAATGATAATGGTTATTTAACCGCTTATAACACCGACTATATTGCGATTAGCAAATTAATTGCTCAATATCAATTATCGCCTAAGCAATCGGTGGTGGTGCAAGGAAGTGGCGGAATGGCAAAAGCGGTGGTAGCGGCGTTTAAACAAGCGGGATTTACTCAATTAACCGTATTGGCACGCAATCAGCAAACAGGACAGTATTTAGCAGACTTATATGGTTATCAATATTGCAATGCCTTGAGCCAAGGGGCTGATATTCTAGTCAATGTTACCCCCATAGGTATGTATGGTGGTGCAGAAGCAGAGCAATTAGCTTTTGCTGAACCATTAATCCAACAAGCTCAAGTGATTTTTGATGTGGTAGCATTGCCAGCACAAACTCCATTGATTGCTTATGCCAAACAACAAGGTAAAACCACCATTTCAGGGGCAGAAGTCATTGTTTTACAAGCGGTAGAACAATTTGTGTTATATACCCAACAACGCCCTAATGAACAACTTATTGCTCAAGCGGCAGAATTTGCGCAATCGGCGACAAGTTAAGGGCTAAAGTTTATCGGCGTGATGAATTAACACAAATTTTTCCCATAGTTCATCGTGGCTTTCAATATGCTCGGGATCAGAGATAATGCAGTGATTAATGGGGCAAACTTTTTGGCAAGTGGGTTTATCATAATGCCCCACGCACTCGGTACAAAGCACAGGATCAATCACATAGATCTCATCGCCAACCGAAATAGCCTCATTGGGACATTCTGGCAAACACATATCGCAGTTTGTACATTTTGCAGTAATTAACAATGCCATAACGCTGTTACAACTAAAGGATAAAAAATAATAAGTGGCACATTATAAAGAAAGTTTGCTAAAAAGCCACTTTTTCACAAGCGATCATTAAGGAATAAGTATGAATCAACGTAATACCTTATTACTCTCATTATTTGTAGTTTGCTTTTTTATGTTTTTATTAGCAGGCTGGTATTATTTTGCTCAACAAAAACATGCTGTAGAAGTAGCGTTAGATACGGATTATGACGTATCCATGAAACATGATCCCATTGGGCAAAATAAACGGGCTAGCACCGATTATTACACCCTCGTTTTATCTTGGTCACCCGCTTTTTGTACTCAACAGCAAAAACGTTATCAGGATAATTTACCAGCCTCAATGCAGTATCAATGTGGCGACACCCAACAATTTGGCTGGATTATTCATGGTTTATGGCCGCAACACGCCAAGGCACGCCGAATATCTGAACACCCTCGTTTTTGCCAAGGGGATCTAAAAGCCTTACCTAGGGAGCTTATTGAGGAATTTCTACCGGAATCGCCTGATGCAAGGTTATTGCAGGGGGAATGGGAAAAACATGGGGCTTGTGCCTTTAACGATGCACGTAGCTATTTTGAGAAACAGCGTGAATTATATCATGCTCTTAACTTGCCAGATTATACCTTATCACGTACAGAATTATTTCGTTGGTTAAAGAAAAATAATCCTGCCTTGCAAGGTAAAAACCTCAATGCCCGAGGCAATGAACTTTTTATTTGTTATGACTTACAATGGCAGGTTATGGATTGCCCAAGGGTGCGTTAGTGTGACATAAAAAATTTTGGCAAAAATGACCGCACTTTTTATGGCTTTTGCCAAGATTAAACCAAGTTATCACTGACGTTGATTTATTTAAATAAATAAAATAAATCAAAAATTCTTTGATCTAGCACTATTAATCACAGGGGATAACTGGTTATAATGGGCGAAGTTTTTATTTTATCTTAACTTACTAGAGGATCAATTATGTCAGTAATTAAAATGACCGATTTGGACTTAAATGGTAAACGCGTTTTTATTCGTGCAGATTTAAATGTACCAGTAAAAGACGGCGTGGTAACGTCTGATGCACGTATTCGTGCGACAATTCCAACCTTAAAACTTGCCTTAGAAAAAGGGGCAAAAGTGATGGTTACTTCTCATTTAGGGCGTCCAACGGAAGGCGAATTTACTGAAGCGGATTCATTACAGCCTGTTGTTGATTACTTAAATAATGCGTTAGATGTGCCTGTACGTTTAGTGCGTGATTATCTTGATGGCGTTGAAGTTAATCAAGGTGAAGTTGTGGTGCTTGAAAATGTGCGTATCAATAAAGGCGAAAAGAAAAACGATGCTGAACTTGGTAAAAAATATGCCGCACTTTGCGATGTGTTTGTAATGGACGCTTTTGGTACAGCACACCGCGCGCAAGCCTCTACTTACGGCGTGGCAGAATATGCCCCTATTGCCTGTGCTGGTCCATTATTAGCGGCCGAATTAGATGCACTAGGCAAAGCCTTAAAAGAACCGCAACGTCCAATGTTAGCCATTGTGGGCGGTTCAAAAGTATCTACTAAACTTACCGTATTAGACTCTCTCTCTAAAATCGCTGATCAATTAATTGTAGGTGGCGGTATTGCTAATACCTTTATTGCGGCAGAGGGCAATAATGTGGGTAAATCTCTTTATGAAGCAGATTTAATCCCTGAGGCTCAACGCCTTGCGAAAGCTACTAATATCCCTGTTCCTGTTGATGTGCGTGTAGGCACAGAATTTTCTGAAACTGCCCCTGCCACAGAAAAAGCCATAAACGAAGTAACGGATAATGAATCTATTTTTGATATTGGCGACAAAACCGCAGAAGAATTTGCTGCATTAATCAAAAATGCCAAAACTATTTTATGGAATGGTCCAGTCGGCGTATTTGAATTCCCAAATTTCCGTAAAGGAACAGAAGTGATTTCTCAAGCGATTGCAGAAAGTGATGCTTTCTCTATTGCTGGGGGTGGCGATACGTTAGCGGCTATTGATTTATTCGGTATCGCCGATAAAATTTCTTATATTTCCACAGGGGGCGGTGCATTCTTAGAGTTTGTTGAGGGTAAAGTATTACCTGCCGTTGAAATTCTTGAGAAACGTGCAAAAAATTAAGGTTACAGGGGCATAGCCCCTTATTATTTGATAAGTTTTATTATTAATTAAAGGAAAATAAAATGGCTAAATTATTAGATATTGTTAAACCGGGTGTTGTAACTGGTGATGATGTACAAAAAGTCTTTGCTTATGCAAAAGAACATAATTTCGCAATTCCTGCGGTAAACTGTGTGGGTTCAGACTCTATTAATGCGGTATTAGAAACGGCAGCTCGTGTTAAAGCCCCTGTTATTGTGCAATTCTCAAACGGTGGTTCTTCTTTCTATGCAGGTAAAGGCATTAAACCAACCAGCGGACAACGCCCTGATGTATTAGGTGCCATTGCTGGTGCAAAACACGTTCACGCCTTAGCGGAAGAATATGGCGTACCTGTTATTTTACATACTGACCACTGTGCGAAAAACTTACTTCCTTGGGTAGATGGCTTACTTGAAGCGGGCGAAAAACACTTTGCTGAAACAGGCAAACCATTGTTCTCTTCTCATATGATCGATTTATCTGAAGAGCCTATGGAAGAAAATATGGCAATTTGCCGTCAATACCTTGAGCGTATGAGCAAAATTGGTATGACCCTTGAAATTGAAATTGGTATTACTGGCGGCGAAGAAGATGGCGTAGATAATACCGATGTAGATGAAGCGCGTCTTTATACTCAACCAGAAGATGTGCTTTATGTTTATGACCAACTCAACCCTGTTAGCCCACGTTTTACTGTGGCAGCAGCGTTCGGTAACGTGCATGGCGTGTACAAACCGGGTAACGTAAAATTAAAACCGAGCATCTTAGGGGCATCACAAGAGTTTGTATCAAAAGAACGTAACTTACCAGCGAAATCCATTAACTTCGTCTTCCACGGCGGTTCTGGTTCAAGTCGTGAAGAAATTCGTGAAGCTATCGGTTACGGTGCAATTAAAATGAATATTGACACCGATACACAATGGGCATCTTGGGAAGGCATTTTAAACTTCTATAAAGCTAACGAGGCTTACCTACAAGGTCAATTAGGTAACCCAGAAGGTCCAGACGCACCAAACAAAAAATACTATGATCCACGTGTTTGGTTACGCAAAATGGAAGAGTCAATGTCTAAACGTTTAGAACAATCTTTTGAAGATCTAAACTGTATTGATGTACTTTAATCATTGATAGATTAATAAAAAGTGCGGTAATTTTTACCGCACTTTTTTCTATATTAACCCACTCATTTAGCTTCATCATTTACGCTATTGTTTATCCCTTTTTCCTGCCAACCACCCCCTAAGGCTTTATATAGTCCGACTAAACTTTTGGCGGTTTCCAGTTGTGATTGGATAAGTTGTTGTTGGTAGTTTAAGACGGAAAGTTGAGCCGAGATGGTGTTGTTAAAGGTTTGGTCGCCGTATTGGAATAGGCGTTTTGCTTCTTTGCTTTGTTGTTGAGCCTGTTGTAATGCTTGGTTAAGCTGTTGATTTTGTTGACGTAGGGCGTATTGTTGTTGATAAGCGTTCTCTACCTCTGCGAGGGCGGTTAAGAGGGTTTTATCGTATTGGATTAGGGCTTGTTGTAAGCGTGCATCGCTGGCATCAATATTGGCTTGAATTCGCCCGTTGGTAAAGAGGGGGAATTGTATGCCAAGACTGAGAAAACTGCCGATGCCTGATAAGTAGGAAAGGTCATTATTTACGTCTATGCGTCCGCCTTGTCCTAAGAATTGTAGGTCAAAGCGGGGTAATAAATCGGCTTTAGCACTGGCAAGTTTTGCTGCATAGGCTTGTACTTGTTGGGCGTTGGCGGATAGGTCTGGACGGCGAGCCAGTACTTCCGCTGGCATTTGCCCTGTGGGAATGGCAGGTAAATGCACGAGAGGGTTGCCTTGTGTTGTTAGGCGGAATTGTTGTAGTGATTGTCCTGTGAGTATGGCTAGCTGGCGTTGCTGGGTATCACGTTGTGCTTGTAAGGTGGCTTGTTGGGCTTGTGCAGCACTGATTTGTTTTGCCACTTCTTGTCGTTCATAGGCATTGATTTGCCCTGCTTGAAAGCGTCCTGTAAGGTAACGCTGTAATTGTTGTAGGGCGTTAATTTGTTGTTTTAATACGCTTTGTTGTTGTTCAATGGCATAAATATTGAAATAGCTTTCGGCAATTTGTGCGGTGATTAACAGTTGAGTGGCATAGACTTGTTGTTGGTAGCTTAATGCGACAGCTTGTGCCGCATCGCTATCACTGCGTTTTTGTCCAAATAAATCAGGCTCCCAACTGGCGGTCAAGCCGCCTAATAAGGCGTGGCTACGGCTACTGGCTGGGTTGATTATCCCTGTGTTTATATCGCTATATCCTATCCCTGCTGTTCCGCTGACACCTACATTTGCCCCTAATTCGGCATTTGCCATGCGGCTTTGTGCTTGGGCTTCAGTCAGTCTTCCTTTGGCAAGGGCAAGATCAAGGTTATGGGCAAGCCCTTGTTCAATAAGGCGATTAAGTTGTGGATCTTGCCAGTTTTGCCACCATTGTTGGATATTTTGTTGGCTTTGCCCTGCTTGCTGTTGGCTAAAGCTGGCTGGAATTTCCATTGATGAGGATAAATCCAGTTGGGTTTGGCTACAGGCATTTAAGATGATAAATGAGCAAGAAAGTGCGGTCAGTTTTAGATTTTTTTTCATGATATTCTTTATCCTTGTCGAGAAAGCATGGTTTTAAATTGAATAAGGGCAAGGGCGAGAAAACCGCCACCTAATGCCGCCATTTGTAATAATTTTTGCCATACATATTGTATGCCTGCATCACGAAATAGCACATCTTGCGTATAGGCAGCAAAAATGGTGGTAGGTGAAAACTGGGTCAGTTTTTGCACCAGTTCAGGCATATTTTCAATGGGGGAATTTGCCCCTGATAAGAGGTATAGCACAATATAAGTAGGCACACATAACAAGCCAAATTGTGGCATGGTTGGGGCGATAATGGCTAATAATATCCCTAATGATGAAATAGAAAATAAAAAGGTGATGAACCCTATGGCAAATAAAGGGATTGAATGGTTATGAATAGGGACAGCAAGCACACCTTTAATAATAAACAGCAGTGAGAGAATGGCAACGCAAAGTAAGACTAAGCCATTGGCAACAATTTTTGAGACGGCGATTTCACTGGCATTGACGGGCATCACCAATAAATGTTCAATGGTGCCTCGTTCACGCTCACGAATGACCGCTGCCCCTACTAGCAATAATACCAACAGCGTGGAATTACCAACAATTTGCATCGTACCCATTAGCCATTTACTGGAATAATTGGGGTTGTAAAGCACATTGCTCACCACTTCCACTGGCAACGTGCTTGCGGATAGCCCTAAAAATTGGCGAAGCTCGTCCGCAAAAATTTGGCTAATATAAGCGGCACCAATGCCTGCTTGGGTCATTGCGGTGGCATCAACCAGCAGTTGTATTTGTGGCGATTGTCCCAATAAGATATTTTTTTCATAATTAGCAGGTATGGTCAGTACAAAGGTATATTTGCCTTGATCCATCGCGCGATCGATTTGGCTAAGTTCAATTTCTTCTACCGCTTTAAAACTGGGTTCAATTAAACTGTCGCGTAACTGATAGGATAAATTGGAACGATCTAAATCCACCACAGCCACTGAGCCATTTTTCATTTCCGTTGTGGGCATATTGGCAATGGTAATCAATGCCACCGAAAACATATAAACAATTAACACCAATAGCACAGGATCGGAAAATAAACTGCGTAACTCTTTGCTGGATAAATAGCCAACATTTTTAAACCAACGTAACATTTATTTCTCCTGTTTCTTCAGAAATTGCGTGGCAAGCACAAGATACACCGTATAAATCGTCAAGAGGGCAAGATAGCTGTTGATAAAGTCCATAAAGCCTAGCCCTTTGGTAAAGCCACCTAAACTGATTAATTGAAACCAAGCCCCAGGGAAAAGGTGCGCAATAAAATAAACGTGGCTATCTAAATTGGCAGTGGGATACATCATGCCTGAAAAATTCATCGTCGGCACCATCATCACAATGGCGGTGGCAAATAAGGCGGCAATTTGGCTTTTCACAAAGCAGGAAACCAGTAAACCAAAGCCTGTTGATGCCATAATAACGATCAATGCCCCTAAAAACATCGCCCAAGTTGAGCCTTTAATGGGAACGCCAAATACCGTTATGGCAATCAATACCAGAACCAAATAGCTGACAAAAGCCAATAGAACATAGGGTAATTGTTTACCCAGTAAAAATTGCAGCTTACTGGCTGGCGAACCATAAAGGTTCATAATAGAGCCAATTTCTTTTTCACGCACTACCCCTAACGCAGTCATAATGGAAGGGATCATTAACATGGCTAACATAATCACGCCCGGCGTAATGGCATAAATGCTTTTAAAATCTTGGTTATATACATAGCGTGTGGCTAAAATATCAGAGGCAGCCTGAAAAGAATGAATCCCCTGCTGTTGTAAATAGCCATTGATATATTGAGCTATCACACCATTAGCAGAATTTTTGAGATTTTCGGCGGTTGAGGGAAACGCCCCATCAATAAAAATCCCAATGGCAGGTTGTTCCCCCTTGAGCAAATTTTTGCCAAAGTCGGCAGGGATTTCTAGCACCATTTTTGCCTCACTGCTTTGCAATACCCTATTGACTTCATCGGGTTGATAGAGGGTTGCCATATGAATAAAATATCTTGATCCCTCAAAATGCTCGATAAGTTTTTGGCTTTCGCTACTGTTATCAAAATCTAATACGGCAAATTTCATTGGATTAATATCAAAGGAAATACTTGATGCCATTGCCAATAATAACAGTGTCGGGCCACCAATGGCGAAAAAGAGACGGATTTTATCGCGCAATAATTCTCTCCCTTCCCTCAAGGCAAAGGTCCAAACAATGGCTAACCACGCCCAAAATCCTTGGGTAACAGGGGAAAGTTCGCCTTGTTGTTCAGCGGCTTTTTCTCTTTCCGCTTTGCTTGGCATGGCAGTGGTTTCATCATTTTGTTCTTCAAGATAAGTAATAAAGGCTTGTTCTAAACTCTCCGCTTTTTTCGCCTTGCGTAATTCTTCTGGTGTGCCTACCCCTAATACCTTGCCACGATGCATAAAGGAAATACGATCACAACGTGCCGCTTCATTCATAAAATGGGTGGTAATAAAAATGGTGATTTTATCCTCGCGCGAAAGTTTAATCAGATATTGCCAAAACATATCGCGAGCCGCAGGATCAACGCCAGAAGTGGGTTCATCTAAAATTAATACTTCAGGTTGATGCAAACAAGCCGCCGCCAGCTGTAAACGTTGACGTACCCCTAAAGACAAAGAAGCAGGCGTAACGTCCGCTAATTTTGTCAAATGAAATTGTGCCATCGCACCTTCAACATAATCATGCCATTTGGCTTTCTCAATTTGATACAACTTAGCGTGCAGTTCTAAATTTTGTCGTACCGTTAATTCTTCATAAAGGGAAAAGGCTTGCGACATATAGCCCACTTTTTTGCGTGTTTCAATATCGCTCGCATCAATGGGTTGTCCCAATAACTGCGCTGTACCAGAGGTTGGCTCTAAAAGCCCTGTTAGCATTTTCATTGTGGTGGACTTACCACAACCATTTGAACCAAGAAAACCAAAAATCTCGCCACGTGGAATGGTAAAACTCACATTATCCACTGAAACAAAATCACCAAATTTTTTGGTTAAGCCCTCTGCCTCAATGGCAGGGGGGTCATTGGGATCAGACTGAAAAGGGGGAATGATTAAACCGTCCTCAGCGCCACGTTTTTCCTTAGGCAACAGTTTAATATAAGCCTGTTCCAAGGTATCGCTATGGGTTTCTGCCATCACTTTTTGAGTCAGATCATTGGCAATCAATTTGCCATCGTCCATGGCTAATAAATACTCAAAACCCTCCGCCTCGTCAATATACGCCGTTGCGACAATGACCGTCATATTGGGCGACTCTTGACGTAAATCACTGACTAATTGCCAAAATTGACGGCGTGAAAGAGGATCAACCCCAGTGGTGGGTTCATCTAAAATCAATAAATCTGGGCTATGAATTAATGCACAACATAAACTTAACTTTTGTTTCATACCCCCTGATAATTTACCTGCGGCACGATGAGCAAAAGGTGATAACCCTGTTGCCGCTAATAAACGTTGAATCCGTTGTTGGCGTTGCTCGGCAGGTAAACCAAATAAACGAGCGTGAAACTCAATATTTTCCGTAATGGATAAAGTCGGATAAAGATTTTTACCTAACCCTTGTGGCATAAAAGCAATTTTATGCGAGAGTTGTTCTTGCTCTTTGGCATTCGCGATATTTTTACCCAATACCTCCACTTGCCCTGTTTGGATAATCTTTACCCCTGCAATTAAAGATAATAATGTGGATTTTCCCACCCCATCAGGTCCAATTAATCCTACGGTTACCCCATTAGGAATGGTTAAACTCACTTGATCAACCGCTTGTGTTTTACCATAAAAATGACTGACCTGCTGTAAATTAACGGCAAACTGCTTTATCGTCATACACAATCCTTTATTTAGCTGGTAATTTTTCCACTAAATCTGCTGACCATTGTGCCTGAGATTGATAACGCACATAACCCATTGCCGTCATACCGCCTTTTAATAAATTAGGGTATTGCTGAGTAACAGCTTGCGGCACTTGTAATTTAATCTTAAACATCAATTTGGTTCGCTCTTCCTCTGTTTCTACGGATTTTGGGGTAAATTGTGCATCAGAAGACACATAAACCACTGTCGCAGGGAAAACCGCCGACAAACCATCAACCACAATGCGCGCTTCATCGCCAATACGCACCTGATTAGACTGCTCAGCAGGCAAGAAAATATTCATATAAACATCATCAAGATTTAAAATACTAACGGTCTTACCACCTGCTGCAATCACATTACCCATATCCACTAAACGATATTCAACTCGCCCAGCCAATGGGGATTTAATCACTAAATCCTGATTAACATCAGCCACCTCATCAATTTGCGCTTGTGCTTGTAAAACACTTGCCTCAGCTTGAGACTTCATCGCCTCAGCCCCCACCAACGCCGCTTGAGCAGATTGATACGCCGCTTGACGACGTTCCAATTCTGTACTGGAAATTAATTTATCTTTGCGTAATTGTTGAGCATTATCTAATTCTAATTTAGCAATATCACGTTGCTGTTGACTAGCCAACACCTGTGCATTGGCACTCACAACCGCTTGTTCCGCTTGTTGTTTTGCCGCATTAGCTTGAGCCAATTTTGCCATCACTTGGCTATCAGATAAACGGACTAGAGGTTGATCTTTAACCACATAGTCCCCCTCATCAACATAGACCTGCTCAACACGCCCGGCATAAAGACTGGCTACATCAATACGCTCTACGGTCAAACGCCCATTCATACCCGCAATGCCTGTTGGTAATTCATCAGCGTTACGATGAATTAACCAATATGCTGCACCAGCCCCAATCAACACCAGTAACAAAATTAAAATTCGCTTTTTCATTAGAAGTTCCTGTTAAAAAATCAAGGTTAATATTAGCTATTAGTGTAAATAATGACACTTTTACCTTCAACCACCAATAAGCAATAAAATATTGCTTAAACAACAAATTAAGATAAAATGTTGTTTATTGTGTTAAATGAACCAGAAAAATGATGAAAAAAACCGATATTAGAATTATTAAAACCCAACGCAATATTAAGAATGCCTTTCGCCAGCTATTGGCTGAAAAAAGTTTTGAAGAAATCAGTGTGCAACATATTATTGATCTGGCAGAAATTAATCGCACAACGTTTTATAAGCATTACCTCAACAAAAATGCCTTAGCGATCCAAGTGATTGATGAATTTAAACAACAGGTTTTTCTGCCAACATTAGAAAAACGCTTTTCCTCTTCCGCCAGCGAATTTGCCGAATATATGCCTCAAATTTTGCTTAATTTTAAACAAGAACTTCAATTATTGTGGAAAATTAATACCGCAAAAATCCATTTAAAACAGGATATGTATCAAATTATCAAAGAAAAATACATTGAAGAAAGCCAAAAACACCCCCAACCCGATTACGCTAATATCACCTTTCAAGCCCATATTTTCGCCTCTATTTCATTAGCCTCTATCAGTTATTTACTTGAACAAGATAAGTTAGTTGATCCACAACAAATCTTAGCCAATATCCATATGGTGTTTGATCGTTTGTTGGTTTAATTATAGTCAATAAAATGATTTTGAATTAAAGTGCGGTTGGTTTTATCTATCCCTAGAGCTTAGATAGTTTAATTTAAGTATTCAAGGATCAAATTTTATATTTTACAGGATGAGGTTCTTCTAATTATAAGTCTAGCTATAATAAAAGCCTACTTAAATAATGTTGGTGTAATGGATAAAATGGTAGCTAAAAAGTGGTTTGAAGCCTTATACTGCAAGGTTATAGATCGCTTTTTGAACAGTGAACAAAAAACTGCCCTTTTTACCTAGATCTGAATATTAAGAAAAATGGTACTCAAAATCATATTCAATGCTATAAACAATTATTGTAATAAAACCTTTATCTTTAAAATAAATTCAATCTCACTGAAATTTGGTTTAATTATTCTCAAGGCTTGTTATTAAATATCAATACTCTATTAAAACAATCCAAAGATATATCGATAAAGCCCCTAAAACAGCGTTAAAACTTCCTCTATCAATACATTTAAATATTATTATGGATACCACTTTCTTTAAGCGAGATTTTGGTGTGTTAGTGTTAATGGATAGCCTGACAGAAAAAGTGATTTATCATCAAATTGTAAAAACAGAAAAGGCTATTTATTATCAACTATCTTTAAATAAATTAAGAGAGAAAGGCTATATTATTCAATCAATTACCTGCGATGGTCGTCGCGGATTATTAAAAGAGGTATTTAATACACCTGTTCAAATGTGCCATTTTCATCTTATGGCAATGGTGATGATAAAATTAAGAAAAAAACATCAATCTCAAGCTGGAAAGGAATTAAAAATTATTATGAAAACCTTAAAAGAAAGCCAAAAGCATGATTTTTTTTCGTCGTTTGCATTATTGGTATTTAAAACATCAAGATTATTTGAATGAACGCTCAGAGAAATGCAATGAAAAAGGTTATTTTCCTTATAAACATAAAGGATTAAGAGGGGCATTAGCGAGTATTAAATATGATGAAAAATATTTATTTACCTTTGAAAAGTATGCGGAATTAAATATTGAAAAAACAACAAATCGGTTAGAAGGTTTATTTAGTGAACTTAAGCGGAAATTAATTAATCATAATGGATTAAGAAGAAAGCGTAAGATTATGTTTATAAAGGATTTTTTAAATAGAATGAGTTGCTAATAATTTGAGAAAATTATTATTAGCAACTATTTTTTCCATTACACCTTTTTAATTAACCAAACCTCTACACATATCTTTTTCCAATAATTAAAGCAAAACAATAATATGATTTACTTAACGATAATGATCTATCCACACATCATCTTCTTCCTCAAATAATAAGAAATCAACCAGGACTTCACAAACTTCTCCTTGCGCATCATAGCCAAAATAAACGGGATAATAGCCATCTCCCCAACCTGAACTTACCATTGGAACAATTAGATCTGTATCAGGGATAGTAAAAAATAGCCAACTATCTTGATTAAACTGTGGATGCTGTTCAGTATTTTGTTCAAATAGCTCTTCAAAAAAATCGGAATAAATATCAGAAAAATCTTCGTTATTTTGATGTTGTTCTAGCCATTTATTTTCAAATTGGCTATAGGCTTCGGCAGTAACAACATCAACCAATGTTGCTAATCCTGCATCTACCATAAAACCAAAAAAATAAGGCTCTTTTTTATTTTCTAATGTTAAATCTTCATCGCCTCGTACTGCTAAATGCTATCTTACCGCTTGCTGTTCGCTACATTTCAGGCGACAAAAAGCATAACGCTCATCAAAAGAATATTCTGCCACCAATACTTGTAACGAATGGCGACCTGCTGGAATGCTTTGTAAATAAGGGGCAAGATACTCATTGTCAGCATTTAATTCGCACAAAGGATCACATACTAAAATTTTACCCGTTGGAAAATTTAATGTTCCTAATTCCATTAGGTGTAATTTCTTTTCGCCGATTTTTTCGCTACTAAATATTTTTTGAATATCCAATGGTGGCTGAGTATTAACTTTATTCGCTTGCCAAGTAGCAAGCCATTGAGCCGAAGGTTGAATACTTGGGATAGCCATATAAATATCCTCCTAAGATTTATAAATAATATAGTAAATATATATACCACACGCTAAGTTGTGAGCAAAGATAAAAAACGGAGCTATTTAGCTCCGTTTGATTTAATTGTTAGCCGCCAAAATCATCTAATAAGATATTTTCATCTTCAACGCCAAGATCTTTTAGCATTTTGATAACTGCAGCATTCATGACTGGTGGACCACACATATAGTATTCACAATCTTCTGGTGCTTCGTGATCTTTTAAGTAGTTTTCATATAGCACATTATGAATAAAGCCTGTGTAACCTGTCCAATTATCTTCTGGTAGTGGATCAGAAAGAGCAACATGCCATTGGAAGTTGTCATTTTCTGCTTGTAATGTGTCAAAGTCTTCCACATAGAACATTTCACGTTTAGAACGTGCACCATACCAGAATGAAATCTTACGTTTTGAATGTAAACGTTTTAATTGGTCAAAGATATGGGAACGCATTGGAGCCATACCTGCACCACCACCGATAAATACCATTTCTGCATCGGTATCTTTGGCAAAGAACTCACCAAATGGCCCTGAAATAGTGACTTTATCTCCCTCTTTTAATGACCAAATATAAGAGGACATTTGTCCCGGTGGAGCATCTGGATTTTTTGGTGGTGGCGTGGCAATACGCACATTAAGCATAATAATGCCTTTTTCTTCAGGATAAGATGCCATTGAGTAAGCACGCACAATAGGTTCATCAACTTTGGAAACATAACGCCATAAGTCGTATTTATCCCAGTCTTCGTGATATTCTTGTGGAATATCAAAGTCTTTATAATAGACAGTATGCGGCTCAGCTTCAATCTGAATATAACCCCCTGCACGGAATGGAACTTCTTCGCCCTCTGGGATTGCCAATTTAAGTTCTTTAATAAAGGTTGCTTCGTTATTATTAGAAATAACAGTACATTGCCATTTTTTTACCCCAAAAATTTCTTCTGGTAGTTCAATATCCATATTGGATTTGACATTAACTTGGCAAGATAAACGGTAACCCTCTTTCGCTTCACGTTTAGTAATATGGCTTAATTCGGTAGGAAGAATTTCACCGCCACCGCTTTTTACTTTTACCACACATTGTCCACAAGAGCCACCGCCTCCACAAGCGGAAGAAACAAAGATTCCTTTGCTCGCTAATGCACCTAATAATTTTCCACCCGCAGGTAACGTAATGGCCTTTTCAGGATCATCATTAATAGTAATAGTGATATCGCCGGAGTCCACTAATTTGGATTTAGCCACTAGGATAATTGCCACTAATACTAAAACAATGGCAGTAAAAGCCGCAATACCGAGTGTAAGAACTGTCATATCATTCATTATGTTACACTCCTTATAATTGAATACCCGAGAATGACATAAAGCCAAGAGCCATTAAGCCAGCGGAAATAAAGGTAATACCTAATCCTCTTAATCCTGCTGGAATATCCGCATATTTGAGTTTTTCGGTAATACCTGCTAATGCCACAATGGCTAACATCCAGCCCATACCTGCACCAATACCATAGACGATAGATTCGCTAAAGGTATATTCACGTTGAATAGCAAAAGATACGCCACCAAAAATCGCACAGTTTACGGCAATTAAAGGTAAGAAAATCCCTAATGCACTGTATAAGGCAGGAAAATACTTATCCAAAATCATTTCAAGAATTTGTACGATACCTGCGATAATGCCGATAAAGGTAATAAAGTTAAGGAAACTTAAATCTACCCCTTCCACTAAAGCACTGTCTTTTAAAATATGTTCATAGACAAATTGGTTAGCTGGCACAGAAATGGCAAGTACCACAACAACGGCAATACCTAAACCAAAGGCAGTTGAAATTTTCTTAGATACCGCAAGGAAAGTACACATTCCAAGGAAGAAAGAAAGTGCCATATTCTCAATGAATACTGCTTTGACAAATAGACTAATATAATGCTCCATCTTATTTCTCCACTTGTTCAGGTTTCCAAGTTCTTAATCCCCAAATTAAGAAACCAATAATAAAGAAAGCACTTGGTGCAAGTAGGAATAAACCATTGGCTTGATACCAACCACCATCTTGGATAGTTTGTAATACAGGGTAACCTAATAAACGACCAGAACCTATTAACTCCCGTAAAGTCCCCACGATAACAAGGATTACACCATAACCTAAACCGTTACCAATTCCGTCCACAAAACTTTCTATTGGTCCAGATTTCATCGCATAGGCTTCTGCACGCCCCATTACGATACAGTTAGTAATAATCAATCCCACGAAAACCGAAAGTTGTTTGGACAAACCATAAGCATAAGCACGTAAAATTTGGTCAACCACAATTACTAAGGAAGCAATAATAGCAAGTTGCACAATCATACGAATACTATTTGGTATGTAATTTCGTACTAATGCAATAAAGAAACTGGATAAACCTGTTACTAAACTTACAGCAAGTGCCATTACAATCGCTGTTTCAAGTTTTGTTGTTACTGCTAATGCAGAACATACCCCAAGGATTTGCAACGCAATAGGGTTATTTTTCACCACAGGTGAAAATAAAAGATGTTTTAAATTATCTTTTTTCTCTGCCATTTTAGTTCGCTCCTGCTTTAAATTTTGCTAAGAATGGACCAAACCCATTTTGACTAAACCAATAATCAAATGAACCTTGTACACCATTAGTGGTTAAAGTTGCACCTGATAATCCATCAACACCATGCACCGCATCTGTAGAAGTACCTTTATAAATTTTTAATGCCACATTGTCATTATTATCATAAAGTTTTTTACCAACAAATTGTGCTTGCCATCTTGGATTAGCAATTTCGCCACCAAGACCTGCGGTTTCACCTTGGTCATAATAAGTAATGCCTTTTAAGGTATTACCATCTGGCTCAACGGCTACAAAACCATACATAACAGACCATAATCCACGACCATACATAGGTAAAACCACTTGTGTTACTTTCCCTTCAGCATCTTTAACCAAATAAACCTTGGCTAAATTTGCTCGTACACGAATGCCTGCTTTATCTTTTTCTGGGGCTATTGCTTGGCTTTGAGCATTGTCTTTAATTGCCTCTTTAGGATCAAAACGCTCAATTTGTTCTTCGCTAGCTTGAACATAATCCCCTGTATCAAGATCCACTAAGCGAGGCTCAATGAATTTACGATATGTTTCAGTAATTTGAGCTGGACTATCATTTTCATTGGCTAAACCTGCCACGCTAAGAATATTACGTTGCACATCAAGTGCTTTTTGTTCATCTTGTGCAGGTTTTAGCAACACTGCTGAACCTGTAACAATAATAGAACAAACTAAACTAAGTAGTAGCACAACAAGTACTGTACCGCCTACGCTATCTTTATTAAATTTAGCCATTGCGTGCTCTCCGACGTTTAATATTTGCTTGAACAACAAGGTAGTCAAAAATTGGTGCGAACAAGTTGGCAAAGAGAATTGCTAACATCATTCCTTCTGGATAGGCGGGATTCACTGTACGAATTAATACCGCCATTGCACCAATCAAACCACCATACCACCATTTCCCTTTATTGGTAAAAGAGGCTGATACTGGGTCGGTAGCCATAAATAGCATACCAATGGCAAAGCCCCCTAACACTAAATGCCAATACCAAGGCATAGCAAACATAGGGTTGGTGTTTGAACCAATCAGGTTAAATAAACTTGAAGTTAAAATCATTCCAATCATTACCCCTGCGATAATTCGCCAAGAAGCAATACGGAAGAATACGATCATTGCCCCACCAATAATCAAAGCTAAGGTAGAAACTTCACCAATAGAACCTGGCATATTACCAATAAAAGCGTCCATCCAAGTTAGAGGTTGACCTGTAACCGTATTGGTTAAACCTGCTTGTCCTGCTTGCGACCATTGTGATAGAGCAGTTGCACCAGAAAAGCCATCAGCGGCAGTCCACACTAAATCGCCCGAGATTTGAGCAGGATAAGCAAAGAATAAAAATGCACGACCTGCCAAAGCAGGGTTCATAAAGTTTTTACCTACACCACCAAACACTTCTTTTGCTACAACCACACCGAAACTGATACCTAAGGCTGCTTGCCATAAAGGTAGGGTTGGCGGAACAATTAAAGCAAAAAGAATAGAGGTAACAAAGAATCCCTCGTTGATTTCGTGTTTACGTACCATGGCAAAGAGTACTTCCCAGAAACCACCCACTAAAAAGGCTACGAGATAAATTGGTAAAAAGAAAATTGCACCAAATGCCATTTTACTTAGCCAACCAGCCTCATTCGTCAAGGTAATCCCCAAGCTATCCGCTAAACCATAATGCCAGTTATTAGCAATCATTTCAGATAATGTACCAAGATGATTTGCCGCTAAAATCGCTTGTGCTCCAGCGTTATACATACCATAAAACATCGCTGGAAATAACGCTAACCAAACTAAGATCATCATTCGTTTGGAATCAAGAGCATCACGAATATGTGTATATTTTTTAGTTACTGTGCCGGGCGTATAGAAAATGGTATAAGCCGCCTCAAATAAGGCATACCACTTTTCATATTTACCGCCCTTATGAAAATGAGGCTCTAGTTTCTCAAAAAGATTTTTTAAACCCATTGTTAACCTTCCTTCTCAATCTTATCTAAGGCTTGACGTAAGATTGGACCGTACTCATATTTACCTGTGCAAACAAAAGTACAAAGTGCTAAATCTTCTTCATCTAATTCTAAACAGCCTAATGCTTGCGCACTGTCTGTATCGCCAGAAATTAAATCCCGTAATAATAAGGTTGGGATAATATCTAATGGCATTACGCGTTCATAATTACCAATTGGCACCATAGCACGCTCGCCACCATTCACTGCTGTGGTAAACTTGAACAATTTATTTTTCAAGAAATGCCCAACGGTTGTACGAGTAATGGAATATTTATCCGCACCCGGTGTAATCCAACCTAAAAACTCTTTTTCATAGCCTTCAAGTAACGCAGATACTTGTAAATGATAACGCCCTAAATAATCATGTGGTCCTTTTGCTGTATTACCATGTAATACCGAACCAGATACTACTCGATTATCACCGTCTAATAATTCATTTGCCGTTAGCTGAGTTAAATTTGCCCCAATTTGCGTCCGCACTAAACGAGGATTTTTAACCTGAGGACCAGATAATGCCACCACACGATCAGTGACCAATTCGCCAGTAGTAAACAATTTACCTGCCGCAATCACATCTTGATAATTAATATGCCAAACGCTTTTATTCACGCTTACTGGATCAATAAAATGAATGTGAGTGCCGACTAAGCCCGCTGGGTGAACACCTGCAAATTCATGGATTTTGACATTATTTGCAGATACTACAGGAAGCTCAACGCCCGCCGCTTTACAAAGATGAATATCACCACGAATTAAACGACTTAATACAGTTACCCCATCAACAAATGCCTGTTTATCCGCATTAACTACCACCACAGGATCAGCGGATAATGGGTTAGTATCCATCGCATTAATAAATAACGAGGACGGTACTGCATCTAAAGCAGGAATTTTACTAAATGGACGTGTTCTCAAGGTTGTCCATAAACCCGATTCCACTAAATTTTGTTTTACTTGCTCAGCGTCTAAAGAAGCAAGTTTAGCTGACTCATAAGCGGTAAAACGAATTTGCTCATCGCCTTCAATACGGATAACTACTGACTGTAATACCCGTTTTTCCCCACGATTAATGGCAACAACCGTTCCACTAGCAGGTGCAGTAAATACAACACCAGGATTCTTTTTATCTTCAAAAAGCACCTGACCTTTTTTTACCACATCACCTTCACGCACCTTCATAGAAGGGCGCATACCCACATATTCTTCGCCAAGCAAAGCAACTTCATTAACGCGATTACCGTTATGGATTACTTGCTCTGGTTTTCCTGCAATCGGAAGATCCAAGCCTTTTTTGATTGTAATCATATTGTTTGCACTACTTTCGGTTAGATTGAAAATATAGCTATAACTGAACTAGCCAGTTATAACCTCGTCTTGAGTAAGGGCTTTTATGACAGAAAAATACATTAATTACGAAATAATACGCATTAACAACAATCTGTACTCCAACCACTAAGAATAAAACTCAAATTCTGTATTTCGCTATTTAGGGGATAAAATTGACATTAAAACCAAATAGCTAAAAAATTCATTTAAAAATAAAGCGACTTATTTTAGCGAAAGAATAAGCATCTTGCCACTTTCAAGCCAGCTTTTCCTGAAAAAAAATCTATTTTTTTGAAGTACATCAAAAATCGTTTTTCTTTCAACGAATAAAAATACCTCTAAAAAGGTAGTTATTGACCAATTCCCATACAATTAGGCGACAAAGGTGCTTGCTGATTTAACTTTTCCCATTCCGCTAAAGTATATAAATGTAAAGCTAACGCATGAATCCCATTTTGTAATTCTGATGCAAAAAGCTGATAAATTTGCTGATGACGAGCAACTTTGCTTACACCTAAAAAATCATCGGTAACTAACACAATACGAAAATGTGAATTTGCCCCTTTACCTGAACTGTGCATATGACTTTCATTGTTTATTTGTAAAAAGTGCGGTGTAAATTGCGTATAAATTTTATCGGTTAATTGCTGTTCCACCTTGACCTCTCTCTTGTAAAATAAAAGAAGAAATTATATATTCTACCCAATATTATCAAAAGTTTTATTTCTTTTTTGGAGTTTTCATCTATGATAAAAACCACGAAATCCCTTGCACTTACCGCGTTATTCATTGCAAGCCTAGGTTTAAGTGCTTGCCAAAACCAAACCAGCACAACATTGTACTTCACACCTATTGCACCAAACGTACAATTTAACATTGCAAACCAAGCACAAGCGACCTTAAATATTGTTGCACGAGATCTTCGCCCACAACCTGAAGTGGCAAGCTATGTAGAACAAGAAAAGGTTATCAAACTTACTTCATCACCAAGTGTAACCCAACTATTTCAACAAATCCTACAACAGGATCTAAATAGCAAAGGTTTTCGCATTACCCCACCAGCCCAATCCAATACTAATGTGATTGTGAATGTCAAAGAATTTTACGCAAATGTAGAACAAGGTAATTTACGTTACAAAATTACCAGCAAAATCCAACTTGAAATCCAAATACAAGGAGCAAAAGGACAATTTAACAAAACAATGACCGCTTCTCGTACTCAAGAAGGTGTGTTTTCCGCCAAAAACAACGAAATTCAAAATGTGCTTACCGCAACATTAAACGAAATCACACAAAATATTTATCAAGATCAAGAAATTAGCCAAGCTATTCAGCAGTATTCTCGTTAACTTTATAAAAAAGTGCGGTCTAATTTATATCTATTTTAAGTTAAAATAAGGCATAGCAGAAATTTTTTCTGTTATGCCTTTATTTATTGTTATTGCTGAGTGTTAATCAATTTTAGCTTGAGTAGGTTCAGCATAAACATGGCTAATGGCACTATGATGTCCCGCCATTCCTTTGCCATGGAAATAATAGCGGGATTCTTGCCATTGTTTTATCTCAAAAGTGGATAGAGGCTGTTCGCTTGCTTGGGCGAGGGTCATCTCTGCTTTGGTATGCTCAATGGCAGAAATTGTACCTAAACGCCCAGTAAAGACATAATCACGTTGAAATTCAGTTGTTTCTGTGGTCTGAATTGGCTTTTGATTTGTCTGTTCCTGTTGTAGTTCACTGAGTGAGTGTTCACTTAGCAGTTGTGCTGTGCTAGGCGTTTGTTGCTCTAACTTTTCTAATGATCCTTGGATTTTCTTTTCTACGGATTCATTAGCGGGTTGTGTAACAAAAGCATTGAATGGCTGTGAGTGCTCTGATTGTGTCGGTAACCAAGTTGTCGCAGGTACACTTAAGTCAGCATTTTTATTTTGCTGCTCTTGGTGTTGTAGCAATTCATCTACTGACATGAAATTCGTCTGCGCGGTGTTGTTTATATTTGGTTGGTTTACCCAAACTTTGCCACTAGCTAATTCAGGAGAAGCCACAGCCAAGAATAATGGCATAGGGGCTTTTTCTGTTTGGTTATTACGATAACGACGTTGGTTGTTGATACGCAAATGGCGAGGCATACGGCGTGTACGGCGCTCTTTATCATGATTTTCTGTTTCATTTACAGAATTATCCACTTCGTTATTTGAGTTTATATTTGTCAATGACGTATTGCTGTTTAAATCAGGTAAAGAATCTTCACTTGAAGTCATTGACGATTTTTCATTGTGGGTAACCACAGGTTGCTCTTGAGTTGCGATAGGTGTTGCATTATTTTCTTCAATAGGGTTATTGTCAATACGCACTTTTTTACGCAATTCACGACGAGGACGGCGAGCCATAATTTGCTCTTCTGTACTATGTTCCTCTTTTACTACATTTGGCACCACATTTGGTGTTTCTGTTGTAACCTCGTTAGAGCTATTTCCTTTGCGATTGTTGCGCTTATTATTCCGCTCAAGTTTATTGCGATTATCGGTTTTTTCATTAGCAGTACGATTATCTTCATTACGATTGCGTTCAACATTTTCATTGCGGTTACGACTGCGATTAGTTGTTCGACGATCGTTGCGACGATTGTTACGATTACTGGTTTGTTTTTTCTGCCCTTGAGCTTGTTCATCAGTAAATAAGCCTTTTAATGCTTGTAATAAGCGTGTAAGCAATGATGGTTTATTAACCTTTTTAGCTTTGTTTGTTGGGGTTGGGGCAGGAGAGGAAATCGTTAGCGATACTGCTGCATTTTCAGCAATAGTTTCGGTGGTAACAGCAGGTTCACTAGAACGAGAAATTAAACATTCTTCCGCTGAATAATGTTCATCATTATTATCATAAAGTTTAGCAAGGTTATAACTTAATACACTAATATCTTCGCCATCTCTAACGCGATAAACATTGAAGTGTGGTGTTTCCATTGCTTCATTTGGTACAACAATGACATCAACATCATGACGACGTTCTATATCACGAACGGCTTTTCGTTTTTCATTGAGCAAATAAGAAGCAATTTCTACTGGAACAATGGTGCGTACTTGCTTAGTATTTTCTTTTAACGCCTCTTCTTCAAGTAAACGTAAAATAGATAAGGATAAAGATTCATTATCACGAATTTTGCCTGTTCCTTGACAACGAGGGCAAACATGATGTGAAGATTCGCCTAATGATGGGCTAAGGCGTTGGCGAGACATTTCTAATAAGCCAAAGCGAGAAATACGACTAATTTGGATTCTCGCCCGATCCTGACGTACTGCATCACGAATACGATTTTCTACTTCTCGTTGATGACGGACGGGGGTCATATCAATAAAATCAATAACAATTAATCCGCCTAAATCTCGTAAACGTAATTGACGGGCTATTTCATCAGCCGCTTCAAGATTGGTATTCAGTGCTGTTTCCTCTATATCTACCCCTCGGGTTGAACGCGCCGAGTTAATGTCAATCGCTGTTAATGCTTCGGTAACATCAATGACAATAGAACCACCAGAAGGCAAACGTACTTCACGTTGGAAAGCAGATTCAATTTGAGATTCAATTTGATAATGACTAAATAAAGGTGCTTCGCCTTGATATAATTTTACTCGGTTAATAAAGTCGGGGCGCACAAGTTTAATATGTGCTTTGGCTTTTTCGTAAACTTTCGGGCTATCAATTAAGATTTCGCCAATATCTCGACGTAAATAATCACGAATAGCACGGACGATCACATCACTTTCTTGATGGATTAAAAAAGGAGCAGGACGGCTTTCTGAGGCTTGTTTAATGGCTTCCCAATGATGTAATAAAACTTTTAAATCCCATTGTAGTTCTTCAGGTGATTTTCCTACCCCAGCGGTACGCACAATCAAACCAACGCCTTCTGGTACATCTAAATAGCTTAAAGCCTCTTTTAGTTCCAAACGTTCATCGCCTTCAATTCGGCGAGAAATTCCACCAGCTCGAGGGTTATTTGGCATAATCACTAAATAACTGCCGGCTAAAGAAATAAAGGTAGTTAAAGCTGCACCTTTATTACCTCTTTCTTCCTTATTTACCTGAACGATTAATTCTTGTCCCTCGGATAAAATATCACGAATATTAGGACGACCTTGATAAACATAACCTTCAGGAAAATACTCACGAGCAATTTCTTTTAAAGGTAGAAAACCATGGCGTTCTGCACCATAATCCACAAAAGCCGCTTCTAGGCTTGGTTCAATACGTGTAATTTTCCCTTTGTAGATGTTGGCTTTTTTTTGTTCATGTCCTGGACTTTCAATATCTAGGTCAAATAAGCGTTGTCCATCAACGAGAGCAACGCGCAACTCTTCTTTTTGAGTTGCATTAATTAACATTCTTTTCATTATAAATTCTCATTATTATCTAAAAATAAACCGAATTATAACCGCACTTTCTTCGCTATCGACCTCGTGTCTGTCGCTATGCCAATCTCTCGACTGTCAGTTGCTGGGTGCATTGATAGCCTATTAAAACAAATCTATTAACATATAAACTAGTTGTTTTAATAAACAAAATCTGGTTTTATTGCTTTTGCAAGAATGACGTTACATTTATTCGGCAGTAAAAATAAAATTATTTAGACGTCTTACGCCGACACTGCGTCCAAAATCAGCCATATAGGCTACTAATTGTGCAATATTTTTTAGTTAATTTCTAAAAAATGCTTGTTATTATCACACTTATTTACCTGATTTGGCAAGGTAAGTTTTTAAAAGATACTACTCGCAATTTGACGTTAAACATTTTATAATAACCCCCTTTTCTTTGTTCTTTAAAATCTGGTGGAATTATGAATCCAATGTTAAATATCGCTATTCGTGCGGCACGAAAAGCAGGCAATATTATTGCCAAAGGTTATGAGCGTCGTGATGAAATTAAAACAACGCAAAAAATGGCAAATGATTATGTTACTAATATTGATAATGCAGCTGAACAAGCCATTATTGAGATTATTCAGAAATCTTATCCTGAACATACTATTATCGGTGAAGAGTCTGGTGCTATTGAAGGTAAACAAGCTGATGTTCAATGGATCATTGATCCACTAGATGGTACAACCAACTTCATTAATGGTTTTCCACATTTCTCTGTTTCTATTGCTATCCGAGTTAAAGGGCGTACGGAAGTCGGCGTTGTGTATGATCCAATTTGTAATGAATTATTTACTGCGATACGAGGCGAAGGGGCAAAACTCAATGATAGTCGCTTACGTATTGACAGTAAAACTGAATTGCAAGGCGCTATTCTTGCTACAGGTTTCCCGTTTAAACAAAGTAAATATATGCCAATGCATTTTGCGATGCTTAAAGATTTAATTGATTATTGTGCGGATTTTCGCCGTACGGGTTCTGCTGCATTAGATTTGTGTTATACCGCAGCGGGACGTGTTGATGGTTTTTTTGAGATAGGTTTAAAGCCTTGGGATTGTGCCGCAGGCGAGCTTATTGTGCGTGAAGCTGGCGGTTTAGTCTGTGATTATTTGGGATCGCCAAATTATTTGACCAATGGGCATATTGTGGCAGGATCGGCTCGCATCGTGAAAAGTATTCTTACTAAAATTCAACCTTATACCAGCGAGTTAAAAGGTTAAGAAATAGTAAACAGCTTAATCAATGTATGATTTTTAGGTATAAAATTATTCGTGGCTATTAACCACGAATAATTGTTGTTTTATTTCGTTCTTAATCTATTCCAGTATTTTTCATAAATATCAATAGCATCTCCTACGTCAGCTTGCAAAATGCCTTTTTTTACTTCTTGCTCAGGCGGGAATAAAATCGGATTATTAGCATCTTCTTCGCTGAGTAGAGCTTTAACGCCTTCATTTGGCATAGAAAAACCCATGGTATCAATAACTACTTTGGCATTTTCTGGACGTAACATAAAATCAATAAATTTATACGCCTGTTCTACGTTTTTGGCATTAACAGGGATAGCATAATTGTCCATCCAAAAAATAGCGCCTTCTTTTGGATAAATAAATTTAAAATTAGGATTTTCTTTGGTTGCACGATAAGCAGAGCCATTCCAAACCATACCAAAATCAACCTCGCCTTGTAAATAAGGTACTTCTGGAGAATCTGAATTAAAAGCCAAAACATTTGGTATCAGTGTTTTTAAACGTTCATAAGCGGATTTTATTTCTTTTTCATTGGTAGTATTGGGAGAATTGCCATCAAGTAACAAGGCAAAATGAAAGACTTCTCGAGAATCGTTGGTTAATAAGAGACGCCCTTTGTATTCAGGTTTCCATAAATCAGCCCAACTGGTAATTTTCGTTGGATCAATAGCGGCACTATTAACTCCTAATCCAGTTAAACCATAAATATAAGGTAGTGAATAGTGATTGTCAGGATCAAAGTCTTTGTTTAATAGACTTGGGGTAATTTGCTTAATATTTTGTAATTTACTGTGATCAATTTTTTGTAACATACCCTCTTTTGCCATTTTTCCGACGTAATAGCTTGAAGGGAAGACTAAGTCGTAACTGCCACCTGTTAATTTAAGTTTTGAATACATTTCTTCGTTACTTTCAAAGGTTGAGTAAATGACCTCAATACCTGTTTCACGTGTGAATTCATTAAGTAGGCTAGTGGGAATATATTCTGTCCAGTTATAAACATAAAGTTTTTGATTGGCAAAGCTAGAACAGCTAAATAGCGTTAAGGCAGTGATGGATAAGGTTTTAACAATTCTGGCGAGTAATGCTTTCAATTTTCAAGTCCTCCTAAGCTCTAGTACCGATAAGAGCGGTTAATTTTGAGTGAGAATTTAAATAAGCAAAGTAGCTTATTTGTTCGCTTATATAACCGTTCTACTTTGAAATAATCCAATTTGGCTTGCTTTGTTTTATTTCACATTAAAACGATTATAGTTGATTGAGTATATCAAAGTTAATGAGGTAAAACTATGTGGATTTTCGTAGATTTTGGATTTATAGTCGCCTCACTTCAAAATAATGCAGTGTTGGCTCGTCTCGCTGTACTCTTTGTACTGTTTTCTACTGCCTTACCTTTATTTCAAGTTGAAATGATGATGTATTTGTTTTGATTAAATAAATGTATAGCCGTTCAGTGGGATTAAGCCAAAGGAAGTAGCTTGTATGGTTATTAGTTAAAATTTTTTTCGCATCTCTTGAAGAAAAATTTGTTGTTACAAGATACTGTTATAGCTTTGGCTATTTTCTCAATAGCAATGATGATTTATAATAACAAGAATTTTATGTCCATAATCCTTGAGGAGTAAATAATGAGCAAGCCAGTGTATAAACGAATTTTGCTGAAATTAAGCGGTGAAGCCTTACAGGGCGAGGAGGGATTTGGTATTGATCCTTCTATATTAGATCGTATGGCATTGGAAATTAAAGAATTAGTTGAATTGGGCGTTGAGGTTGGTGTAGTACTTGGCGGTGGTAATTTATTCCGTGGGGCTAAATTGGCAAAAGCAGGTATGAATCGAGTAGTTGGCGATCATATGGGAATGTTGGCGACCGTAATGAATGGTTTAGCTATGCGTGATTCTTTACATCGTGCGGATGTTAATGCAAAATTGATGTCAGCTTTTCAATTAAATGGTATTTGTGATACCTATAACTGGTCAGAAGCCATTAAAATGTTACGCGAAAAGCGCGTTGTGATTTTTTCAGCAGGAACAGGAAGCCCATTTTTTACCACTGATTCAGCGGCTTGTTTACGTGGTATTGAAATTGAGGCTGATGTGGTGTTAAAAGCGACTAAAGTTGATGGGGTCTATGATTGTGATCCTGTAAAAAATCCACAGGCTAAATTATATCAGCAATTATCTTATGCCGATGTCATTGAACGTGAGCTACAAGTCATGGATTTAGCGGCTTTTACTTTGGCAAGGGATCATGGTTTACCAATTAGAGTATTTAATATGAGTAAATCGGGTGCATTAAAACGCGTCGTATTGGGCGAAAATGAAGGCACTTTAATTTGTAATTAATCTAACATTAAATAAGGAAACAACGTGATTAACGAGATTAAAAAAGATACACAAGAGCGTATGGAAAAAAGCCTAGAAACCTTTAAAGGGCATATTGCAAAAATCCGTACAGGACGTGCTCAACCAAGTTTATTAGATGGTATTCAAGTGGATTATTATGGTGCGGCTACTCCATTACGTCAGTTAGCTAATGTGGTTGCAGAAGATGCTCGTACTTTAGCAGTAACGGTATTTGATCGTTCTTTAATTCAGACGGTAGAGAAAGCGATCTTAACTTCAGATTTAGGGTTAAATCCTTCTTCTGCGGGAACAACCATTCGTGTTCCGTTACCACCATTAACTGAAGAGCGTCGTCGTGATTTAATTAAAATTGTAAAAGGTGAAGGTGAACAAGGCAAAATTGCGATTCGTAATGTACGCCGTGATGCCAATGATAAAATTAAGGCATTGTTGAAAGATAAAGAAATCACTGAAGATGAAGAACGCAAAGCTCAAGATGAAATCCAAAAAATCACCGATCTTTATATTAAGAAAGTTGATGAGACTTTAGCGGATAAAGAAAAAGAATTAATGGATTTTTAATTTGTTATTATTTTCTATCAAGTAGGGACAATCATTGTTCCTGCTTTTTCTTTATGTTAGCCCTCAAGAGAAAAATGAAAAAAATCACTATTCTTGGTTCGACAGGATCTATCGGTAAAAGTACACTTTCTGTTATTGAACATAACCCTCAACAATATCAAGTTTTTGCTTTAGTGGGGGGAAAGAATGTTCCGTCAATGTTGCAACAATGTTTGCAATTTAAACCGCACTTTGTTGCTTTAGCCGATCCGCAAGCGGCGAAAATATTACAGCAACAATTAGTAGATTATCAATCTGCGACTAAAGTGTTAAGCGGTATGCAAGCAATTTGTGAGTTAGCCTCTCACCCTGAGGTAGATCAGGTTATGGCAGCGATTGTGGGGGCAGCGGGTTTATTGCCTACATTAGCTGCAATAAAAGCAGGGAAGCGAGTATTATTAGCCAATAAAGAAGCATTGGTTACCTGTGGTGGCTTATTTATGCAACAAGTCCGCCAACATAAAGCGGAGTTATTGCCAGTAGATAGTGAGCATAATGCCATTTTTCAGGCTTTACCTTTAGCTGCTCAACAACAGATTGGGTTTTGTCCTTTATCTGAATTAGGGATCAGTAACATTGTCCTTACAGGATCGGGAGGCCCATTTCGTCATAAGCCCCTAGCGGAATTTGCCGAAATTACACCAGCACAAGCAGTGGCACACCCAAATTGGTCAATGGGGCAAAAAATTTCCGTTGATTCTGCGACCATGATGAATAAAGGATTAGAATATATTGAAGCCCGTTGGTTGTTCAATGCAAGTGAAGATGAAATGGAAGTGATTATTCACCCACAATCTATTATCCATTCTATGGTACGTTATCTTGATGGCTCGGTACTTGCTCAAATGGGTAACCCTGATATGCGTACGCCAATTGCACATACTATGGCGTATCCACAGCGAATATATGCAGGCGTTGAACCTTTAGATTTTTATCAACTTGCGGGGTTGACTTTTATGCCACCAGATTATCAACGTTATCCTTGTTTGCGATTAGCTATAGAGGCATTTAAAGCGGGGCAATACGCCACTACAGCAATAAATGCGTCGAATGAAATTGCGGTGGCTGCGTTTTTAGCGGAGCAAATTAGATTTACCGATATTGCTCGAGTTAACCGATATGTGCTTGAAACTATTTCACCACAAAAAATTGATTGTATTGAACAGGTTATAGAGCTAGATCATCTTGCTCGTCAAATGGCACAACAATATATTTTAAGTTTTTCAGATTAAGCTGGCTTATGCTATAGTGTGCGAAATGTTGATTATTGATATGTGATTGACGAAAAAATAATACTTAACGAGTACTTAATGAAACAATTAGATCCTGATAATATTCCTCAACACGTTGCAATTATTATGGACGGTAATGGTCGTTGGGCGAAACAAAAAGGAAAAATGCGTATTTTTGGGCATAAAAATGCCGTAAATGCGGTACGCCAATCGGTGGGTTATGCCCTAAAAATGGGGATAAAGCATCTCACATTATATGCTTTTAGTCAGGAAAATTGGGGACGTCCTGAAACTGAAGTGAGTTCCTTGATGAATTTATTTATGCAAGCCTTAGACTTAGAAGTAGGGAAATTGCATAAAAATAATATCTGTCTAAAGATTTTAGGCGATGTTTCTCAGTTTAGTGAAAATTTACAAGAAAAAATTAAGAAAGCTGAAAAATTAACTGAAAATAACACCGCACTTATGCTAAATATTGCAGCGAATTATAGTGGTTGTTGGGATATTTTACAGGCAACGAAACAGCTTGCTAAACAAGTAAAACAAGGGCAGTTAGAGCCAGAACACATTGATCAACAGCATTTTCAACAAGTGTTGGTTACCCAAGATCAACCACCAGTGGATCTCTTGATTCGTACTAGTGGTGAACAACGCATTAGTAATTTTTTATTATGGCAAATTGCCTACGCAGAATTTTATTTTACCGATGTGCTTTGGCCTGATTTTGATCAACATATTTTTGAACAAGCATTAATCAGCTATCAACAGCGTCATCGCCGTTTTGGTGGTTGTGAATAATTCATAAGGAGATAGGCTTTTGCTGAAACAACGAATTTTATCTGCGATTGTACTTATTTTAGCAGTCTTTGCAGTATTATTTTATTTTTCCCCTTTTTACTTTTCTTTAGCTTTAGGGGCTGTTGTGGTCTTGGCTATTTGGGAATGGACGCAATTTCCCCAATTAAAACTTGTCGTGGCACGTTGGGTTATTACCGCTATTAGTGCAACATTCTTATTTCTTTGGCTTTATAGTGGTATAAATGATTTAGATGTGGGACGAGTCTTTGTTCAATCTAGTGAATTTTTGTTATTTATTTCCGTTATTTGGTGGTTTGTTGCCATTAGCTTGATTGCGCTTTATCCTCGTAGTATTGCAAATTGGGGGCGTACTATTGCAGCACAAATTTTGTTTGCTTTTGTCACATTAGTTCCTTTTTTTGTTGGCGTATTAAGTTTACGTTTAAGCCAATATACTTTAGATCCTTATCATGGCATCGTGCTTTTATTGTATGTTTTTGTTTTAGTGTGGGCGGCAGATTCTGGGGCTTATTTCGCAGGGCGTAAATTTGGTAAACATAAACTTGCCCCTAAAGTATCCCCGGGTAAAACTTGGCAAGGCGTATTGGGTGGATTAGCAACAGCGGCAATTTTTGCTTGGTTATTCTTACAATTTACCCAAATTAATGGGGCGATTCCGCTGAGTGAATTTATCTTATTATCAGTAGCAACTGTCGCTATTTCTATTGTAGGGGATTTAACTGAAAGTATGTTCAAACGTGAAGCTGGAATTAAAGACAGTAGCCAATTAATTCCGGGGCATGGTGGTATTCTTGATCGCATTGATAGCTTAACGGCGGCAGTGCCATTTTTCAGCTATTTTTACTTTTTTGTGTTATAGGATATAAACGATGTCATTTTTATGGTCTTTAGGTGCGTTTATTATTGTTATCGCTGTTTTAGTGGCGGTACACGAATATGGTCATTTTTGGGCAGCACGAAAGTGCGGTATAAAAGTTCAGCGTTTTTCTATTGGTTTCGGCAAAGTTATTTGGTCACGTAAAGATAAACAAGGCACAGAATTTGCTGTTTCTCTTATTCCGCTCGGCGGTTATGTAAAAATGCTTGATGAACGTAATGAAAGCGTACCAGAACAATTAAAATCACAAGCCTTTAATCATAAAACCGTAGCACAACGTGCTTTTGTTATTGCCGCTGGGCCACTAGCGAATTTTTTGTTTGCGATTTTTGCTTATTGGGTGATTTATTTAATTGGTATTCCCACGATAAAACCCGTTATAGAGCAAGTTCAACCACAATCTCTAGCAGCACAAGCAGATATCCGACCAGATAATCAAATTATGGCTATTGATGGTAGCAAAACTCCAGATTGGGAAACTGTTAATATGTTACTTGCCACTAAAATGGGTAGCCAGCAAGTTGCTATCTTATTGAAAGATATACAAACAGGCGTTGAAAAACAAAAAATAATAAATTTGGCGAATTGGCGTTTTGATCCTGATAAAGAAAGTGCTTTTTCTGCTTTAGGCATTGAACCTATGCGAACTAAAGTGAGTATGATCTTGTCTAATGTGATTGCAGGTTCGCCGGCTGACCAAGCGGGGTTAATGGTAGGGGATAATATTGTTGCAGTTGGGCAACAAAAGGTCGATTGGCAACAATTTGTGCAAAGGATACAAGATTCAAATGGGCAACCATTGCCAATTACCTTTGAGCGTCATGGTGATTATCATCAAATAGAGATTGTGCCAGAAAAAAATCAACAGCGTTGGTTTGTTGGTTTATCGCCAACGGTTGAACCGATTGCTGATGAATACCGTACCGAGCTAAAATATGGTATGCTTGAGTCTTTGCAAAAAGGGCTAGAAAAAACAATCCAATTATGTTGGATTACCATTAAAGTGATTGGTAAATTATTTACAGGCGATTTATCGTTAAATAATTTAAGTGGTCCAATATCTATTGCAAAAGGTGCGGGTATTTCTTCCGAAATCGGTTTTGTTTATTACCTCAGTTTTATGGCGCTCATTAGTGTAAATTTAGGTATTATGAACCTATTTCCACTCCCTGTTTTAGATGGTGGGCATTTAGTGTTTTTAGCGGCGGAAGCCATTCGTGGCAAGCCCTTATCCGCTCGTATGCAAGAAATTAGCTATCGTATAGGGGCAACCTTACTACTTATGCTAACATTTTTTGCAATATTTAATGATTTTTTACGTTTATAGTTTATTATAAACCGTTGATTTAATTACACAGGATCATTGTTACGATGAAAAAACTTCTTATTACTAGTTTACTGTTTGGTGCAACAGGATCTGCTTTAGCAGCACCTTTTGTAGTACAAGATATTCGTGTAGAGGGGGTACAGCCAAGTACAGAACGCAATATTATTGCTAGTTTACCTGTACGCGTTGGGCAACGTGCTACTGATAATGATATTGCCAATGTGGTTCGCACTATGTTTTTGCAAAATGCTTATGAAGATGTGCGGGCTTCTCGTGATGGCAATACATTAGTCATTTCAGTGGTGGAGCGCCCTGTTATTGCAGATATTGTTATTGAAGGCAATAAAGCAGTACCAACAGAGGCTTTAAAACAGAATTTAGAAGCTAATGGTATTGCTACAGGTGAAATTTTAAATAATGAGAAGTTAGCGGCATTTAGTCAAAGTTTAGAAGAACATTATCGTAGCGTTGGGCGTTATGATGCAAAAGTAGAAACGGTTATTAACCGTTTGCCCAATAATCGAGCAGAAGTAAAACTTGTTATCAAAGAAAATGATATTGCGATTTTAAAACAGATTACTTTCCATGGTAATGAACATTTTAGTGATAGCAAGTTATTAGAGCAAATTGAGTTACAACCTGATGCTTGGTGGAAGTTATGGGGTAATAAGTTTGAGCAACAAAAGTTTGAATTAGATCTTGAAACCTTACGTAATTTTTATCTCAATCAAGGTTATGCTAAGTTCCAAATTACCAGTACTGATGTACAAATTCAGCCGTCAGAAATTGTTGATGGTAAACAGAAAGATACGATGGTTGAAGTAACCATTAATATGAATGAAGGTGTACAATATCGGGTGATTGCTGCTCGTATTGTGGGCGATACAGCCGGTATGAGTACAGAACTATTACCAGCCTTACAACATATTGAAGTAGGTGAAATCTTCCGAGGTTCGGATATTAATACCGTAGAAGAGGCGATTAAAGCCAAATTAGGTGAGCGGGGTTATGCCACTGCCACTATTAATTTACACCCAGAATTTGATGATCAAAATCATACGGTAGCTTTAACCTTTGTGGTTGATGCTGGACGCAGTTATTCAGTACGTCGTATTCGCTTTGAAGGAAATGATGTCAGTGCCGACTCTACGTTACGTCAAGAAATGCGTCAGCAAGAAGGTACTTGGCTTTCCTCAAGTTTACTTGAATTAGGTAAAGTGCGGTTAGAACGCACAGGATTTTTTGAAACCGTTGATTATAAAACCGTCCCAGTAGAAGGTACTGATGATCAACTTGATGTGGTTTACAAAGTGAAAGAGCGTAATACGGGAAGTATTAACTTTGGTATTGGTTATGGTACAGAAAGTGGTTTAAGTTATCAGGCAAGTATTAAGCAGGATAACTTCCTCGGTATGGGATCTTCTGTCAGCCTGTCGGGTTCTCGGAATAAGTATGGTACTAGTATCAGTCTTGGTTATAATGAACCTTATTTTACTAAAGACGGTGTGAGTTTAGGCGGAAATGTTTTCTATGAAACCTATGATAACTCAGATAATGATACTATTGCCTCATATTCAAGAACTACTTACGGACTTAATGGTACCTTAGGTTTCCCGGTTAACGAAAATAACGCTTTCTATCTTGGTGCAGGCTATACCTATAACAAATTAAAAAATGTTTATCCTGAATATAATCGTTCTTTATATTTAGAATCTATGAATTTTGATAGTTGGAAATTTAAAGCCAGTGATTTTGATGTGTCATTTGGTTGGAATTATAACAGCTTAAATCGTGGTTATTTCCCAACCTCTGGGGTAAAAGCCACATTAGGTGGACGGGTTACCGCACCAGGCTCTGATAATAAATACTATAAATTAAACTTTGATGCCACAGGGTTTTATCCATTAAATCGTGATCATACTTGGGTATTATCGGGTAAAGTCGGTGCGAATTATGCTGACGGTTTTGGTGGTAAACGCTTACCATTCTATCAAAATTATACCGCTGGTGGCTTAGGTTCCTTGCGTGGTTTTGCTTATGGTGGTGTAGGACCGCAAGCGATTTATATGTCGCAATCTAGTGTTCAAAGTGGTAACTGTGGTGGTGTCAGTGTAGATAAAAGTTGTTATGATTATATTAACGGCGATGTGGTAGGCGGTAATGCCATGGCAACCGCCAGTGTAGAATTAATTTTCCCAACCCCATTTGTGGCGGATAAAAATCAACGTTCAGTAAGAACCTCCGTCTTTGTTGATGCCGCAAGTGTATGGAATACCCATTGGAAGAAGGATAAAGAGGGCTTGAGTACTAGCGTTACCACCGTAGATTATGGTGATCCAACACGAGTACGTGCATCCGCTGGCGTTGCCTTACAATGGCAATCACCAATCGGTCCATTGGTTTTCTCTTATGCTAAACCAATTAAAAAATATGATGGCGATGAAATTGAACAATTCCAGTTTAGTATCGGTGGTACATTCTAATTTAACAATTTTTGCCATATAATTTACATTTAAATTAACTGACAGGCTAAGTTATGGCTTGGTATATAGTCAATGATTAAACATTAAGGAAAATCTTATGAAAAAAATCTTAAAAGTAACCGCACTTTCTTTAGCATTAGCCCTTACTTCAGGGTTAGCCAATGCTGCAGAAAATATTGCATTTATTAATGCCGCTTATCTTTTCCAAAATCACCCTGATCGTAAAGCGATAGAAGAGAAATTAGATGCGGAATTTAAACCACAAGTGGAAAAATTAGAGGCAAGCAAACAAGCCATTGAAGAGAAAATTCAAGCAGAAAGACAGAAAATTGATGAGCAAGTGGCGAAGTTAGAAAAAGATGCTAAAGATCCAAAACAACGCCCTTCTGAGTTACAAAAACGTCAAGAAGATCTTTATAAACAACAAGCCGCAGCTGAAGAGGAAATTAACAAATTAGTGGCTGAACATGATAAACAGGCACAAGAGTTTCAAGTGGCTTATGATCGCCGTCAAGCTGAAGAACGCACTAAACTATTAGAAAGCATTCAGCAAGCCACAGACAAAGTAGCAAAAAACAAAAAATATACGCTTGTGTTAGATGCCAATTCGGTGGTTTATGCCAATGACGGAAAAGATATTACCGAAGAAGTGTTAAAAGCAATCCCAGCACAGGCTAAATAATGGCATATCAACTACAACAATTAGCAGAACAAATCGGTGCTACCCTTAGGGGTAACGCCGATATTTTGATTGAGAGCATTGCGCCTTTAGAGCAAGCGAACAATAAGCAAATTACGTTTATTTCCAATCCTAAATTTCGTGAACAATTGTCGCATTGCCAAGCAGGGGCGATTATTGTAACAGAACAAGATGTTAGCTATTGCTCAGCACAAAGTAATCTCTTAATTGTTAAAGATCCTTATGTGGCTTATGCGTTACTGGCACAATATATGGATAATACCCCTAAAGCAGCGGCAGGCATTGCGGAAAGTGCAGTGATTTCATCAAAGGCAAAATTGGGTAACAATGTGTCTATTGGGGCAAATACTGTTATTGAAGATGAGGTTGAGCTTGGTGATAATGTGATTATCGGCGCAAACTGCTTTATTGGTAAACAAGCCAAAATCGGTGCAAATAGCCAACTATGGGCAAATGTCAGTATTTATCATCAGGTGCAAATTGGCGAGCATTGTTTAATTCAAGCTGGGGCAGTAATTGGTAGCGATGGCTTTGGCTATGCCAATGATCGTGGGCGTTGGATTAAAATCCCACAAACTGGCACAGTGATTATTGGTAATCATGTGGAGATTGGCGCTTGTACTTGTATTGATCGAGGGGCGTTAGATGCTACCGTTATTGAGGACAATGTGATCATTGATAACCTTTGTCAGATTGCTCATAATGTGCATATTGGTACAGGTACAGCGGTTGCAGGCGGTGTGATTATGGCAGGTAGCCTTAAAATTGGGCGTTATTGCTTAATTGGCGGTGCCAGCGTGATCAATGGGCATATGGAAATTTGCGATAAAGTTACCATTACGGGTATGGGTATGGTCATGCGACCAATTAGCGAACCGGGTGTGTATTCTTCAGGTATTCCATTACAAACGAACAAAGAATGGCGTAAAACGGCGGTATTAACCTTAGGTATTGATAATATCAATAAACGTTTAAAAGCCTTAGAGCGTCAAAATAATAAATCACTTAGCGAATAAGGATCAAAATGACAACTGAACAAACAACAGACAGAATTGTTGATATTAATGAAATTATGCAATTATTGCCACACCGTTACCCTTTTCTTTTGGTTGATCGTGTGGTTAATTTTGAAGAAGGTAAGTGGTTAAAAGCCATTAAAAATGTGAGCGTAAACGAACCTTGCTTTACGGGACATTTTCCCCATAAACCCATTTTTCCCGGCGTATTGATTTTAGAATCTTTAGCACAAGCTATGGGGATTTTAGCCTTTAAAACCCATAATCTTAATGATGATGAGCTTTTTTATTTTGCAGGCATTGATGAAGTCCGTTTTAAACAACCTGTTGTACCTGGTGATCAAATGCAGCTTTATGTTGAAGTAATCAAAGAGCGTCGTGGGGTAACCCGTTTTAAAGGAATTGCCACCGTTGACGGTGAAGTTGCTTGCGAAGCGATCTTAATGTGTGCGCGCCGTTAATTCTTGCCATTGGAGAAAATTATGATTCATCAAAGTGCAAAAATACACCCTACTGCCATTGTGGAACAAGGGGCAAAAATTGGTGAAAATGTGGTGATTGGGCCTTTTTGTGTCATAGGTAAAGAGGTTGAAATTGGCAAGGGAACGGTACTACATTCTCATGTAGTGGTCAATGGGATAACCCAAATTGGCGAATACAACCAAATTTTCCAATTTGCGAGTATCGGCGAAGTCAACCAAGATCTTAAGTACCAAAATGAACCAACGAAAACCATTATTGGTAACCGTAACCGTATTCGTGAAAGTGTAACTATTCATCGTGGTACGGTACAAGGCGGTGGGGTAACACGTATCGGCGATGAGAACCTCTTTATGATTAATGCCCATATTGCTCATGATTGCCAAATCAAAAACCGCTGTATTCTTGCCAATAATGCCACGTTAGCTGGGCATGTGGAATTAGATGATTTTGTGATTGTGGGCGGTATGTCTGCCATTCATCAATTTGTTATCGTGGGAGCTCATGTTATGCTTGGCGGTGGGTCAATGGTAAGCCAAGACGTACCACCTTATGTTATGGCGCAAGGTAACCATGCTCAACCTTTTGGGGTCAATATTGAGGGCTTAAAACGCCGCGGTTTTGATAAACCAACCTTACATTCAATCCGCAATGTGTATAAACTGATTTATCGCAGTGGTAAAACCCTTGATGAAGTCATGCCAGAAATTGAACAAATTGCTGAAAAAGATTCGGCAATCAGTTTCTTTATTGCGTTTTTCAAGCGTTCAACACGAGGCATTATTCGCTAGGTAAACAATTTTTTGACTTGACCGTACTCAAAGTGCGGTCATTTTTTTAAGTATTTTTAGATATGGAAAAACATAAAGATTATCCGCTTATTGGTATTGTAGCAGGAGAAATTTCAGGGGATATCCTTGGGGCTGGATTAATTCGTGCCTTAAAAATCATTTATCCTAATGCTCGCTTTATCGGCATTGCTGGGCCTAGAATGCAGGCAGAAGGTTGCCAAAGTTTGGTGGACATGGAAGAAATTGCGGTGATGGGATTAAGCGAAGTGGTTAAACATTTACCTCGCTTATTGAAAATACGCCGTCTTGTGATTCAACAAATGTTGCAACAACGCCCTGAGGTTTTTATTGGTATTGATGCCCCAGATTTTAATTTAACGGTGGAGCTAAAATTAAAACAACAAGGCATTAAAACCATTCATTATGTTAGTCCCTCTGTTTGGGCATGGCGACAAAAGCGTATCCACAAAATTGCTCAAGCTACTCATCAAGTGTTAGCTTTATTACCTTTTGAAAAAGCCTTTTATGATAAATTTGACGTGCCTTGTCAGTTTATCGGACATACTATGGCAGATAGTATCGCCTTAAAACCTTGCCGTAATGAGGCTTGTGAACTGCTACAACTGGATCCGCAACAGCGTTATGTGGCGATTTTACCGGGGAGTCGTGGGGCAGAACTTGAGTTTTTAAGCGAGCCTTTTTTACAGACCGCCCAAAAACTAAAACAACAATTCCCTGATTTACAGTTTTTAGTGCCGTTTACTAGCTCTGCTCGCCGTCAACAATTTGAACAAATTAAAGCCAAAGTTGCCCCAGAATTAGCCCTTATTTTTCTCAATGGCTATGCTCGCCAAGCGATGATTGTGGCCCAAGCCACCTTATTGGCATCAGGCACTGCCGCACTGGAAGCAATGTTATGTAAGTCGCCTATGGTTGTGGCTTACCGTATGAAAGCAACAACTTATCAATTAGCCAAACGTTTAGTTAAAACGCCTTATATTTCCTTACCAAATTTATTGGCTGATGAAATGCTCGTACCTGAGCTGATTCAACAGGATTGTAATCCAGATAACTTAGTACAACAGCTTAGCGAGCTATTAGCAGACAATGAACAGGCTAAACAAAAGCGAAACCAATTAATCCAACGTTTTACCGATTTACATAAATTAATTCAGCGTGATGCCGACAAACAAGCGGCTGAGGCAGTACAACAAATCTTGGAACAACAATAAATGACAGATCAATTTATTTATCCCAATGGAAATTATATCGCCGGTGTTGATGAAGTTGGCAGAGGTCCTTTAGTGGGGGCAGTGGTTACTGCGGCAGTGATTTTAGATCCCCATAAACCTATAGCTGGCTTAATGGATTCCAAAAAACTCAGTGAAAAAAAACGGCTATTATTGGCGGAGCAAATTAAACAAAATGCACTGGCTTGGAGTTTAGGGCGAGCAGAAGCGGAAGAAATTGATCAATTAAATATTTTACAAGCCAGTATGTTAGCGATGCAAAGAGCGGTAGAAAATCTCGCCATACTACCAGATTTTGTGTTAGTTGATGGTAATCGGTTGCCTAAATGGCACTACCCTTCGCAAGCGGTGGTCAAAGGAGATAGCCTTGTGGCAGAAATTAGTGCTGCCTCTATTTTGGCGAAAGTTGCCAGAGATCAAGAAATGTTAATCTTGGATCAACAATATCCACAATATGGTTTTGCTCAACATAAAGGTTATCCAACCAAATTGCATTTGGCAAAATTAGCACAATTTGGTCCGCTACCAATGCACCGCAAAAGTTTTGCCCCAGTACGCAAGTTTTTAACAAAATAATCTCAAAATTGACCGCACTTAGTTGTTAAAAAAGCATAAATAAGTGGCGAATATAAAATCATTACACTTCCTCTCCCTATCATTTCGTGGTAATTTTATAAACAATAACGAAAATTAAATGACAGGGACTACCATAATGTTGCAACAGATTCTAACTTGGCATAACGGTTTTGTACAAACTCCGCTTTTTGTTACCTTACTTTTTTTACTTGTCGCCATTTTCTTATTTGTTCGTAATAAAATTCGTATGGACGTGGTTGCCTTGTTAGTTATGCTGGCTTTTTGTTTGAGTGGCATTTTAACTATCGAAGAAGTTTTTGCGGGATTTAGTGATCCTAATGTTATCCTGATCGCTTTGCTTTTCATTGTCGGCGAAGGGCTAGTACGAACAGGCATTGCTTATCAAGTAAGCGAATGGCTGATGCGAGTGGCGAATAATAGTGAAACAAAAGTGCTTGTGCTATTAATGCTAGCCGTAACAGGGCTAGGGGCATTTATGAGCTCAACGGGCGTGGTTGCTATTTTTATTCCTGTGGTATTAACAATTTGTCGTCAAATGAATATATCGCCACGCCGTTTAATGATGCCTTTGAGTATTGCGGGCTTAATTAGCGGTATGATGACACTTATAGCAACGCCACCTAATTTGATCGTCAATGCAGAATTAATGCGTTACACTGATGAGCGATTAAGTTTCTTTTCCTTTACCCCCATAGGGCTAATTATTTTACTTATAGGCATTCTCTATATGCTTTTTATGCGTGGTTGGTTATCCGATCCTACTGAGCAAAACCCAGAACAAACTCAACGCCATTCCATTACGGATTTAATTGATAAATACCAATTAGAAGGGCGATTAAAGTATTTTGTGGTACGTTCAGGCTCGCCTTTTATTGGTAAACGCTTAGACGAATTACATTTACGTTCTCAATATAACCTTGATGTGGTTTCTATTGAACGTTGGCGACGTTTTCGTCCTATTTCTATTAGTGCTTTAGGTACTTCCGAATTAAGAGAAAAAGATATTTTATTAATTGATATTGGTAATCCAGATCTGAATCTTGAGCAATTTTGTCAGCAATACCAATTAGGGCTTGCTCAAGTTACCGAACAATATTTTAGCCGTCAAGCGAAAACCATAGGTATGGCAGAACTCACCCCTTCCCCAGAGGCAAATATCCTAGGAAAAAGCGTGCGAGATATTCGCTTACGTTCTAATTATGGTTTAAATCTTATTGGTATTAAACGGAATAATGAACTACTCACTGAAGATATTTCCAGTGAACCTTTTAAAATGGGGGATTTATTATTGGTTATTGGAGAATGGCGTTTAATTCAAGCAATGCAAAAAGAAAACAAAGACTTTTTTGTATTAAGCTATCCTACAGAAGCTGAACAAGCCTCGCCAGCTTCTAGTCAAGCACCACACGCTTTATTTGCCATTGCAACAATGGTCATCTTAATGGTAACGGGGATAGTGCCTAATGTGATCGCAGCGTTGATTGCTTGTTTAATGTTAGCGAAGTTTCGTTGTGTCGATGCGAAAAGTGCCTATAACTCCATTCATTGGGCAAGTTTAATTCTCATTGTTGGTATGATCCCCTTCTCAGTGGCATTACAAAAAACAGGAGGTGTTGATCTTATTGTGCAAGGAATGTTAGAGTTAGTTGGCAACTGGGATTATCATGCCATTTTAATTAGCTTATTTGTATTATGTGCCACAGTAGGACTCTTTATTTCAAATACCGCCACCGCAGTCTTAATGGCACCCATTGCGATTACCATGGCAGAACAGCTCAATGTTTCCCCTGTTCCTTTTGCAATGATTGTTGCCATTGCCGCTTCCGCCGCCTTTATGACACCAATATCTTCGCCAGTGAATACCATGGTATTAGGTCCTGGGGGATATAAATTTATGGATTTTGTTAAAGTCGGTGTCCCATTTACTATTTTAGTGATGTTGGTAAGCGTGTTCTTAGTGCCGGTTTTGTTTCCGTTGTAAAAAATCCATCTTATGGGATATAACAGCATTTTATAAAAATACCAGAAATTAGAATATATTAGAGATCAAACAATGCAAAACTTACCCTCTTTTCTCGCTATGTATGCGAAACTTATTGAAATGCCCACGATTAGCAGTATTGAAGCCCAACAAGACTTATCTAATCAACATCTTGTGGAAACATTAGCAGATTGGCTAACAGCATTAGGTTTTAAGACTGAAATCATCGCTGTTGAAGGAAGTCGGCATAAATTTAATTTATTGGCAATCAGAGGCGAAGGCGAGGGAGGCTTGTTATTAGCGGGGCATACCGATACGGTTCCCTTTGATCAAGGGCGATGGACAACAGATCCGTTTAAATTAACAGAAAAAAATAATAAACTTTACGGCTTAGGCACCGCAGATATGAAAGGCTTTTTTGCCTTTATTATTGAAGCCCTTAAACAGTTAGAACTTAATCAACTCAATAAACCTATTCGTATTCTTGCCACTGCTGACGAAGAAACCACTATGTTAGGGGCAAGAACCTTTGCTCAGCATAGTCATATTCGTCCAGATTGTGCCATTATTGGCGAACCTACTTCATTAAAACCTATTCGAGCACATAAAGGGCATATTGGTCAAGCATTGCGGATAGTGGGGAAATCAGGACATTCTAGCGATCCAGAGAAAGGTATTAATGCCATTGAGCTGATGCACCAAGCAACAGGCTATTTAATGCAATTAAGGGATCAGTTAAAACAAAAATATCATCATACTGATTTTGCGATTCCTTACCCAACCATGAATTTTGGAGCAATTTATGGGGGGGATGCGGTAAATCGTATTTGTGCTTGCTGTGAATTACATTTTGATATTCGCCCATTGCCGAATATGAGATTAGAAGACTTAGATGAATTACTACAACACACACTAAAACCAATGTTTGAACAATGGGGTGATAGAATTTCATTGCATCATTTGCATACGCCCACGCCCGGTTATGAATGCCATCATTCAGCCCAGGTGGTCAAAATGGTGGAAAAATTAGTAGGAGAAAAATGTGAAGTAGTAAATTATTGTACTGAAGCCCCTTTTATCCAACAACTTTGCCCAACGTTGGTGCTTGGACCGGGTTCAATTGAACAAGCACATCAACCCGATGAATTTCTTGATATGAAATTTATTCAATCGACTATTGATTTATTAAGGCAATTAATTATGGGGATTTGTCGATAATCTTTTGATTTTAAAAGATAAAACAAGTGCGGTCAGTTTTGCAAAAATTTTCGGTATTATGTAGCAGTTGCACAAAACCCCAAAATTCAGCTAAACCGCCATTAAAAAATTCTGCTCTTGATGATTTTTTACATCACCAAGGGCTTTATTTTATTTCATTTTCAGGGAAAATTTTGTTTTTTGGCAAGATTTTCCGAAGTTCAGACGTAGAAAATCCGCTTAACCTTGTAAAAGGTGTTAATGATAATACAAGTAATGTTTATTTTAGGAAGCTAATATGTGGATAAGGTATAATAATTGTAGAGAAGATTTATTGATAAGAAATAATAAATATGTAGCTTAGGTATTATCGAAAATACTTTGGAAATGCAGAAAAACTTATCTATAGGCAAATCTTTTTCCATAAGGTACTCTTTAGTTTTCAAGCTTAGAGAGTACTTAGGGCTCAAAAACTAAACCTATTCTTACTCAAATTTTATTAAAGACAGCTAAACTTAATCTAAAAAATAACACTAAGGAGTATCAATAATGGATATATTTAGAATTCATGGAGATAATATTGTCGAATGTGAGCGTATAGCTAATTTAATTATTACGACGTTACATCCAGGCAATATACGTACTTTTCTTGTATCTCCATCAACATTTGCAATTGAAATAAATTGTGCATATTCAGGCAACCTTATTCACTGGAGATTAGAACTTCTTCCTGGTTTTAATAAGAATACTAAGAGAAGATGGGAAGAGAATATTTTTGATTCTCTTAAAGAGGCAGGAAGTTTCTTTGATGAGACTCCTGATGCCATAATCTCCAAAATTAATGATGAAAAAGAACAGATCATTCTCGGAATGGAATTTTGCTCAGCATTACAAGCTGGGAATCAAGCATGGCAAAGAAGCGCAAGAGCCTTCTCTACAGGACGTACAGGTTGTCCTTATTTATATATAGTTGATTTCGTTAAATATGAGCTGGATAGTACCACTCGACAGCGAAAAAATCTTCGTTTTCCAAACCCCGCGGTACCTTATAGCTATGTCAATTATTCTAAAACAACAGGAAATTTTGTTGCGCAGCTATATACTAAGTCTGAAGAATTTGATAGAGCACGTGATAAGAGTATCGCAAACTTTGATGAGTCGATTTTCGGTAACGACACACTTGGAATTTTCATAGTAAAACTTATGCTTGGGATGGATACTTCTCAAGAAGAAGAGATTATCCTAAAAAAAAATATGAGTGCGGTTCAATTTCTTGCGGATCACTTTGATAAAAAGAGTAATTTTACTTCAGCTGAATGGCAGGAAGTATACTCCTTAAAGCATGATGATATTGTCGACTATGCTGTGAGAAAAAAACGTTTTGGATTTCATAAAACTATTGTAACGAAAAGCCATCATGGAGCATCTGCAGATATAATAAATCTTGTTGATCAGCTTAGTATTGGCCTAGCTTCTAGAGATCTTCCTTTTGGAATTATTGCAGCTGATAAAAGGAAAATATTTGCAAATCAATTATTCAAATTATATCCTGAAGCAGATGTAGATATTATCAATGCCCTTGCTAATAGCGATAAGCATCTGATTGTTGCCATTTTCAAAGGTTTTAAACCTCGTGGTGACGACAATCGACCTGATAGAGGGCTTCTTCCTCTAGCTGCAATGTTATCCTCTACTGATGTTGATGTGGTGTCTTATATCTATGGGCCTGTCATAGAAGCAAATTTAAGGCTTTTAGACACAGCCCCAATTAAACTAGCAGAACGGAATGGTTTATGGCGCTCGATTCTTGCTTTAAGCAACTATATTGTCCTCGATGCACCAGTTCTTGCATCAGAAAAATATGATGCTGAACGGCTCTATGACTCATCTAAAATAAAAGAGTTTTATACTGCTCTTATAATGAATAAGCAGTTAAAAAGCAGGCAGGTTTTCTCAAGTATTCCTGTAAACTTTGGAGAGGATGATGTTGATACTGGTATCCATTACTTGTTTGCTCATGTTCTTAAACAATACTGTTTTGAAGGCATGTGTAACCCTCCAGGGGGAGATTGGAGTGGATTTTCTATTATTGATGGTTATCACGAAAATCGCTGGCTATCCTTGCCACGTGTAAGTGATATTATTAATGGAAAACGCCCCGATCATATTCTTGAGATATTTGGAATATTTGATAAACCTTTGCTTTTATCGATTGAATCAAAGGAACGCTCAGTTGATCTAGAGTATGATGTGGGAACAAAACTTGTTACATATATCAAAAAATTAATGGATTTTGTTCCAAGTGCCAAAAGACAATTTAAACCTTTCATTGGTGAGTGGACGTGGGGGGATAAACAAGTAGATTTTAATAATTTTGAAATAATATCCGTTGCAGCTTACTTAAAAGAACATGCAGAATCCCCCTCTGAAGTATTTAAGAAGAATTGTGAGATTTTATTTGTTATGGCCCCTATTGTGCAGGACCAAAAAATTGGATGGGAAATTGAAATCATCCCATCCACAGAGCGTAGTTTAATAGTTAAACAATTCATCATTGATAAATATAACAATTCTGGGGATAATCATTTTTATATTTATTAATTAGTAGTTTAGATAAAGAGATTCTAGAACCGTCTCAGTCTCTTTATCTATTACTTTTTTAAAAGTTGAATTCCCAGAAGGAATTAGCTCATGTCTCTTGTATAATTCTTTTGGAATATCAACGATATAGTCTTCTTCCCCCCTTCTTCCATCAAATGACAGAATCCACTTTATACCTCTTTTATTTAGGTCTGCTAAGTATTCTAGGAATCTATCAAAATCAATGGTCCCAAAATATCTGCCCTTTGTATGGAAGTAAGGTGGGTCCAGATATATAATATCGTCACTTTTAGCGCTTGCCGTTGTTGTAATATAATCATCAGCAAAAAATTCTGTATTTTGTATATGCTTAGACCAGTCCATAATAATCTTATCTAATGTATCAGGGTTTATTCCCTTACGGGAATAGTGTAGAGAGTTGTTGAATTCTCCTTTGTCATTAAATCGAATAAGACCGTTTACGCATGTTCTTGAGAGGAACATTAAATCATATGGTAATTTATTATGATTAAAAGAATCACGAATCTCATAGTAGACAGTATATCCTTCCTTTTGTAGTCTTACCCATCTATCTCGATATTCTTCCGAAAGTTTTTGTGGGTTGTCACGAATCTCTTTCCATAAGGCAATTAGAGGTTCACAAATATCTCCACATATACTTTTTTTAGGCTTAATTGCATACAGCATTGATCCGCCCCCAATGAATGGCTCATAGTATGTATCATAAGATTCAGGCAGAAAAGATTTAATCTTTTCAGACTGGGAGCGTTTACTTCCACTCCACTTAATTACTGGTTTTATCATTTTTTTTCTTTTCCTTTGAGACTTGGAATAAATTTATTTGATCACTTTCCTGTTCTATGTGTGATAATCTTTCTTTTGAAATATCGCAGTACTCTTTTTCAACTTCAAAACCGATGTAATGACGTCCCATCATTTTTGCGGCTACGCATTCGCTGCCAGCTCCAGCAAATGGAGTAAGTATAACGTCGCCTGTTTTAGAAGAGAGCTCAATCATTCTTTTTAATATTTTAATAGGTTTCTGCGTAGGATGCTTCCCGTACCTAAGTTCTTCTTTATTTTTATTATTGGAAAGAGCCCATACAGTTCTCATCTGCTTACCTGGGGATTTTAATTCATCGCCAGGAAAGTCGCCATTCTTTGAATATTCATAGTCAAAGTAATAGTTCCTTTTTTTACCTCCAGAATGAGCCCAGAGTACGGTCTCATGACTGGCAGTCAGACGCCTACCAGAAAGATTAGGAAAGGCATTTTTCTTGTACCAAATTACCTCGTTTATAATTTCAATCTTTAACATCTGACATACAATATTTATGATTCCTATGTTGTGGTAAGTTCCAAAGATCCATATCGAGCCGGTAGGTTTTAATATTCTCCTTGCCTCAGTAAGCCAAGCTATAGAAAAATTTAAATATTCATTAAGGGACATATTATCCCAGTTTTCATTTGTAATATTCCAGTTCCCGCCCATTCCAGCTAATGAAACACTATTATCCCATTTCCAGTCACCACTTTTTGAAAGGTTATAAGGTGGATCTGCTATAATCAAGTCTATACAATTATCAGGAAGTGTCTTCATCCCTTCTATGCAATCCTTATTTGAAATATAATCATAAGGGATAACGCTAGGTTCAGTTACCTCATTTTTTTTCTTCATAGTCTTTCTCTTTATTATTGATAGGAATATATTCGACAATTTCACCTATATTAGTATTAAGAACATCACAAATTTTACACAGGATTGATAATGTTACTTCCTCATCCCGATTAAGCTTTGTCATAGTATTAGGTGATATTCCTATCATCTTGCGCAACTTAGCTTTACTGATTTTCTTATCGATTAGCAGTTTCCAAAGTTTGTTATAAGAAATAGCCATTACGCCTCCCATTTATACACAATTATCATACTTGTGCGCTTTTCTCTTAATTTATTGCGAAATTTTATTGTTATGATAATAGTTTTAAAGTTAATAATCAAATAACTATATGTAATGAAGTAATCAGGAAAACAGATTTTTTGACGAGACTGTTTTAGCATAGTTCTCGTTATTAGTAGCGCTTAACTAAGAGATTAAGTGTAGAGCTAACAGCTCCTTATCGTAAAACCTATTGTTATATTCCCGAAAGCTCTATTCGACGAGAAAAGGGGAGATTTAGTCTTTAATATTTAGTGATGTATAATCAGGATGAAATCTTTCAAAATAAATTAGATTATGCGAATTTTGCTTAAAACACGTTGATTTTTGCCAAAAAGTTGAACGTCAAAAAAACTTGAACGAAGAGTTATTGGGATGTAGAGTATGAACGAGCTTACAATGAATTTTGTGAAGCAGAAAACTTAAATAAAACTAATGTTAGAGCTTTATTAGAAAATTACCAACATACTAAACGTTTACCTCGCCAAGACGAAATGAAAGAGCTACCAAACTTTAAAGTCGGTTTATTCCAGCGTGAAAGCCTATTTAATAGTTTAGTTGCTAAAACTCGTAGTTTTATTGAAAGGTTTTACATGGGGGTGTTAATGATCATGCAAAAATGAACCAGGTAGACGCAGTAAGATCATCGAAAAGTGTTCCACTGCGTTTTTTGATAAACTCCTTGTTATTTAAACAGGGAATAACCCGGTATGCTTTGTATGGAAACTATCTTAAAAATTCGCCGTCTTTACCATAAAGAGGGTCTCTCACAGCGTAAAATTGCTGAAAAACTTCGACTTAGCCGTCGTACCGTTAAAAAATATCTCAATGCTATTGAGATACCCCAATACCAACGTCAACACACTGATGCCCCTAAATTAGGTCCTTATAAGGCGCTGTTAATTGAGCGTCTTAAAGAAGAGATGAGTAAACCTCCTGCTCAACGATTAACGGCTGTTCGCCATTTTGAGTATCTGCAAAGTCTCGGTTTTGAAGGAAAATATCCTTGTGTCTCTCGTTTTATTAAACGCTATAAAGCAACGTATTCTCCCTCAACCACAAGCGTCTTTATTCCCCAAAAATTCCCTCTCGGAGAATCTTATCAGTTTGACTGGAACATCGAAAAAGTCATATTAAATGGGCTAGAAACAACCGTTAATGTGGCCCATTTTCGATTGTGTCACTCTCGAGCTTATTATGTTCGAGCTTATTTTAGGCAAACCTTAGAAATGCTAATGGATGCTCATAACCAAGCCTTTGCTTATTTTGGTGGTGTGCCATCACGAGGCATTTATGATAATCCTAGAACGATTGTTAAACAGATAAAACAGGGTAAAGAGCGGTCCTTTAATGAGGAATTTTTGGCTATGATGAACCATTTTCTTATTGAGCCTGTTGCCTGTACGCCTGCCTCGGGGTGGGAAAAAGGTCAAGTCGAGCGACAAGTCCAAACCTTACGTAAACGTCTTTTCCGACCTATACTGACCTTTTCTTCCCTTGCAGAACTCAATGATTATCTCACAGATTGGTGTGCAAAACAGATTAAGACTCAACATTGGATCGAGGATAAACAGCAAACCATTGCTCAACGTTTGGAAAAAGAACGTGAAATACTCTCGCCTTTTACGCCTTACTTAGGTTATCGGACGACGCGTTTGCTTGTTAATACTTCTGCACTAGTGCTATTTGATTCTCACCGTTATAGTGTGCCTTGCCATCTATGTGGAAAAGAGGTCATTGCTCAAATTGGTGCACAAGAGATAGTGCTTGTTTACCAGAACCAAATTGTTGCTCGGCATCCACGTCAATTTACTAAAGGAGGAGCCAGTTATAATCCTTTTCACTATCTTTCTGCTTTAAAACAAAAACCAGGCGCACTACGACATGGCGAACCTTTTCAAGGCTGGGCACTTCCTCCAGCAATAAAAACACTTCAACATCATTTACTCAAACAACCTCGAGGCGATAAAGCAATGGTGAAATTATTAAGCTTAATTGCAGATTTTAGTGAAGAGGTAGGCGTAACAGCCGCAGAGCTTGCTTTAGAGCAAGGATTACCCACTGTAGAAGCGGTTCTCAATATTATTTTAAGATTAACTGAACCCGCTATTCCTAAGATTGAAAGCAAACATGTGGCACTTGCCCACCTAAAGTAAATCTCAACCAGTTTGACCAACTTCTGCAATATCGCAAAGCCCCCTCTTTTCCCCCACTAAAATAATGATATCAAGGAGATGATAATGGAAAGACAAGATTATATTGACTTACTTCAACAACTCAAACTATCGACCATGGCGAATGAGTTTGATGAAATCGTGATTGAGGGAGTAAGACGTAAACGTCCAACATTAGATATTTTTGCTCGATTGCTAAATGTAGAGATAACACAAAGAAAGATTAACCAAACATTAGGGCGTATTAAACGAGCTAAATTCCCTCAGCAGAGAACTTTTGCTGAGTTTGATTTTACTCAAAGTCCTCTGGATGAAGCTCATCTTCGCTTGCTATGGGAAGGAGGCTATATCAAGACAAAGCATAATATTATTTTGGTAGGTGGCCCAGGCACAGGAAAAACTCACTTAGCAACAGCCCTAGGATTACAAGCGGCAGAGCGGGGCTATAAGGTTCGCTTTTGGAATGTATTAGATTTAGTCAATCAGCTTGAATTAGATAGTCAAACCAAGCAATTTAAGCTTGTCCCTCAAATGCCCCGTCAGGATGTCATTATTCTGGATGAACTGGGATATTTACCTTTTAGCCAAAAAGGCGGTGCGCTGTTGTTCCATCTGATGAGCCAACTTCATGAACATACCAGTGTAATAATCACGACAAATCTTGAGTTTTCGGAATGGGGAACATTGTTTACGGAGGCAAAAATGACAAATGCACTCTTAGATAGGCTGATACATCATTGCCATATATTGGAAACAGGGAACGAATCTTACCGATTTAAACATCGTAATTAACTAATAGAATATAATCAAAGTGGCTCACTTTTGATAGATCTTTGTGGTTCAATTTTAGAAGATCATTGACATTTATACCTTTTCTTGTTTTCTCGATTGCCTTGTTGGGCTAGAAAATGGATCGGTTCGTAGTGTTATAGTAAAATCTAATTAAATACGCTACAATATTCACATGGCATACTCAAAAGACTACCGACAAATGATATTAGCCAAACTCAAAGGTGGCGCAAGCTTTCGAGAATTGGCACAAGAGTTTCAGCTCAGTACTAACACCATCCAGAGATGGAAGAAAAACCCTGAACGAAAGAAACGTATTGTTAAACCTTATAAGATTGATAACGAGCTCCTCAAAGCCGATGTTGAAGCTTATCCCGATGATTATCAATGGCAGCGAGCACAGCGTTTAGGTTGTAGCCAAAACGCCATTTGTACGGCTTTAAAAAGGCTCGGAATAACACGTAAAAAAAGACGTTAGCGCATTCTCAAGCAAATACTGAAAAACGAAAGTCTTTTCTTAATGCGCTAAAAGCATTTAAAAAAGCGGGAAGAAAAATCATTTATTTAGATGAGAGCGGCTTTAAAATGCATGACAACAGACCGCATGGGTATGCTCAAAGAGGTAAGCCTTGTCTTAGCCAATCCAACTGGCAACTTAAAAACCAGAGCAATGCCATCGGTGCTGTGCTTAATCAACAGCTGTTTGCTGTGGGGTTGTATGATTGCAGTATTAATAGCGATGTTTTTCATGGTTGGGTCCAGCAGTGATTACTTCCGCAACTTCCTGATAACAGTGTTATTGTGATGGATAATGCCGCTTTTCATAAAGGTTCAGACACAAAAGCATTAATAGAAGCCGCGGGGCACACCATTCTCTGGCTCCCACCTTACAGTCCTGACCTTAATCCAATTGAACGTACTTGGGCTTGGATAAAGCAAAAACGTAAAGAATGTCGGTTAAATTGCATAGACCGTCTATTCTTTTATTTTATGTGGTTTTGTGGCGATTTTTAATGGGTTTTACTATAAAGAGCTTGCCATTAAATATCAATGTTCTGTTAAAACAATCCAAAGATATATTGATAAAGCCCCTAAAACAGCGTTAAAACTTCCTCTATCAATACATTTAAATATTATTATGGATACCACTTTCTTTAAGCGAGATTTTGGTGTGTTAGTGTTAATGGATAGCTTGACAGAAAAAGTGATTTATCATCAAATTGTAAAAACAGAAAAGGCTATTTATTATCAAATAGCTTTAAATAAATTAAGAGAAAAAGGTTATATTATTCAATCAATTACCTGTGATGGTCGTCGTGGGCTGTTAAAAGAGATATTCAATACACCTGTTCAAATGTGCCATTTTCATCTTGTAGCAATGGTGATGAGAAAATTAAGAAAAAAACATCAATCTCAGGCTGGAAAGGAATTAAAAATTATTATGAAAACCTTAAAAGAAAGCCAAAAACATGATTTTTTTCGTCGTTTGCATTATTGGTATTTAAAACATCAAGATTATTTGAATGAACGCTCAGAGAAATGTAATGAAAAAGGTTATTTTCCTTATAAACATAAAGGATTAAGAGGGGCATTAGAGAGTATTAAATATTATGAAAAGTATTTATTTACTTTTGAAAAGTATGAGGAATTAAAATATTGAAAAAACAATAAATCGGTTAGAAGGTTTATTTAGTGAACTTAAGCGGAAATTAATTAATCATAATGGATTAAGTAGAAATCGTAAGGTTATGTTTATAAAGGATTTTTTGAATAAAAAGAGTCAATAAAATGATATAAAAATAATGAGATCCCACACTTTTGTCCACTTGGAATAAAAATGGACAAAATCCCACATTTTTGTCCATTACACCAATTATCTAACAAGTAAAACTTGTTAATAAAACTGGAGAAATAAAAAATTCCCAAAAAGCACCGCACTTTAAATTAGGTAACTAAGAAAAGTGCGGTTAATTTTGCTTAATTTTTTATCCTATTAAACCATATCAACAAGATAATTGTTATACAATGCCACAATAAATAACATAAATACCAAACCGATAATTAAGATTTCATAGCCTCGTAGTCCCAACTTTTTGCCATTGTATTGATAACGAGAGTATAAGAAAAGTGCGATGCCGGGCATATAAAGTAATGCGGATAATAAAAGGTATTCTAGCCCTGCGGCATAGACAATCCATAAGCCATACACAGAGGCGATCAGTCCTGTGAGTTTGATATACCACTTTGCCTTTTCCTTGACGGCGACTTTAAGCAGATAAGCACCAATCAGGAAATAAGGGACTAAGATCATTGAGGTGGAAATTAATAATAAAGCGTTGTAGCTTTTACCTGTTAATAACACCAATAATAAGCAAAATTGCACCACCAAGCCAGTAAACCAAAGGGAATTAATCGGTGTGCCGTTGTGGTTGAGTTTATCCAATAGTTTAGGAAATGCCCCCATTTTTGCTCCACGATAAGGCACTTCGGCGGAATACATTGTCCAGCTAATATATGAGGCTAGCACTGAGACGATTAAACAAAAGGTAATGATGATTTTGCCACTGTCGCCGATCATATATTGTAATAAGCCTGCCATTGAGGGATTAGACATCGCAGCAATTTGTTCTCTGGCTAAAATACCGAAAGATAATAGGGTAATGGCAACATATAATACTAAGGCAATCAACACGCCTAGCACTGTTGCCACGCCGACATCGCTTTTTTTCTTGGCGTGTGCGGATAAGACTGATGCGCCCTCAATGCCTGTAAATACCCAAAGGGTAATTAACATAGTATTTTTGACTTGATCCATTACGGGTTGTTGTAAGGATTGCCCTTGCCAATCTTGTTGGAATAGGGGTGGCGAGAAATAATAAAGGGCTAAAATAATAAATAATATTAAGGGAAAAACTTTGACAAAAGTCGCCACTAAATTCACTGAAGCAGCTTCTTTGACTCCACTAGCCACCAGCCAATGAACTAACCAGACAATCAATGATGCGCCGATAAATGAGGCGATGGTGTTGCCTTGTCCAAAAATAATGTGATTAGGGCTATCGGTAAAGGTGCCAATGCCCTCAAATGCCACCACTAAATAGCCCACAATACCGATTGTGGCACAGAGCCAATAACCCCAAGCAGATGAAAATCCTACCAATTCGCCAAAGCCTGCACGTGCGTAGGTGTAAATACCGCCGTCTAATTCAGGTTTTAACTTGGATAAGAAAAAGAAAGATAAGCCGAGAAAAATAATGCCTACCCCAGTAATTAACCAACCAATAATTAACGCCTCTGCCCCTGCCACTTCTGCCATATTTTGCGGTAAGCTAAAAATGCCTGAGCCAATCATTGAGCTAAGCACCAAAGCAGTGAGAGCCATTAAACCAATTTTACCTTTTGCCATATCATTTCCTTATAGTCTATGTGCTAATACTTGAATATGCTGAGGCCCAATACCACAGCAACCGCCAATAATAGTTGCACCAAGTTGTTGCCATTGTTTTGCCCAGCTTAAATAATCCATAGGATTAAGATCTTGGCGAATTTCATCTAAGCCGTCATTGGCTGTGGCATTTTTAGGCTGTGGTGGGAACGCATTGGCGTACGCCCCTAATTGAATATGGGTTGCGTTATGGGCGATAAGTTGTTGTTTTGCCACTTGCAAGGCTGCGCCAATCACTTCTGGCTGACAGCAATTAAATAAAATGGCATCAACCCCTAATTCAATCATTTTGCTGACCGCTAATTGCACGCTTTCGCCAGAGCGTAAGCAAGGAGTTGTGTTCGCTTGTTCATCTTGTAAGGTAAAGGATAGCCAAAACGGACGTTGATCCTTTGGTAACAAAGGCTTGATCATTGTCGGTTCAATAATGGCACTTTGGGTTTCACATAACCAAATATCCACATAAGGCGATAAACCTTGAATAATTGGGCGAGCAATTTCTGCCATTTTGTCCGCTTGAAATAAATCGGCACGATATGAACCAAACAGTGGTGGCAAAGAGCCTGCAATTTTCACTGCTTTACCACTTTCTGCTACCGCTTGTTGAGCCAGTTGCCCTGCTAAAGCGCAAAGCTGTTCGCCCTGTTGTTGGAAACGTTGTTCGCCAATATGAAAAGGTACAACGGCATAACTGTTGGTGGTAATCACTTCAGCACCGCTGGCAATAAAATCTTGATGAATTTGTTTTATGGCACTAGGTTGTTGCCATAAGGCTAAGGCTGACCATTCAGGTTGCTTAAAAGGGGCACCTCGGCGAGCTAATTCTCGTCCCATACCACCATCTAAAATAATCATTGCTTACTCCGAGTTTAATATTGCTGTACTAATGGCATTTCAATTTGACATAAAACAGTTACAAAGCCAAATATAGTCGTTTCAATTTAAAATAAGAAAGGCGGCACGCCGAAGACAGTACAAATAGAAATAGTACGGCGAGGCGTGCCAACACCGTATTATTTTAAAGTGGAACGACTATAACAAAACGGCGATAAATATCGCCGTTATAAATTAGAAAATGTTTAATTTTTAAGCGTATACTGGTAAACGTTTACAAATGTCTAACACTTTTTGTTTGGTTTGTTCAATAACTTCAGCTTCGTTATCTTTACCGATCGCATCAAGAACGTCGCACATCCAGCCTGCTAACTCAGCCACTTCGGTTTCTTTAAAGCCACGGCGTGTAACTGAAGGTGTACCCACACGAATACCAGAAGTAACAAAAGGTTTTTGTGGATCATTTGGTACCGCATTTTTATTAACGGTAATATTGGCTTTACCAAGGGCAGCATCGGCGGCTTTACCAGTCAAACCGTGGCTGACTAAATCTACTAAGAATAAGTGATTTTCTGTGCCGTTAGACACCACGTTATAACCACGTTGTTTAAATACTTCTACCATAGCTTTGGCATTTTTTACCACTTGTTGCTGATAGGCTTTATATTCAGGCTCCATTGCCTCTTTGAAGCAAACCGCTTTTGCCGCAATAACGTGAACTAATGGCCCACCTTGTCCTGCTGGGAATACGGCACTTTGTAATTTTTTATACAAATCTTCATCTTTGGCACTGGATAAAATCAAACCGCCACGAGGTCCGCCTAGGGTTTTGTGTGTGGTGGTGGTAACAATATGGGCGTGTGGTAATGGATTAGGGTAAACACCTGCGGCGATAAGACCTGCAACGTGAGCCATATCCACAAATAAATAAGCCCCGACTTCATCAGCAATTTCACGCATTTTTGCCCAATCCACCACTTGTGAATAAGCCGAGAAACCGCCCACAATCATTTTTGGTTTCACTTCAAGGGCTTGCTGACGTAAGGCATCATAATCAATAAAGCCTTCTGCGGTAATACCATATTGTTCTGCGTGGTAAATTTTACCTGAGAAGCTGACTGCTGCACCGTGGGTTAAATGTCCGCCGTGAGCAAGGCTCATACCTAAAATGGTATCGCCTGGTTGCAACAATGCCATATAAACCGCCGCATTGGCTTGTGAGCCTGAATGTGGTTGTACATTAGCATAATCTGCCCCAAATAACTCTTTAGCACGATCGATCGCTAACTGCTCCACAATATCCGCATATTCACAACCGCCATAATAACGTTTGCCCGGATAGCCCTCGGCATATTTATTGGTAAATTGCGAGCCTTGTGCTTCCATCACTCTTGGGCTTGCATAGTTTTCAGAGGCAATTAGTTCAATATGCTCCTCTTGGCGGCGATTTTCGTCTTGAATGGCTTGCCATAAAACAGGATCATAATCTTTGATATTCATACTTTTTGTTAGCATTTGTTCAGTCCTCTTTGTGTTAGAAAATTGTTGTATAGTTTAACGGTCTATCAATTATAGCCGTCCCACTTTAAAATAATACGGCGTTGGCACGTCTCGCCGTACTCTGCGTACTGTCTTCGGCGTGCCGTCTTGTCTTATTTTAAATTGAAACGGCTACAAGTTTTTATCTCTAATTTTTCATTCTGTGTATGAAAAATTTTCATTATCTTGGTATTTCTTATGCTTTTTCCCTTGCCACCGCACGATAGCCAATATCTCGGCGGTAGAAACGCCCTTGCCAATGGATTTTTTCTGCTAAGGCAAGAGCTTTTTGTTGAGCGGCATACACGCTATCGCCTAAGGCAGTAACACATAATACACGACCGCCGTTGGTAATCAACTTATCGCCTTTTTGCTCAACACCAGCTAAAAAAACTTTTTCATTTTGTACCGCACTTTCCAGCCCTGTAATTTCATCGCCTTTGCGATAATCGCCCGGGTAACCTTCCGCTGCCAATACAATGCCTAATGCCGCTTGTTCGCACCATTGTGATTGATGTTGATCCAGTTTTTCATCACAGGCGGCTAAACAAAGTTCCACTAAGTCTGATTGTAAACGCAACATTATCGGCTGGGTTTCAGGATCACCAAAACGACAATTAAACTCAATCACTTTTGGCTGTCCATTTGGCATAATCATTAAACCAGCATACAAAAAGCCCGTATAAACATTGCCCTCTTGTGCCATACCTTGCACCGTTGGGTAAATCACTTCTTGCATAATGCGTTGATGAATATCAGGGGTAACCACTGGAGCTGGTGAATAAGCCCCCATTCCCCCAGTATTTAAGCCTGTATCTTGCTCGCCCACTCGCTTATGATCTTGACTGGTTGCCATAGGTTCTACGTTTTTGCCGTCAACCATCACAATAAAACTTGCCTCTTCGCCATCAAGAAATTCTTCAATCACCACACGACTTCCTGCCTCGCCAAAAGCATTACCTGAGAGCATATCACGCACCGCCTCTTCGGCTTCCGCCTCGGTCATTGCCACAATAACCCCTTTTCCAGCTGCTAAGCCATCGGCTTTAATCACAATAGGTGCGCCTTTTTGCTGAATATAAGCTAAAGCGGGTTCAATTTCGGTAAAATTGCGATATTCGGCGGTAGGAATTTGATGACGAGCTAAGAAATCTTTAGTAAAGGCTTTTGAACCCTCTAGTTGAGCCGCCGCTTTAGTTGGGCCAAAAATTTTCAACCCTGCTGCACGAAATGCGTCCACCACGCCTAACACCAAAGGCGCTTCTGGTCCAACAATGGTTAGATCAATCTGTTGTTGCTGAGCGAATTGTACCAAGCCCACAATATCTGTCGCTGAAATGGCGACATTTTCTACTTTTTCCTCTAAAGCTGTACCTGCATTGCCTGGGGCAACAAATACTTTGTCCGCTAACGGCGATTGCGCCACTTTCCACGCTAAGGCGTGTTCACGTCCGCCATTACCAATAATTAGAATATTCATTTTTTCTCCTTACAATCCGTTTTATCATTTAAAAGTGCGGTCATTTTCACCGCACTTTTTTTATACTTTTATTAATGACGGAAATGACGCATTCCCGTTAAAACCATTGCCATACCATGTTCATCGGCAGCATCAATCACTTCTTGATCACGCATTGAACCGCCCGGGTGAATTACACAGGTTACCCCCGCAGCAGCTGCGGCATCAATACCATCTCGGAAAGGGAAGAAAGCATCTGATGCCATTACCGTCCCTTTTACTTCTAACCCTTCGTCAGCGGCTTTAATTCCTGCAATTTTGGCGGAATAAACTCGGCTCATTTGCCCTGCCCCAATACCAATGGTTTGATTATTTTTAGCATACACAATGGCATTGGATTTCACATATTTTGCCACTTTCCAGCAAAATAATAAGTCTTGAAGTTCTTGCTCAGTAGGCTGACGTTTACTCACTACTTGCAAATCAGCAAGATCTACGGTGGCTAAGTCCGCATCTTGCACTAATAACCCGCCATTAACACGTTTAAAATCTAAACGTGCTTGACGTTGTTCCCATTCACCGCAAGCTAATAAACGGACATTTTTCTTACTTTTAACCACCGCTTGTGCCGCCTCGCTCACTGTTGGGGCGATAATCACTTCCACAAATTGACGCTCAATAATAGCTTTGGCTGTAGCCTCATCAAGCTCTCGATTAAAGGCAATAATACCGCCAAATGCTGAGGTTGGATCAGTTTGATAAGCACGCTCATAGGCTTGCAAAATATCTTGTCCTAGTGCGACACCACAAGGGTTAGCGTGTTTTACGATTACACAAGCAGGCTGTTCAAATTCTTTTACACATTCTAATGCTGCATCGGTATCGGCGATATTGTTGTAAGAAAGGGCTTTGCCTTGTAATTGTACCGCTGTGGCAACACTGGCTTCTGTCGGGTTTTGTTCCACATAAAAAGCGGCATTTTGATGACTATTTTCGCCATAACGCATAGTTTGTTTGCGAATAAAATTCAGGTTGATGGTACGAGGGAATTGTCCACATAGGGCATCTTGATCCTCTTCTTCCGCACGAAAATAAGGTTTAACTTTTTGTCCAAAATAATTGGCAATCATACTGTCATATTGTGCTGTATGCTCAAACGCCTTAATGGCTAAGTCAAAACGTGTGGCTAAGGTCAGGCTATTATGATGTTGATCCATTTCCGCTAAAATGGCAGGAAAATCTTGATTATTGACTACAATCGCCACGTCTTGATGATTTTTCGCAGCAGAACGCACCATAGTCGGCCCACCAATATCAATATTTTCCACTGCTTCAGCTAAGGAACAATCGGGTTTCGCTACTGTGGCAGCAAAAGGATAAAGATTGACTACCACCATATCAATGCCGTCAATCTGATGCTGTTGCATTACGTCATCGTCTGTACCTCGGCGACCTAAAATACCACCGTGAATTTTAGGGTGCAAGGTTTTCACCCGTCCGTCCATCATTTCTGGAAAACCTGTGTAATCCGACACTTCTGTTACGCTTAGCCCATTATCTGCTAGCAATTTTGCTGTACCGCCTGTGGAAAGTAATTTTACGCCACGTTCGGCGAGGCCTTGAGCAAATTCTACAATTCCTGTTTTATCAGATACGCTAAGTAAGGCTTGACGAATAGGACGATGTTGTTGCATTGAAAATTCCTTTGAGTAAAAAATAAATTGAATGAAAAATTGAACGCCGTATTATAACGCAAACGTTTGCTTTTATATAGCCCATATCAAGGGAAATTATCGTCTCCCACTTTAAAATATAGCCGTTTCAAATAAGAATAATATATCGTTGTCAGATCCTTTATATATTTATTGTATAAGGCAAATAACCCTCCCTTACCCCCTTAAAAAATCCCAGCCTGAGCTTAGAACGATAGAATAATTTTGGCTGTTTGAGCGTAGCGAGTTCCAAAATTATTCGTATATCGTTCTTAGCGAAAGGCTGGATAAGATTTTTTCTAGGGGGCGTGTTTCTTTGCCTACTTTCTTTACACGAGTAAAGAAAGTAGGTCGCACGAATGTGCGAAATACATTTGTGAAGTCGGAGAAATGAAAGTAAAAAATAATTCAAAAAACCAACCGCACTTTAACAATCTCAGCTTCCTTGTCTTATTCCCCTATAAAAAAGCCTGCTATTTTTAGCAGGCTAGCTAAAATCAGCCCCATATTCTTTCTATAAAGCCAGTTTGATGAGCAATAAATAATAGCGTAAAGGCGGTTAAATAAATCAAACCAATAATGGATAACCAAAATAAGCCCCCTTTTACACGGTGTTGCCCTTTTAACACTAAAGATAAATTTAAATAAGCAAAAACAGGTGTGGTAACAAAAGAACAAATCATCGCAAAATTCAACATAGTTGCCACATCACGCATAAAGAAGGTAATGATAATGATCCCCATTGCAGCCGCAAAGGTCATCCAAAGATTAAGTTGTTTTAATGAACCTTGTTTTTTATGAGTTAAAAGACGTAATGCTTCCGCATTAGCACGAGAATAGCCGTCAATAACCGTAATAGTTGTGCCAAACATACACATAAACGCAATAAAGGCAATTAATAATCTTGACCAATCACCAATAGCGTAAGCATACATTTTGATTAATTGGGCAATATATTTTACCCCTGCGGCCTCTACTTGCTCGCCAGAACCGTATTGCACAATCGCTCCTAAAGCAAGAAAAACTATCGCCAAAATTGCTGTACTAATATAGCCCACATTAAAATCAAATAAACCATCTTTATAGCTGATTGTGGCAAAGCGTTTTTTGGCGATTACCCACATGGAATTAATTGCTGAAATTTCTATGGGAGCAGGCATCCAACCCATTAATGCCACGATAAAAGCCAATGAAGCTAAATTCCAAGGCGAGGGTTCTACAAAATCAGGCATCATCGTACTGCCTTTTAAAGCGGCAATAATTACTGCACTAACGGTTGATACCGTTAAAGCAATCATAATCCATTTTGATAAACGGTCTAGTAAGCGATATTTCCCTAATAACAACATACCCCAAGTTACTGCAATCACAATGGTGCTCAGCTGTGGAATACTCAAATTAATTTGTTGAGGGAAAATAAAACTCAAAATCGCCGCTGTAACAATGCCCACGCCAGCCGTATTAATTGCTGTGGCAAAGACATTAAGAATAAAAAACACCCAAAGATAGGCTTTACCTTTTTCTTGATAGCCTTCTAATAAAGTTTTTCCTGTCATTAGGGTATATTGTGCCCCAAAACGAAAAAAGGGATACTTAAATAAATTCGCCAAAATAATGATGATCGCTAATTGCCAACCATAAATCGCCCCAGCTTGAGTTGAGGCAATAATATGCGAGCCACCCACCGCCGCCGATGCCATTAAAATACCGGGTCCCATTGCTTTAAATTTTGTTTGCCAAGTGGAAGTTGGCTGTGATTGTTCGCCCATAAATTCAATTCCTTAAAAATAAGTTACGCTAAAGGAACAAGATTTTAATCCCAAAACAGGCAAGAAAACAACATTTTATTTAATAAAAACAATGAATTAGAGTAAACTTAGAAGATTTTTGATAGGATAAAATGCTAAAAAGAATATGGATAAAGCCAATTTTATGCGATAAAAAAGCCCTAAAACAGGGCTATATTCTTTAAATAAATTATTTTTTGAATTTATTATCTAGGGCAAATGCACCGCCACCCACAAAGACAAAATAAAGGAAAACGAGGGAATATAACGCTGCTAACTCACCTTTATTAACCAGAGGTAAAAGTAAATTATCTGCTGAGGCGTGTATAAAGAAATAAGCATACGCCATTTGTCCTGACATCAAGAATGCCGCTGGACGTACAAATAAACCTAAAATTAACAATAAACCACCAATGATTTCAATGAGTCCACCTAATCCATACAGTGAAAAGAGTTCAACGCCTCCATTTCCACCAGTCATTGAAATAGGAAACTCAAAAAATTTGGCAGTACCATGTAATAAAAACATATAGCCCGCAATGATACGTAACAATGCAAGCAAATAAGGGGAATATTTATTCAATGAATTCATAATATGATCCTATGTAATAAAACAAACAATATAGTCGTCCCACTTTAAAATTATACGGCGTTGACACGCCTTGTCGTACTCTTTGTACTGTATTCGGCGTACCGCCTTGCCTGATTTTAAATTGAAACGGCTATACTTCCCTTATAGGGTTATAAGGAATTGGGGATCATAACGAAATTTAATGATTATAACAATATCTTAACAGTAAAATCATTTTTTACTTTGGGTAAATAATAACAGAGCAATTTGAGTTACAAGAGCGGTCGTTTTCCGAAAATTTATGCTAACTTACCTAATAATTCAACAAAAATCTTGAAACTCATTGTTCTTTTACCGCATTTTTCAGGCTAGTTATTCAACAAAAAACATTATATGATAATCGCCCTTTTATTTATTAAACAACCACATAATTTAGGAACGTGAATTTTGGAATACCGTCATTACATTATTATTGCTGTGGCGATTTTCGCTTTACAGTTTTTTATTTATATCACCGCACACACAATTTTTTGGCTATGGGCAGATAAACTCTCATTTAAAGCAAAACGTGCTACTGGCATTGGTCTTTACCTGCTATTTAACGGCATTATTGCCCTCACATTATTACGCATTTATCCGCCATTATTTAGAATAAGTGCAGGTTTATTAGTGCTATTGCTGTTTATTAGCTTTATCAGCTTATCTTGCCTTATCCTTTTTGGACTTGGTAAACGTTGGTTTAATCCGCATAAATTAAGCCTTACCCTCAAAATTGCTTACCCCTTCGCTTTAATCGGTTTGCTAAGTTTAAGCATTTATAATGCTTATACTCCCAAAATCATTCATTACAACATCACATTAAATAAACCGCTCAAACAACCATTAAGAATAGGTATGATAAGCGATTTGCATTTAGGCATATTGTTTGGAGCAAATCAGCTAGACAAATTAGCCGATATTATGCGGCAACAACAAGTTGATATTATTTTAATGCCGGGCGATATTATGGACGATAATGTTGATGCCTATTTAGCCCAAAATATGCAACCTCATCTCGCCAAACTTACCGCTCCGCTTGGCGTTTATGCCACTCTAGGTAATCACGATTTTTTTGGGCATGAACGAGCCATTTACCGAGAATTAAGCCAAGCAGGTATCAAGGTATTAAGAGATGAAAGCCTAAATATTCAAGATCAATTTGTCTTAATTGGCAGAAATGATGATTTAGTGCGTGATCGTCCGTCAACAGAGGCATTATTGCAACATGTGAATACTAATTTACCGATTATCTTATTGGATCATCGTCCAACAGAAATAACCCAACACGCCCAACTACCTATTGATATTCAGCTATCAGGACATACACACAAAGGACAAATTTTTCCAGCTAATTTGATTACCAAAATGATGTATGTGCTAGATTATGGCTACCAACAAATTAACCAAGGGCATTTTTTTGTTTCATCAGGCTACGGTTTCTGGGGAATTCCCATGCGTTTAGGCTCACAATCGGAAGTGTTGATTATTGATGTTAAGGGTAATAATATTTAGATAAGTTGATGTGGGTAAAATTAAGGTATTTTTCGGGGATTTGTCAATATATCTTTTGATTGTTTTAACAGAATATTGATATTTAATTGCAAGATCTTTATATATCAGCTTTCCTTGAGAATAATTAAACCAAATTTCAGTGGGATTTAATTTGTTTTGAAAGGTAAAAGTTTTATTACAATGATTGCATTTATAGCGTTGAATAGTATTTTCTTTCCATGTTTGTGGATTGAGTTATTTTGACAATATGGACAATTTTTTATTCATTTTCAAAGAAGTAGGTTAAAGCCTTGTAGTATAAGGCCTTAACCCATTTTTTTCTCCACATTTTTGTCCATTACACCATTTTTGTTTCCATTAAAAACTAAACAAAAACTTACCGCACTTGGTTAAATTAATTAAGTTATCCTTTCACCCCGCCTGCAGTTAATCCGCCGACTAACCAGCGTTGAGCGATTAAAAATACAATAGTGATAGGTAGGGCAGATAGTACTGCCGCGGCGGCAAAATCACCCCATAGGTAATTTTGTGCATATAGGTACTGTTGCATTCCTACTGCGAGCGTATAATTCTCTACATCACGCAATAACAGTGATGCTACTGGTACTTCGGTAATTGCTGCAATAAAGGATAGAATAAAAACGACAGCCAAAATAGGTACTGAGAGCGGAAGTAGAATTAAGCGGAAAGCTTGCCATGGTGTTGCTCCATCAAGTGATGCCGCCTCTTCCAATGAGGGATCAATAGTTTCAAAATAACCTTTAATCGTCCATACATGTAACGCAATTCCGCCGAGATAAGCAAAAATAACACCTGCGTGGGTATTTAAGCCTAAAAATGGAATATATTGTCCAAGTCGGTCAAATAGAGCATATAAGGCAACTAAAGAGAGTACTGCAGGAAACATTTGGAAAATAAGCATGGCTTGCAATAAGGTTTTTTTGCCTTTGAATTTCATACTAGCAAAAGCATAAGCACAAGTGGTAGAAAGGGCGACTATCCCCACTGCAGTGATAAATGCGACTTTAACTGAGTTCCATAACCATAATAAAACAGGAAAAGGTGGTGGGGTAACACTACCATCAGGATTAATCACTTCAAGTCCGAGAGCAAGTCGCCAATGTTCCCAAGAGATTTGTTGAGGAATAATATCGCCAATGGCAAGATTACCCGGGCGTAATGAGATACCAATGATCATCAGTAATGGAAACATAATCAGACTAATAAATAGAATTAATAATAGGTGCGTGGCGAGTAAGCGATAACGCATTGATTTTGGTTGTACCATTGCCATAATCTTGCTCCTTAGTCGAGTTTTAATTTGATTGATTTGAGGTTGAGTAATGCTAATCCACCTACCAATAAGAAAATAATGGTGGCGATAGCGGCGGCAAGCCCAAAATCCTGTGATCCACTGCCTTCAAATGCGATACGATAAGTGTAACTGACTAACAAATCCGTATAGCCGGCTGGTGTTGTTGTTCCTATCATATCAGGGCGACCATTGGTTAATAATTGAATTAAAACAAAATTATTAAAATTAAAGGCAAATGAAGCGATCATTAAAGGGGTAAGGGGTTTAATCAATAATGGAAAGGTGATTTTGCTGAAGTTTTGCCAAGTTGATGCACCGTCCATGGCAGAGGCTTCATATAAATCCGCTGGAATAGCTTTGAGTAATCCCATACAAAGGATCATCATATAAGGATAACCTAACCAAGTATTGACAATTAAGATCATAATTTTAGCTAATAAGGGATCATTAAACCATTCTGGACGGATACCAAAGAGCTGATGAAGAATAAGGTTAATTTCTCCAAAACTTTGGTTAAATAATCCTTTGAAAACCAAAATAGAGATAAAGGCGGGTACCGCATAAGGTAAAATAAGTAAGACACGATAAATCCCTTTACCTTGTAATGCTTCCCATTGCACAACAGAAGCAAGTACCATTCCTAAAATAACCGTAAAAACAACGGTTAAAAGAGAGAAAATCACTGTCCATACAAAAATTTGTAAGAAAGGTTTTTGGATGCCTTCATCAGTAAAAATTTTAATAAAATTTGCCCAACCAATACCTACGGTATAACCTGGTTCAAGGGTTGTTGCTTGCCAATGCCCTTGTTGATCAATGGCTTGGAAAAAACCAATGTGATCATTTGCTTGATAGCGTTCGCCTGTTTGGTTATTGGTTAGAATTTTATGGGTTTCATCATAATGATAACGAGCTTGTTGTTCGGAAAATTGGCGTAATGAACTCATCGTTAATTCATCGCCATTGGGTAATAACACAACCAGATTTTGCAAATAACTACGGTTTTGTGTGATAACCCGTAAAGGTTCTGCCGTTAAATTGGGTAATTGTTCTACGGCTTGAGCATAAATTGGTGTTTCACTGAGATCAGCAATATTGGCTAGGTAATATTGCCCTGTGGTAGTATTTTCTAAGCCGAGTTGATATTGTTGTGGTGTAACGGCGTAGAGTTTAAAGTTGAATTTATCGCCAGTAAAATCCTGCTGTTGTAATAACACCGCTAATGCTCGTTCATAGCTGAGTTGGTTCGTACCACTGTAATTAGTAAAAGCAATGGCAATAGTCGCAATGAGTGGGAACAGGATAAAAATAAACATTCCCATAATGCCCGGGTAAAGATAGCGATAACTGTATGTTTTTTTATTCGCAAAAACATACACACCAGAAGTAATAACAATTAAGGTTAGTATGCCAAATAAGTATTCGCCTTGTAGATACATTAAAATGATTAAATATAAATCAATAAATAATATTAAACTGATTACCGCATATTTTAACCATTGTTGATATTTTGTTAATTTTGTGGCTTGTTGCATGGGACACCTCTTTCCAAAAACAAACGACATTTATCTATATACAGAGCTTTATCGCCCCGTATGTGAATTTATAGTCGTCCCACTTTAAAATAATACGGCGTTGGTACGCCTTGCCGTATTCTTTATACTGTCTTCGACGTACCGCCTTGTTTTATTTGAAACGACTATACTATTGTTTTTCAATGCGAGCTTTGGCATCATCAAGTGCTTGTTGCACAGTTTGACGCTTATTTACAGCATTAATAATGGCACTTCTTTCGGCGTACCAAAAAGCGGTCATTTGTGGAATATTTGGCATAATTTCACCATGTTGAGCATTTTCCATAGTAGCGGCAATGCGAGGATCTTTTGCCAACTCCGCTTGATAAGATTTTAAGGCAACAGCCCCTAAAGGTTTATCTTTATTTACGGTAGCCAATCCCTCATCAGTGAGTAAATAATGCTCTAAAAATTCAATAGCAAGATCCTTATTTGGGCTAGCAGCATTGATCCCTGCACTTAACACCCCTACAAAAGGTTTAGAAGGTTGCCCATTGAGGGTAGGTAAAACGGCAACGCCATAGTTAATACCACTTTTTTCAATATTACCCCATGACCAAGGCCCATTAATGGTCAATGCCGTTTCCCCTTTATTAAAGCTGGCTTCGGCAATGGCATAATCCATGTCGGCGTTAATCACGTTATTATTCACCATATCTACTACAAATTGTAAGCCACGTTGCGATCCTGCATTGTTTACCCCAATATCATTAATATCATAACGTCCATTAACATATTTGAAAGCATAACCACCATCAGCGGCAATAATCGGCCAAGTGAAATAAGGTTCAGCTAAATTCCACATAACAATATTTTGTTTGTTTGCTTTAAATTGTGGTGCAAGTTGTACTATTTCTTCCCAAGTTTTTGGTGGGGTGGATAATAAATCTTTATTATAAATTAATGATAAGGCTTCAATGGCTACGGGATAACCAATAATTTTGCCATTGTAAGTTTGTGCATCCCAAGCGAAATCAACAAATTTCTCTTTGAATTGTTGAGAAGGGTGTAATTCTGCTAATAATCCTGATTGAGCATAACCGCCAAAGCGATCATGTGCCCAAAAAATAATATCTGGACCATCACCCGTAGCGGCAAGTTGAGGATATTTTTCTTCCAATTTATCAGGGTGTTCAACTAATACACTAATGCCTGTATCCTGCTCAAATTTCTTACCGACTTCAGCTAAGCCGTTATAACCTTTATCACCATTGATCCAAATGGTTAATTTACCCTCTTCCAATTTAGCCAATGCTGATGATGTTGAAAGGATTAAACTGCCGATGACAGTGAAAGCTAAGGTAGTTAATTTAGGTTTCATAATATTACTCCTGCTGAAAGATTAAGGGAAAAATGATCGCCTTTTAGGCTTGCTAATGAGTATGGCATTGAATGCAATCATATTCATCATACCACCCTCTACGCCCACTCCAAATAGAATGTGATCTCTATCACAAATTTTGCTAAAAACACAGGGTTTATTCACCTCGTTGAGATAAAAATGAGAAATAGATCACAAAAAAATCCGCTAAAATGCCAATATTCTGGCGAAATTGGGTTGAGTAATAAATTTTATCTAATCCCATAAATTTAAGCGAAAGAATGATTTCATTTGATTTAAATTTCTGCACTATATCGTCAAAGCCTAAGCGATATAGTGAATAAGCAAAGACAACATGGAGAATTTTTTATGGCAGATGTTTTACTAAAAAATGTATGTAAATCTTATGGCGATATTCATATATCCAAAGATATTAACTTAACCATTAAAGAGGGTGAATTTGTAGTTTTTGTTGGACCATCTGGTTGTGGCAAATCCACATTACTGAGAATGATCGCAGGTTTAGAAGATATTACTTCAGGGGATCTCTTTATTGGTGAGCAACGTATGAACGAAGTAGAGCCAGCTAAACGAGGGATTGGTATGGTGTTCCAATCTTACGCTTTATATCCCCATTTAAATGTGGCAGAAAATATGTCCTTTGGTTTGAAATTAGCTGGCGTTAAAAAAGCAGAACGAGAGCAAAAGGTCAATCATGTGGCTGAAATTTTGCAATTAGCCCATTTACTGGATCGTAAACCCAAAGCCTTATCAGGCGGGCAACGACAACGAGTGGCAATTGGGCGGACGTTAGTTTCACAACCTGAAGTTTTTCTACTTGATGAACCACTTTCTAATCTTGATGCGGCATTACGAGTGCAAATGCGTGTAGAAATCTCTAAATTACATAAACGCTTAAAACGCACAATGATCTATGTAACCCATGATCAAACCGAGGCAATGACCTTAGCCGATAAAATTGTGGTATTACAGGCCGGCGGTATTGCTCAAGTAGGCAAACCTTTAGAGCTTTATCATTATCCTGCCAATCGTTTTGTGGCAGGTTTTATTGGCTCTCCGAAAATGAACTTTTTGCCTGTGCGTGTTACCGCAGTGGAAAAACAACAAGTACAAATTGAACTTCCTGATGCCAATCATCATCGTTTTTGGATACCTGTTGATGGTACTGGTGTAAAAGTTGGTGAAACCATGTCGTTAGGTATTCGCCCAGAACATCTTATTCCCTCTAATCAAGCAAAAGTCAGTTTGAAAGGGGAGGTGCAAGTGGTGGAATTATTGGGTAATGAAAGCCAGATTCATTTAAGCATTCCCGAAATAAAACAGCCCTCGTTTATTTATCGCCAACCAGATACGATGTTGGTACAAGAAGGGGAAACCATTGACATTGGTATTGTGCCAGAACGTTGTCATTTATTTAAAGAAAATGGCGAGGCTTGTCAGCGATTATATCGGGAAATTGGTGTATAACAATGTTCAAGACTGCCGTTTATGCTTGAACATATCTTGATAAACACAACAAAAAAGAGGTTTATTATGAACAATAAAAAAACATTATTAGCCATAGCAATAACCAGTGCGTTAGTGGCAGTTCAAGCAACAGCAGTGGATTTTCATGGTTACGCACGTTCAGGTATTGGTTGGACATCAGGCAATGGTGAACAAAAAGCCTTTACTGTAAATGGTGGTAGTGCTAAATACCGTTTAGGTAATGAAGCAGAAACCTATGCTGAACTCAAACTTGGTCAAGAATTATATCAAAATGGTAATAAATCCATTTATTTAGACAGCAATATTGCTTATTCCGTCAATCAACAAGGAGATTGGGAAGCAACGTCCCCTGCTTTAAGGGAAATTAATGTACAGTTTAAAAACTTTTCTGATTTATTACCTAATTCTACCTTATGGGCAGGTAAGCGCTTTTACCAACGTCATGATGTCCATATGAACGACTTTTATTACTGGGATATTTCTGGTCCCGGTGCAGGGATAGAAAATATTGATTTAGGTTTTGCCAAATTATCTATTGCGGTAACCCGTAATACTGAGGCTGGTGGTGCTTATTCTTGGTCATATAATCCAGCCACAAATAGTTGGGTATCAACCGAAGATAAAGATGTCTATAACGATGTTTTTGATGTGCGTTTAGCGGATATTAAAGTGAGCGAAAATGGGCGACTAGAGCTTGGGGTAGATTATGGACGAGCCCATACCGATCAAGGAGTAACCTTAGCAGATCAGGCTTCTAAAAATGGTTATATGCTTACCGCAGAACATACCCTAAGCAATTTCTTTGGTGGCTTTAATAAATTTGTTGTGCAATATGCCACAGATTCAATGACATCTTGGAGTACAGGACATTCACAAGGCAGTCGTATTGATAATAAAGGGCATATGCTACGCTTAATCAATCATGGTGTGGTGCAATTTTCCGATAAAGTGGAAAGTATGTATGCCTTAATTTACGAAAAAACAGACTTGGATAATAAACAAGGTAAAACTTGGTATTCCGCAGGTGTTAGACCAATGTATAAATGGACAGAAACCATGAGTTCTCTTGCTGAGGTCAGTTATGATGTGATAAAAGATCAAGCGACAAGTAAGAAAAATGATTTAGTTAAATTGACCCTCGCCCAACAATGGCAAGCAGGAAATAGCATTTGGGCAAGACCAGCCATTCGTGTATTCGGCACTTATGTTCACTGGAATGATAAATTTGATCAGGCATATCGCACAGATGCAGGTTACAAAGCCAAAGACAGTGAATTTATTGTTGGGGTACAAATGGAAGCTTGGTGGTAAACATTTATAGCCGTCAATTTATAGTCGTTCCACTTTAAAGTGATACAGTGTTGGTACGCCTCGCCGTACTACTTGTACTGTCTTCGGCGTACCGCCTTGTCTCATTTTAAATCGAAACGACTATAAAATAAAACAGTGGAAAGACTATATTGGCGAGCAATAGCTCGCCAAGGTCATCATGCATTTAGGGGGCAAAAATGAAAAAAGGATTATTTCTCACATTATTTTTGATGAGTATTCATAGTATTTCAATAGCAACGCCACAAATTGCGATTCAAACGTTACAACAACTTGATTGGCAAACTATTTCCTTGGCACAATCAACACAAACAACATTAACCGCTCAACATCGGCAACGATTTACCGAAAAATTTGCGGGTATTGCAAGCCCGGTAGCGGCATATCGCCTGCCAGCCAATCAAGGCAGTTTACATATTGAGATCGATAGCTTGATTGTAAATGATCAGGTATTTATTCCCAATGTAATGGTTTTTGACAGCCATTTTAACCCTGCAACACAATATCCTGCTAGCACATTTAAGTTCCAAGGCGAGCGAGGACTAAGCGACAATCGTTTTAGCGCAGAACTTAATCTAACCCCAACGCCTAATCAAGATGATATTTACCTGTTGATCTATACTACTGCACAAGATTTAGCACAAACAACCACAATCCCTCACCCCGCTAAAACCTATGCCAAAGCGATGGGAAATCAACCACCAGCGATTAATGATCTTAAGATTAAACATAGCTTAAACGGTAAAATTACAATAAAAGTAAGTAACGAACAAACAACACGTTTTATCGGGTTAGATAAGCTGTTTTCGTCCGCGAATAAGAATGCAGCAATACTAAGCTCAGTAACACCAACACAAAATCCTCAAGCAATAAATATTTCGGTGGATAAAGATACCGAAAATTATTTTAATCAGGCAGTAACAAAAGCTCTCAAAGCTGGCGATATTAATAAAGCCATGAATTTAGTTAATGAAGCGGAGAAACTGGGATTAACCAGTCCAAGACAGCGGTTTTTACAAGGGGTATCTACCAAATACCCCCCCCAATAAATATTATGGTCGTTTCAAACTAGAATAAGACAAAGCAGTACACCAAAGACAACGTACTGACACTGCATTATTTTAAAGTGAGACGACTATACTTATTTACTACACACCACATTGCGTAAGAAACTAACTTGCTGTTTAGCGTAGTTTAGGGCGTTTTGTTTGCCTTGTTGCTGTTCATCTTGCTCAATTTGTTGGCGTAGATGAGGATCCTTTAGGCTGAATTCTGAGCGGTAATTAAAATGGCTTGGCTCTTGTTGTTGGCTAAGCGTGGCACTGATTAAACTGGTAAAAAATTGTTGTGGGGTAGCGTAGTAATTACTGCTTGCCTCAAGTTTTACCCCCTGTTTTTTCCGTTGAAAACTATGGCAAATGCCTTGCTCCGCAGTAAAGCGATTATGGCTAATCCGCCCTTGGGCAAATTGGTAAACCTCAAATTGCTTTGCCTTGCCCAGTTGAGTTAAAGCAGTTTTATCATAGGGATTAATGGATTGCTGTCCCTGTTGTAAGATAATGCGTATATATTGGTTATTGCCTACTGCAAGCAGATAAATATCGCCTAAGTTCACATATTCAGCAGGATTGCCAAACACCTTTTGTTGTAAAGCCTCGCCTTGTGCTTGTTGTAAATCAGCCTTGGCTTGTTGGGTAAAGGTTAAGGCTTGGTTATTGCCGTTTATATCTTTATAAGTTATCCATTTCAGCTCGGATTGCGTGGTTGTACAAGCCATTAAGCCCATAGTAAGACTAAGTGCGGTCAGTTTTTTTAACATTTTTTCTCTCGTTTGGTATGTTTTGCCATAGAGATAACATCAGCATTTGATTGTTGTTCTATGTCGCTCTATGGCAAAAGATGATTAAGATTGTGCAATCCGCAAAAATTCATCAAAAAAAGTTGGAAAGGTTTTTGCGGTGCATTTTGGATCTAAAATGGTAACAGGGGTATTTGATAAAGCAATCAGAGCAAAGCACATCGCCATACGGTGGTCATTGTAGGTTTCAATTTGTGCATGTTGAAAATCCGTTAATGGCAAAGGCTGAATACGAATAAAATCTTCGCCCTCTTCCACTGTCGCCCCCACTTTGCGTAACTCTGTTGCCATAGCACTCAAGCGATCCGTTTCTTTTACTCGCCAATTATAAATATTACGGATAACGGTTTCGCCTTGAGCAAATAAAGCAGTGGTTGCAATGGTCATAGCCGCATCAGGAATATGGTTCATATCCATATCCACACCGATTAATTCCCCACGTTCTGCTTGGATAAAATCCTCGCCCCAAGTGATTTTTGCTCCCATTTTAGCCAATACATCAGCAAATAAACGGTCGCCTTGAATGGAGTTTTTGCCAATACCTGTTACTTTTACCTTGCCTTTAATTGCACCAGCGGCAAGAAAATAAGAGGCAGAAGAAGCATCGCCCTCAACCATATAATGTTGTGGCGATTGATATTGCTGTTGTCCTTTTACCTTAAAACGGCGATAGTCCTGATTGATAACCTCAACCCCAAAGATCGCCATCATATTGAGGGTAATATCTATGTAAGGTTTTGATACCAAATCGCCAATAATTTCAATTTCCGTATCCTGCTCAGCCATCGGGGCAGCCATTAAAAGTGCGGTCAAAAATTGGGAAGAAATTGAACCATCAATGCTAACTTTTCCTCCTTTCAATCCTACATTGCGAATAGCTAAGGGTGGATAGCCCTCTTGTTCTAAATAATCAATTTCAGCCCCTGCTTGGCGTAATGCGTCCACCAAATGCTTAATTGGGCGTTCTTTCATACGAGGTTCGCCCGTTAAAATAATTTCATTCTGCTTACCATAAGGATTGGCGAGGCATAATGCCGCTGTTAAGGGACGCATTGCCGTTCCAGCATTGCCTAAAAATAAGCTCAACCCATCTTGCCAATCAAAGGCTTGCCCTAAACCAATGATTTCACATTCCGATTTATCGGCGGATAATTGATACTTCACTCCTAATTGTGCCAACGCCGCTAACATATAACGTACATCATCACTATCCAATAAATTGGTTACTTTGGTGGTGCCTTTGGCTAAAGCTGCTAATAATAACGCACGATTAGACAGGCTTTTTGAGCCGGGTAAATTAATCACGCCCTCAACTTTGGCAATGGGATTGAGGGTAATTGATTGAATATCTTGCATATTATAATCCTAGTACCTTGCTTAATGCGGTTAAGAAACGTTGATTTTCCTCAGGTAAACCAATGCTTACACGCAAATGATTAGGCAAGCCATAACCAGCCACAGGGCGTACAATCACCCCTTGTTCCAATAAGGCTTGGTAAATTGGTAAAGCAGGTTGCCCCACATCAAGTAACACAAAATTGCCCTTTGACGGCACATAACTTAACCCTTTTTCAGAAAAAAATTGTTGTAATAAGGTTAGCCCTTGCTGATTATTTTCGGCTACTTGAGCAATAAATTGTTCATCATCTAATATTGCCATACCTGCCGCTAAGGCAAGGCTATTGCAATTAAAAGGCTGACGCACACGATTAAACAAACCTGCAATTTCAGGGCAAGACACCGCATAGCCTAAGCGTAAACCTGCTAATCCATAGGCTTTTGATAGGGTGCGGCATACCACTAAATTAGGATATTGTTGCAATAAAGCAAAAGCATTGACCCGTTCTTGTGGCTGAGTAAATTCCGTATAAGCCTCATCTAAGACCACCAAAATATGTTCAGGCACTTGTGCCAAGAAATCGGCGATCTGTTGGTGTGATAAAAATGTCCCTGTTGGGTTATTGGGATTGGCAATATAAATTAATTTAGTGGCTGGGCTAATCGCCGTTAAGAAACCGCTTAAATCGTGTCCATAATTAACCGCAGGCACTACCACCGCTTTGGCATTGCGTGCTTGCGTGGCTAAAGGGGCAACGATAAAGGTATATTGTGAGAAAATCACTTCATCTCGTTCGCTCACAAAGGTTTGAAAAATCAGCTCTAATAAATCATTTGAGCCATTACCTAGGGTAATTTGTTCCGCCGATAAACCAAATTTATCCGCCACTTTTTGTTTAAAATAAAAGCCATTGGAATCAGGATAACGTGTTAAATCCGCAAGTTGAGCTTGGATCGCTTGTTTAGCGGACTCAGGAAAACCAAAAGGGTTTTCATTTGAAGCAAGTTTAATAATATTAGCAATACCTAATTCACGTTCTAATTCTTCAATGGGTTTACCTGCTTGATAAGGCGATAAGTGTTTTACCCCTTCGTTGGCAATATTAATAAATTTCATCTTGGACTAACCATTAACTATGTTGTTGTTCAAATTGTTGCATAAAGCGGATTAACGCCTCAACGCCCTCTATTGGCATCGCATTATAAATTGAGGCACGCATCCCCCCTAATACCTTATGCCCTTTTAACGCCTGCAAACCTGCGGCAGTGGCTTCGGCAACAAATTGTGCGTCTAATTCTGGATTGCCTGTTACAAAAGTCACATTCATGGTTGAACGGTTAGCCTTTGCCACCACATTGCGATATAACTTGCTGTTATCAATGTAATCATAGAGGCGTTTGGCTTTTTCCGCATTACGCTGCTCATAAACGGATAAACCACCTTGTTGCAACATATATTTAAATACTAAAGAACAAAGATACCAAGCAAAGGTAGGCGGTGTATTGATCATTGAGTCCGCATTCGCTTGTACCGCATAATTCCAAATAGTTGGTGTGGTTGTTGCAGCTTTGCCAATTAAATCTTCACGAATGATCACTAAGGTAATGCCTGCAGGTCCGAGGTTTTTTTGTGCCCCTGCATAAATAATACCAAAACGGCTAATATCAATTTGACGAGAAAGAATATTAGAAGACATATCCGCCACCAATACTGCATTGCCAACTTCAGGAATAGCGAAAATTTCCACACCACTAATGGTTTCATTTGGGCAATAATGCACATAATCATATTGATCCGCTACTTGGCTAAAATCTAACTGAGTAATGGCTAATTGCTCGTTCACAATACTCACTTCATCAATATCAGCAAAAAGGCGAGCCTCTTTGGCGGCGGTGGCTGACCAATGCCCACTATTAAGGTAAAGGGCTTTATTTTTACCACGACAACCGATTAAATTCATCGGAATGGCGGCAAATTGCCCTCTTGCACCGCCTTGTAAAAATAAAATCTTATAGTTATCAGGGATTTGATAAAGTTGACGTAAATCTTGTTCCGATTGGCGAGCCAATGCCATAAAATATTGACCACGATGGCTCACTTCCATTACTGAGGTGCCTTGCCCTTGCCAATTTAACAATTCTTGTTGTGCTTGTTGTAATACAGCTTTAGGCATCATTGCTGGGCCTGCACTAAAATTAAAAACTTCTGACATAATGACTACTTCCTATAATAAAAAAGATTTGTTAGTTTTATCATTACCCTTGCTTGCGTGCAATGTTTTTTCCTATTTTTATGGTCGTTTCACTTTAAAGTGGGAGCGACTATATTTCATAGGGCAAAGGTAATCGGGTTAATGGGCTATGATCCTGTGGTAAACGAAAAGCTGTTTCAGGATCTAACTGATTATTCAACACTGCTTGTAAATATAAATCTCCTGCAAAATTGACCGCACTTATCACAACCCCAGTGGCTCGCCAACTTTCCCCTAAATCCATTTCTAGTTCAGAACCAATGGCAGGGCAAGCCTGCGTTTGAGCATAAAAACTCAACATCGCCCGTTTATTCGCACCACGATATTTTGCCCTTGCCACCATTTCTTGCCCAATATAGCACCCTTTTTGGAATGAAATGGCTTGCTCAATGGCTTGTAAATTTAAGGCTTGCGGTAAAAATTCAAGTTGCGTTTGTGTGGTTAAACTTGGTAATCCTGCTTGAATATCTGCGATTTGCCAATGGGCAAGTTGTCCGTCAAAAGCAATAGTTTGGGGCGATAAATTAATGGCGAGTTGGCGTTGGTCGGCAAGAGTAAGCACATAATCCGCTTGCAAAGATTGCCCAATTACTCCGATAATTTGTGTCTCAAGCAGTTGAAAACTCACCTTAGAAAACACTGCATATTTTTTTAATGCTTCTAACGCACTCGGCAATAAACAGCGATCAATAATGGCATAAAAATGCTGTTCTGCAACCGCCACTAAACGAAACAGAGATTGCACTTTGCCCTTAGGATCACAATGTGCCGTTAGGGTAGAATTGCCAATGGCAAGTTGCTCTATATCGCAGGTCAGCTGTCCTTGCAAATATTTGCGACTGTCCTCGCCTTGAATATCAATAATTATATAATGGCTTAACTCAATTAACATCTGCTTTCCCTTATTCTAAATTCTGCACTTGCTCTCGCATTTGCTCAATCAATACCTTTAATTCCACTGCGGAATTGGTTACCTCAGCATTAATGGATTTAGACGCTAAGGTATTGGACTCACGATTAAGCTCTTGCATCATAAAATCCAATTTTCGTCCGACAGCCCCACCTTTGCGTAAAATATTGTGGGTTTCTTTTAGGTGCATTTGTAAACGATCTAATTCTTCCGCTACGTCAATGCGTTGTGCTAATAACACTAATTCCTGTTCTAAGCGGCTAGGATCGGCTTGTAATTGCGCATCGGCAAAACGTTGTAATAAACGTTCACGTTGCCATTGTAAAATTTCTGGCATTTTTGACCGCACTTTTGCCACTTCAACATCAATCAAATCTAAACGCTGTTGAATCACTTGAGCTAATTTTTCGCCCTCGCGCCCTCGCATTGCAATAAACTCCCCTAACAGTTGATCAAATGCACTAAGTAAATCCTGACTAATCTGATCAACATTTTGTTCAGGCATTGCCACGACACCGGGGTAACGTAATAATTCGGTGAGATTAATATCGCCCTCGCCAGCTTGCTGTTTTAACCATTGTAAAGACTTAATCACACTTTGTGCAAACTCGGTATTAAGTCGCAATTCGGTCTGATGCTTTTGTTCCGCCTCAAAACGTAAGCTACATTCCACTTTACCACGAGTTAATCGCTGCCGTAATTTTTCACGCAAGGTATTCTCTAAACCACGAAATTGCTCAGGCAAGCGGAAAACAGTTTCTAAATAACGTTGATTAACCGAGCGAACTTCCCAAATAGCTGTTCCCCAGTCCTGTTTTAACTCGTAACGTGCGAAAGCGGTCATACTATAAATCATTTTAATGTCCTTGCGTTGTTCAATGTAATATTGTCAATTCTGTTTAAGGTTGCTTACAAAAGCGGAAATTGATTGTTCATTCTACCCATAAATTGCACCGCGTGCTAGAATATGGCAAATCTTTTTACGCATTAATCGGTATTTATCGTCGTTTTAATTTAAAGTGGAACGACAGTGTTTATCGGTTAAAGCAATATAGCAAACAAGGAAATATTATGCGTCCACAAAACCGTTTAGCCCACCAACCTCGTCCTATAAAATTAACACGTCATTATACCAAACACGCCGAAGGCTCAGTGTTGGTAGAATTTGGCGAAACCAAAGTGTTATGTACCGCCTCAGTTGATGACTCAGTGCCTCGCTTTTTAAAAGGACAAGGGCAAGGTTGGGTAACTGCTGAATATGGTATGTTACCTCGCTCTACTCACAGCAGAATGCAACGTGAGGCAGCCAAAGGAAAACAAAGTGGGCGTACTATGGAAATTCAACGTTTGATCGCCCGTTCTTTACGAGCAATGATAGACTTAAATGCTCTTGGCGAGCGTTCCATTACCTTAGATTGCGATGTTATCCAAGCAGACGGCGGTACACGCACTGCGGCGATTACAGGGGCTTGTGTTGCCTTAATCGATGCCATTAACAAATTAATCGCCGAAGGGGTATTAACCACCAATCCCATTAAAGGTTTAGTGGCTGCGATTTCCGTAGGCATTGTCAATGGCGAGGAAGTTTGCGATTTAGAATATGTGGAAGATTCCGCCGCGGAAACTGATATGAATGTGGTAATGTTGGAGGACGGTAGAATGATTGAGGTACAAGGTACTGCCGAAGGCGAACCTTTTAGCCATCAACAATTATTAACTTTATTAGATTTAGCCAAACAAGGTTGTGAAACCCTGTTCCAAGCACAGCGCCAAGCCTTAGCTCAACACGAGGAAAAATAATGCAGGATTACAAACAACAATTTATTGAATTTGCCCTCTCTCGCCAAGTGTTACGCTTTGGCGAATTTACCCTAAAATCTGGGCGTAAAAGTCCCTATTTTTTTAATGCAGGCTTGTTTAATACAGGGGCGGATTTAGCCAAACTCGGCGAATTTTATGCCCAAGCCATTCAACAAAGTGCGGTGGATTTTGACATTATTTTTGGTCCAGCTTATAAAGGCATACCCATTGCCACAACCGTCGCCATTGCCTTAGCCAAACAATATCAGCTTGAAATTCCTGTTTGCTTTAATCGTAAAGAAATCAAGGATCATGGCGAGGGCGGGCAGTTAATTGGCAGTTCATTACAAGGTAAGGTGCTATTAGTTGATGATGTGATTACCGCTGGCACTGCAATTCGTGAAGTAATGACCTTAATCCAACAACATCAAGCTCAATTATCCGCCGTGTTTATTGCCCTAAACCGTAAAGAAAAAGGACAAGGGGAGTTATCCGCCATTCAAGAAGTAGAACGAGATTATCAATGCCAAGTATTTTCTATTATTGATGTGGACGACTTAATTGATTTTATCGCTAAACACCCTGATTATCAGCAACACTTAACTACAATGCAGCAATATCGTCAACAATACGGGGTAAATTAACAAATCATTGATATTTGGTCAAAGTGCGGTGGGTTTTGGGATTTTTTTCGGTTAGTGAAGTTGGAGGAACAGGAAAAATAATCCCCGGAACTTACCGCACTTTAGTTCAAATTTATTCAAAAAGGCATTGAAAATAACTTGATTTTGCGATCTTTATTCCAACTTTTTACCTAAATTTAGATTTCTATTTGGTTTTACTTGGTTTTTCTTAGATGATAAGAAAATGCTTATTATCGTGAAAACATGTCTATGACCGAATCATCGTTAATGCCTCGAGAAAAATTATTAAAATTAGGTGCAAGTGCTTTGCAAGATTATGAACTTTTGGCGATTTTTTTGCGAACAGGAATTAAAAATTGTCCTGTTATTGATCTATCCCAACAAGTCTTACAACATTTTGGTTCGTTACGAGCATTGATGAATGCCAATGCAGAGGATTTTTGTGCCGTTAAAGGTATTGGTATAACCCAATTTATTCAGCTAAAAGCCTGTACAGAAATGACGAAACGCTATCTTTCGCAACAATTATTTATGGCACATCAATTTCATAATATTGAAGCCACAAAATTATATTTGCAAACGGAATTAGAACCGCAAGAACGAGAAATCTTTTTGGTATTGTTACTTGATAATCAACATCGTTTAATTAAACAAGAGACACTTTTCTTAGGTACAATAAATCAAGCCAATGTGTACCCTAGAGAGATTATCAAAACTGCTTTAGCCTATAATGCAGCAGCGATTATTTTGGCACATAATCACCCTTCGGGTGTTGCAACCCCAAGTCCACAAGATAAACAGATGACTGAGCAAATTAAACAAGCCTGTGAGTTAATGGAAATTCGAGTTTTAGATCATTTTATTATTGGTAAAGGCACTTATTTTTCCTTTGCTGAGCAAAATTGGCTATGATTTTTACGGAAAATGTGTTTTTTACTTGAGAATCACGAATAAAATAAGTATAATTCACGACCTTTAATATACTATGCGGGTCGGGTTAGATACCTGACGAGGTAGCTCAAGGATCTCGGTTTTAACTAGAATATTGAGTAATCCGAACCGTAAGCTCGAGCTTAATTAATTATTGGAGAATAAACATGTCTAGAGTCTGTCAAGTAACAGGCAAGCGTCCAGCCGTTGGTAACAACCGCTCACACGCTATGAATGCGACTCGTCGTCGTTTTCTTCCTAACTTACATACCCACCGTTTTTGGGTTGAAAGTGAAAAACGTTTCGTAACTTTACGCTTAACAGCGAAAGGTATGCGTATTATTGATAAAAAAGGGATTGATGCAGTGTTAGCTGACATCCGTGCCCGTGGCGAGAAAATCTAAGGAGCTAACAAATGGCAGCTAAAGGTGCTCGTGAAAAAATCCGTTTAGTTTCTAGTGCAGAAACCGGTCATTTTTATACTACAACCAAAAATAAACGTAATATGCCTGAAAAAATGGAAATCAAAAAATTTGATCCAGTAGTGCGTAAACACGTTATTTATAAAGAAGCTAAAATCAAATAATTTTAGTATTCCTTTGTTAAAAGCCCGAACAATGTTCGGGTTTTTTTATCGTTGTTCCATTTTGAAATAATGTAGCATTGGCTTGCTTTATTTTAATGTATAACAACAATAAAACCGCTGTATTATGAGGTTATCATGCCTGAATTACCAGAAGTAGAAACCACCAAAAATGGTATTGCTCCTTATTTGCAGGGGGCGATAATAGAAAAAATTGTTGTAAGGCAAGCGAAATTGCGTTGGGCGGTAAGCCCTGAGATTAGCCAACTTTCTCAGCAAAAAGTGACCGCACTTTCAAGACGAGCGAAATATTTGATCATTCATCTTGAGCAAGGCTTTATTATTGGGCATCTTGGTATGTCTGGTACATTGCGTATTGTGGATCAGCAAAGCCCTGTGGAAAAACATGATCATCTTGATATGTGGTTAAATAATGGCAAAATTTTGCGTTATAACGATCCGCGCCGATTTGGTGCTTGGTTATGGTGTGATGATCTTGCTACTTTTCCGCTTTTTCGTAAACTTGGCCCTGAACCTTTGAGCGATGCTTTTAATGGCGATTATTTGTTTAACAAAGCTCGCCAGAAACAAACGGCAGTAAAAACCTTTTTAATGGATAATGCGGTGGTGGTTGGTGTAGGCAATATTTATGCGAATGAAAGTCTTTTTTTAGCGGGAATTCACCCCCTTAAATCCGTAGGTAAGTTAAGCCAACAGCAATGTGAACACTTGGTTGATATTATTAAGCAGGTATTACATACGGCGATTGCACAAGGCGGTACGACATTAAAAGATTTTTTGCGTCCTGACGGAAGACCGGGCTATTTTGCTCAAGAGTTGTTGGTTTATGGGCGTAAGGATCAGCCTTGTGTGCAATGTGGACACCCTATTGAAAGTTTAGTTATTGGGCAACGTAATAGTTTTTGTTGTCCGATTTGTCAGCAAAAATAGCCTAATCCTGTGTGAAGTGCGGTGCTTTTTGGCAAAATTTTTAGCTTATGGCGAGCTGTTTGGCAACGGCTTTTATAACCTCATTTGGTGAAATTTGTGCCATTAAATGCTTGCCTTTGAGTTTTGTCGCCCAAGGTAGTTGCTCGGCAGGTAAGGCAAATTGTTGTTGCAAATTTTGCTGATACACTGAAATGACATTATTAAGATGATTGTAAGGCCCTGTGCGTAGGGGATTATGGTAAGCATATAAGCCAATCACTTTTGTGCCTTGAATAGAAGCAAGATGCGCTGCGGCGGAATCAGGCGATAGCACTAAATCTACATTGCCAATTAAAGCAGCGAGCTGCTTTAATGTGGTTTTGCCAGCTAAGTTTATTGGTTTAAATTCACAAAGTGCGGTGATTTTTTCCACCATTTTTTGTTCTCGTTCAGCACTTGATGCTGATAAAATCACGTTGATATTTTGTTGATTCGCCCAGTTAGCTACTTGTGCATAATTTTCCACTAACCAATCTTTTTCTACCTTGCTAGAACAAGGCGAAATAAGCAGGTTTTTGCGTTGAGGATCAAGAAAAGGCATAATGGCTTGCTTATCTTGTGCTGAAAGAGGCAGTTGCCAATGGGGAGTAAAAGGGGGAATACCTAAATAATGAGCAAATGCCATAAAGCCTGCGAGAACGTGCGGATTATCAGGCTCATTAATTTGCCGATTAGTAAATAACCATTGCCCCTCTCTTGCCCGTTTAGGGCTAAAACCGATTTTATATTTAGCCTTAATACCCCAAGAGATCATAGAAGCTCGCAACGCTGTTTGCATATTTAATAAGGCATCAAATTGGCGGTTTTTGAGTTGTCGCCACAAGGCAAATAGCCCTTTCCAGCCTGTTTTTTTATCATAGCAAACCAACTCAACCCCAGCTAATCCCTCAAGTAGTTGCATTTCCGTTTTACCTACAATCCAAGTTAATTGAGTTTTCGGCCAATATCGTTGAATTTGTTGCACAACGGCAAGTGCTTGGCAAACATCGCCAATGGCGGATAAACGCAAAATACATAAAGCCTTCGGGGCTTGATTAAAAAGCGGCATATTTATCTCTATTTTCTGGTTAAATCGCCTTATTATAGAGAGAAAGCATTGGGATTAAAAGAGATAGACGTTCCATATTGAAATGATACTTATTGTCGCCCACTTTAAAATAATACAGCGTTGGTACGCCCTGTCTTATTTTAAAGATAAAATTGACCGCACTTTTTAGGGCTAAATAAATTGACTAAATAAGCCAATAGCAATACTGATCATTGCGAAGCCTGAAAAACGGCTGACCCAGCAGGTGAGTTGTGGTTTTTGCCGTAATAATGCCCCTGTTCCCAAACCAACTAAAGGATAAATCAATGCACAATTAGTAATATGCAATAAGCCTAATAAAAGGATTTGCGTGCTGGCAGACCAATCAGATTGTAAACTGATAAATTGAGGAAGTAAGGCGAGAAAGGTTAATAATACTTTAGGATTTAAGCCACTGACAGCGATACCTTTTAAACACCAATTTGTCCATTTGTTCAATGAACTTTGTGTTTGTTCATCAAGGCTTGCAGGGTGGCGTAGGGCGTTTATACCGAGCCAAAATAAATAAATAGCTCCCACTAGCGTTAAAGCCAATAATAAACGAGGATAACTCGCCATAAGTCCACCAACACCCGCCGCTACCGCAAGAATAATGGAACAATAACCTAATAACATTCCCCCCAATGCTGCACTAACACGATGTTTTATTCCTGCAGACATAATATATGCCCAATCCGCCCCGGGGATAATAGTAATAGAGAGTGAAAGTAGCCAATAGGCGAAGAGCATTTGTTCTGACATAATAGCACCTTTTTATCCTAGTAAAGATGGTTATATGATAAAAAGATTTGGCTAGAAAAACTTTGCGATTTTTAATATGATTAGCATTATTTTTGCAAGAATATTGCGTATGGATAGAATAGATAAAAAAATTATTGCGGAATTGCAACAAAATGGACGAATTTCTCTCACTGAATTAAGTGAAAAAATAGGCATTAGTTTGTCCCCTTGTCAACGGCGAGTAAAAGCCCTTGAAGAACAAAAAATCATTAGTCATTATCAAGCCCATATTGATCCCATTAAAGTAGGATTGAATTTTACTGCCATTTTGTTTATCACTTTAAAAGATTGTAATCATCAAAGTGTAACGGCTTTTGAGCAAGCGGTAGTGGAGATTGCTGAAATTACCCAAGCTCAACGGTTATTTGGTGATCCTGATTATATGTTACATATCGTAACCAAGGATCTTGCCAGTTATCAACAGCTTTATGATCGCCGTTTATCCAGTTTGCCCTATGTGGCAAGGCTAAGTTCTACTTTAGTGATGAAAGAGGTGTTATCAAATCGCTGTTTGCCATTATAGTACAAGGATAATTTTATGCAGCAACAACAAGAAAAGAACCAATATTTTTTGTTTAATTTTAACCAATCCTTACCCGATCAACAGTTATTTTTTGATCCGTTATATTGGCAACAACAAGCAAGGATTATTGGGCAAGCCCAAGGGCGAGGAACAACCTATTTTTTGCAAACTAATGATTTATTTGGTGTAAATTGTGCCTTACGCCATTATTACCGAGGTGGTTTAATCGGCAAGATTAATCGTGATCGCTACCGTTTTATCCATATCAATCAAAGCCGTAGTTTTGCAGAATTTCATTTATTACGGCGTTTGCATCAAGCAGGTTTGAATGTTCCTAAACCCATTGGTGCAAGAGTAATAAAGCCTTCTTCTCGTTGGTATAGAGCTGATCTTCTTTGTGAAAAAATAGAAAATGCTCAGGATCTGACCGCACTTTTGCAAGCCAAGCCATTGGATAATCAATATTGGCAACAAATTGGCAAATTAATTAGCCAGTTACATTACTTACAAGTATGTCATACGGATTTAAATGCACACAATATTTTATGTCAACAAAGGGAAAACGGGCTAAAATTTTGGCTAATTGATTTTGATAAATGTGCTGAACAATCAGGCAATGTTTGGAAAAAAGCCAATTTAGCTCGCCTATTACGTTCCTTTGAAAAAGAAGTGAAACGAATGAATATTCAATTTCAGTATGAAAATTGGCAAGCCTTGCTGGAGGGCTATTATACGGAGCATAATTTTCCATAGTTTGTTATGAAATTATGTTATAGTAACGGCACTATTTCATTAGTGTTGTTCTATTTTAAATTAAAACGACTATGCCAGAATAAAAGGAGAAATTATGTACTTACAACAAATAAAAAATGAATTGCTTGAGGCACAGCAAGTCTTAGCTGAATTTGTCAATGATGAAAACAATATTGCTTTAATCCAACAAGCGGCATTATTAATTGCGGAGAGTTTTAAACAAGGGGGCAAGGTGTTATCTTGCGGTAATGGCGGATCTCATTGTGATGCGATGCACTTTGCCGAAGAATTAACGGGACGTTATCGTGAAAATCGCCCGGCTTATCCTGCCATTGCTATTTCAGATGTGAGCCATTTGAGCTGTGTAAGTAACGATTTTGGCTATGATTATGTTTTTTCTCGTTATGTAGAGGGCGTGGGGAAAGCGGGTGATGTATTATTTGGCATTTCAACCTCAGGTAACTCAAAAAATGTGTTAAATGCCATTACTGTGGCAAAACAAAAAGGAATGAAAGTCATTGCCTTGACAGGTAAAGACGGCGGACAAATGGCTGGCTTGGCTGATGTAGAAATTCGTGTACCGCATTTTCGTTATGCGGATCGTATTCAAGAGGTACATATTAAAGTTATTCATATTTTGATGATGTTAATTGAATTTGAAATGGCGAAACAGCAATAATCTAACCTTATTTATTCAATTCAAATTTACGCTACAATAATACGGCATTAGCACGCCTTGCCGTATTTTTGTACTGTCTTTGGCATAGCACCTTGTCTCATTTTAAATTGAAACAACTATAAATTAAAACGAGGATATTTTTCTCTAAGGAAAATGATTGCATAATTATTCATTTAATATTAATATTTATTGCAATTTTAGCTTGCTAATCTAAAGAATATTAATATGACTATTGATGTAAAAAATCTCAATTTTTTTTATGGCAACTCGCAGGCATTGTTTGATATTAATCTCAGTGCAGAACAAGGGGATACAGTGGTTTTGCTTGGACCAAGTGGGGCAGGAAAAAGCACTTTAATTCGTACCCTGAACCTGTTAGAAGTGCCTCGTTCAGGCGTTTTGTCTATTGCTAATAGCCAATTTGATTTGGCAACCAAAATGGATCCGAAAAAAATTCGCCAATTACGCCAAGAAGTAGGTATGGTGTTTCAACAATATAATCTTTGGCCGCATTTAACCATTATGCAGAATTTAATTGAAGCACCGATGAAAGTATTGGGAATGAATGAAAAAGAAGCGAAACAACAAGCGGAAAAACTATTACAACGCTTACGTTTAGACAATTTTGCTGATCGCTTTCCATTACACCTATCAGGCGGACAACAACAACGGGTTGCCATTGCTCGTGCTTTGATGATGAAACCGCAGGTTTTATTATTTGATGAACCTACGGCAGCATTAGATCCTGAAATTACCGCTCAAATTGTATCCATTATTCAAGAGTTGCAACAAACAGGGATTACCCAAGTGATTGTAACGCACGAAGTCAATGTGGCGAAAAAAGTGGCAACTAAAGTGGTGTATATGGAGCAAGGGCGTATTATTGAAATTGGTGATGCAAGCTGTTTTAATCAACCACAAACTGAACAATTTAAACAATATTTATCCCATTAATTTAACACAACATTCTAGTTAGGAGAAAAATATGAAAAAATTACTTATTGCCGCCTTATTGGCTGGCTCAACCTTGGCGGTACAAGCCCAAGATATTACTTTTGCTATGGAACCAAGTTATCCGCCATTTGAAAATACCAATGAAAAAGGCGAAATTGTAGGATTTGACGTTGATATTGCTAATGCCATTTGTCAGCAAATTCAGGCAAATTGCAAATTTGAATCCCTGTCTTTTGATACCTTAATCCAAGCGGTACGTTCTAAACGTATTGATGCCGCTATTTCCGCTATGGATATTACTGAGGCTCGTGCTAAACAAGTGAGTTTTACTGATCCCTATTATGATAGTTCAGCCAGTTTTATTGCGGTGAAAGGCAAAGCCGATTTAACCAATGCTAAAAATGTTGGGGTACAAAATGGAACAACTTTCCAACAATATGTGGTGGCAGAGGCAAAACAATATAGCCCGAAACCTTATGCGTCATTACAAAATGCCGTATTAGATCTAAAAAATGGACGTATTGATATTATTTTTGGCGATACTGCGGTGTTAGCGGAATGGTTAAAAACCGATGACAGTTTGGCTTTTGTGGGTGAAAAAGTTACAAATCCAAAATATTTTGGTAATGGTTTAGGGATTGCAGTGAATAAAAGTAATAAAGATTTACTTGAGCAGTTAAATCAAGGACTTGCCGCAATCAAAGCCAATGGCGAATATCAGCAAATTTATGATAAATGGATGTCTGGTGAATAATTATCCTACTAATTAATTATGTTTTTTGATTATTTATCTTTAATTTATGCCGCTACTCTGATTACGCTGGGGTTAGCGGTTTGTTCTTTGTTGGTTGGTTTGTTGCTTTCTATGCTATTTGTAGTGCTGGAAACCAGTAAGATCACTTGTATTCGTCAACCAACCAGTATTGCCATTGCCTTAATTCGTGGCTTGCCTGAGATTTTGGTGGTTTTCTTAATTTATTTCGGCTCAACAGAATTACTAGAAGCAATCACTGGCGAATATATTGAATTTAGTGCCTTTAGCTGTGGTGTGGTGGCGTTGTCCATTATTTTTGCTGCCTATGCCTCGCAATCATTGCGAGGGGCTATTCAAGCCATTTCAGTGGGACAATGGGAATCTGGTGCGGCTTTAGGATTAAGCCGAGCCCAAACCTTTATCCGTATTATTTTGCCACAAGTATGGCGACACGCTTTGCCAGGATTGGCTAACCAATGGTTAGTGTTATTAAAGGATACCGCCTTGGTATCGCTGATTGGGGTTGATGATTTATTACGCCAAGCAGAATTAATCAATACCAATACACATCAACCTTTTACTTGGTTTGGCATTGCCGCCTTAGTGTATTTAATGATTACGATGATAAGTCAAGTGGGTATTCGTAAATTGGCAATGCGATTTACCCGTTTTGAGCGAGGTGTGAAATAATGGTAACAGAATATTTCTATGTTATTGCTCAAGGTATTCCTACCAGTTTATTATTGACCCTTGTTTCGTTAGTGATCGCATTTTTTATCGCAATCGCTTTAACCTTTGTGCTTGCTTTAGGCAATAAATGGGCGAAATTGTTGGTTAATGGCTATCTCACCTTATTTACGGGGACGCCATTATTGGTGCAATTTTTTCTTATTTACAGCGGACCCGGACAATTTGAATGGATCACTAACAGTATCGCTTGGCATTTGTTATCCAACGCTTGGTTCTGTGCAATGTTAGCACTGGCGTTAAATAGTGCCGCTTATTCTACTTTATTGTTCCATGGGGCAGTTAAAGCAATCCCTAAAGGGCAATGGGAAAGCTGTGCCGCATTAGGTTTAACAAGACTACAAACATTAAAGATATTAATTCCTTATGCGTTAAAACGAGCATTACCCTCTTATAGCAACGAAATCATTTTGGTTTTTAAAGGAACGTCTTTAGCCTCTACCATTACTATTATGGATATTATGGGCTATGCTCGTCAGCTATATGGTACAGAATATGACGCTTTGACGATTTACGGCATTGCGGGGGCAATTTATTTAGTTATCACAGGTATTGCCACCTTATTGTTACGTCAATTAGAACGCAAAGTGTTGTCCTTTGAACGTTTGGAAACGGAAAAAGCCAGTTAAAAAAATCTGCACCCAAGGGTGCAGATTGCTATTGTTTAAATAAGTGCGGTGCTTTTTATAAAAATTTTTGCTGTAATTGTTTCGCTTTTTCTCTTTGAGCCTCGGTAGCTTTGGCGGTCATTGGTTCACGACAATAACCTGCTTCAACCCCTTGTAGTTTTAGAATTTCTTTAATGGTAAGGTATAAGCCATTAGCTAAAATCCCCTCAATTAAATCGTTAGTGGTATGTTGTACCGCTAATGCCTCTTCTAATTTACCTGCACGCGTTAAATCAAAGATTTGACGAGCTCGTACCCCATTAATATTAAAGGTACTACCAATAGCTCCATCAACCCCTAAAGCCACCGCTGGCAACATCATTTCATCAAAGCCAGCCCAAATTAAATGGTTTGGATAAGCCTTTTTCAAACGTTCTAATAAATAAAAATCGCCAGCAGTAAATTTAACACCCAATACTTTTGGATTTTGATAAAGCTCACCAAATTGCTCAATGCCCATATTTACGCCAGTTAAGAATGGAATGGAATAGATAATCATATTATTACCTGTTTCGGCAATAATGGTTTCGTAATAATGTTTAATTTCAGCAAAATTAAATTTGTAATAGAAAGGGGTTACCGCAGAAAGGCTATCATAACCAAGTTCAGTGGCATATTTACCCAGTTCTACCGCCTCTTGAAGATTAACACTACCGACTTGTGCAATAAGTGCCACTTGATCTTTGACTTCATCTTTGGCAATGCGGAAGATTTGTTTCTTTTCTTCGGTAGAAAGCATAAAGTTTTCGCCTGTGCTACCGCCCACATATAAGCCGTCAACCCCCATTTTATCAATGTTATGGCGGATAATTTGACGTAAGCCCGTTTCGTTAATTGAACCATCTTCATTAAATGACACTAATAATGCACTGAAGATACCTGTTAATTTTTTCATTAAATGTTCTCCTTAATCGGTTATTTTATAGGTTTAGCCTTATGGCAAAGACATCAGGCTATTTAATACGTTGTTCTAAAATCACATTCACCGTTTTTTGCTTGGTTTTGGTGGCGGTTTCTTCTTCTGCTTGTACAATCAGGGTATAAATTAAATCAAGCACAAATAATTGGGCGATTTTGGTACCAATGGAGTCGCCTTGTAATTGTCCTTGGCGATTGCCGTTAATTAATACATAGTTTGCCACTTGGGTAATGGGCGAACGAAGATTATGGGTAATAGCAACGGTTAATGCCCCATTTTTTTGGGCAATTTTTAAGGCTTGGGTGGTTTCTTTTGATGCGCCTGAATGGCTAATGCCAAGCACAACATCGCCTTTTTTCATTAATGCCGCTTGCATATACATAAAATGATTATTGGTTACCGCATCAACTTGTAAACCGATACGCATAAATTTGTTTTTGGCATCTTCTGCGGTAATGCCTGATGAACCTACACCAAAGAGAAAAATACGATTTGCTTTGCGTAATATATAAACCACTTTGTCTAACTCTTTAAAATCCAAGAGATTGATAGTTTCATCAATCACTTTTTTCATGGTGGTTTGCAGTTTTGCCGCAATATTTTCCGCACTGTCTTCCGCAGAAATATCCGTTTCCAGTAGCGAATGATCTTGTTTATCCTTGGTAGCAAGTTCAATGGCAAGTTCCAATTTAAAATCGGTAAATCCTTTAAAACCTAGTGTACGACAAAAACGGATAAAGGTTGCCTCGCCCACATCAAGCTGTTGTGCAATTTCCGACAATGAACATTGGTTTAATAATTGTGGCGATAATAAAATGGTTTCGGCAATACGTTTTTCGGTTTTGGTTAAGCTGTTATGTAATGCCCCGATCGTATCAAGAATCTTGCCATTGGTGGACATAATCATCTCCTCAGGTTTATAAAAGTTGAATAGGTACTTTAACCACTAATTTTTTGATATCAACACTTTGCTCACCAAGATGACAACAAGGCTTATGTACCTCAAAAGGTAAATAGACCACAAATTGGTTAGGTTGCAAGGTTAGCGTGTTCGCTTGCTCAATGTAATGAGTTAAACTCAGTTGGTAATCATCTTGTTCATTATAAGGGGTATAATCTTCCTCTTTTGGCATAGCAAGGCTATATTGCATACTTTCTTGCCCACTAATCAGTAGCTGAATATCAATATAGTTACGATGAAACTCCGCTTTGCGTAGTTGCGGTGCTTCCGTTTGCAAACATTGTACATTCATATAGATTTCATCGCTTAATTCGTGCCGCCCCTCGCTAAGTTGGTTTAAGTCCATTTGCTGTAATTGTTCACAAATTTCTACGATAATGCGTGGTAATCCACGTTTAAAATCATCTCGATTTAAATCACCAATAAACATCATTTTTTCCTTAATTACAGTAAAATAAAATTTACTTTGTAATATGTTGTTTAACCCAATAAGCCGCCCCAATTAACCCAGCATCGCCAGCATAATGTGCCAAATCAATAGCACAATGATAAAGGTCAGGTAATTGTTTGAGGTATTGTTCTACTAAGGGTAAATACCCCTCTGCTAAACCAACACTGCCACCAAGCACTACTTTTTGAATATCTAAGCTAATTTTTAAGTCAGCGATTAAATTGGCGATAGCTTGAGCTGAGCGTTGTACAAGTGCGGTGGCTTTTGGATCTTTTTTTCTAAATAACTCAAAAACCTGTTTTGGGGTACAAGGTATTTCCCAGCCACTTGCGGCTGCCTCAATGGCTCGCCCAGCGGCAATGGCTTCTACACAGCCACGCCGTCCACAACCACAGAGAGGACCATTAGGATCAGCAAGGCTATGTCCAATATGCCCCGCAATACCATGAGGTTCGGTCAGTAGTTCCCCTTGCAAAATAATGCCACCACCTACCCCAGTAGAAACGGTAATAAAGACAAAATTCTGAACCTTAGCAGGATCTTGTTGACTATATTCTGCACAAGCGGCGGCTTGGACATCGTTTAATAGCCCAATGGGTTTATCAGTATATTGTGCAATACTTTGTTTAAGGGGAAACTCGGCAAGACCACCTAAATTTTTAGGGTTTAATGCGGTCAGAATACCTTGATTGATAATTCCTGTAGAGGCAACCGCAACATAATCAAATTGCCCTTGATAATCCGCTATCAGTTGCCCTAAGGCTTGGTGCATCGCATTAGCAGCATCGGCTTGTGGCGTTGCAATTTGTTGACGTTGTTCAAGTTGTCCATTTATTACCAATGCAGAGGCAATTTTTGTGCCACCAATATCTAATGCTAAACAACGCATATTCCTCTCCTTATTTCGCCGATTTCACCGCTTGAGTGAACCAACTCACAATATGCTCTAAACGGGTTAATGCAGAACCTACGGTAACTGCATTAGCACCAATTTCAATGGCGATTTTGGCTAATTCAGGGCTGTTATAACGACCTTCTGCCATAACCCAGCAACCTGCCTGTTTAAGATCTTTGACTAATTGATAATCGGGTTCAGCAGGAATAGGACCACCTGTATAGCCAGACATTGTGCTACCAATAATTTCAACGCCTAGGCTTTGGCAATATAGCCCTTCTTCTAGGGTGGAACAATCCGCCATGGCTAAGCAACCTAATTCTTTGATTCGCTTAACGGTATCTTCAATGCTCACAGGGCGTACACGATTTGTGCCGTCAAAAGCAATAATATCTGCCCCAGCATAAGCTAAATCTTCAACGTCTTGTAAGAAAGGGGTAATGCGAATAGGGCTATCGGCTAAATCACGTTTTACTAAACCAATAATAGGGGCATTAACAACAGGGCGAGTGGCTTTTAAATTTTCTACGCCCTCAATACGGATACCGCCTGCGCCACCAATGATTGAGGCTTGAGCCATTGCCGCAACGATATGGGGGTGATCCATTGGACCATCGTCCACCGGTTGGCAAGAGGCAATAAGCTGTTTATCTAAACTTGCCAAGATTTGTGTATGGGGTAATTTTGACATTTTAACTCCAATAATCTTTTATCTGAATGAAGATAAATTTCAATGTGCTTAGCATAATATGTTACGCTGAAAAGACAAGTGAAATTACATTATTTTGAGCTTTTTCGTTATTTTTTTCGCTCTTAACTTTAACGGCACTTAAAGTGCGGTCAGTTTTTAAATGATTTCCTTACTGGGCAAAGATAAGGAAATCAATATATTTACTAAATTAAAGTAACGACGGCGCTGCCCCTAACAATTTTTTGGTATAGTCAATATTCGGATTATCAAAAATTGCTTGAGTTGTGCCTTGCTCCATAATTTGCCCCGCAAACATGACCACAATCCGATCAGACACTTGCCGAACCGTTTGAATATCATGGGAAATAAATACCATTGCGAGATTTAATTCTTTCTTTAAATCCGCCAAAAGGTTTAGCACTTGGGCACGAACAGAAACATCTAACGCCGAAGTCGGTTCATCAGCCACGATTAGTTTCGGATTTAGAGCTAATGCTCGAGCAATAGCAACCCGTTGTTTTTGCCCACCTGATAAACGTGTAGGTTCTACTAAAGCCGCTGAACGTGGTAAGCCTACACGAGAAAGCAATTCGTAAACTCGCTTTTCTCGTTCATGAGGTTTTAGCACATTGTGAATATCAAGGGGATCTCGCAAAATATCTAACACTCGCATACGAGGGTTTAACGCTGTGGCAGGATCTTGGAATATTACCGATACTTGGCGACCAAATTGGCGGCGTGCCTCGGCACTGCCATATTGCATTTCCAACCCATTAAACTTAACAACGCCGCTAGTTGGTTTTTGTAAACCGATAATCACATTGGCAAGAGTGGATTTGCCACAACCTGATTCGCCGACTAAGCCAATGGTTTCCCCTGCCCGAATACCTAAACTGATATTATTGACCGCAGTAAATTTTTTACGTCTAAATAAGGATCCATCGCGTGAAGGAAATTGCACCACAATATTTTCTAAATCAATAATATTTTGTTGTTTTAATACTTTAATACTGCTCATGCGGATTCTCCTTGAGTGGCGGATTGTGCTGTTTTATCGGTTAAATGTGATGCCCATAAATGTTGAGGATCACCTTCAACAGGGGTAAGCACTAAGCGTTGATTTGGATCGGCATTTGGACGCAATGAACGGCTAGCAAAGCGATCGCCTTTGGCAAAGTCATAAGGGGAAGGCACACTGCCCGGGATTTGGTATAAACGTTCGGCACGAGATTCTGTTGAAAGCACCGAGCCTAATAAGCCACGCGTATATTCATGCGTTGGTTGAGAAAGCAATGATGAGGTTGGGGCGGTTTCTACCACTTGTCCAGCATACATTACCGTAATATGATGAGCGATTTGTGCTACTAAGGCTAAATCGTGGCTAACAAATACCATGGCAAAGCCCAGTTTATCACGCAATTCATTGAGTAATTTTACTACTTCCGCTTGAACCGTTACATCTAAGGCGGTAGTAGGTTCATCAGCAATTAAGAGTTTTGGTTCACGCGTTAATGCCATGGCAATGACAACACGTTGACGTTGTCCGCCAGATAATTCGTGAGGATAACGCATCAAGACTTTTTCAGGATCTAAATGCACCCATTTCAATAGCGTTTCAGCCGTATGCTTGCTACCACGCTTAATTAATTGGTTCATTTGATCCTTAATCCGCATTGAAGGATTTAATGCACTTAAAGCATCTTGATAAATCATAGAAATTTCATTACCACGCAATCTATTTAATTCATTAGAATTTAATAAATTATGTTGTGTACCACTGCGGTCAGTAAATAAGATTTCCCCAGTGATTTTTGCTGTTTTCGGTAATAATCCCATAATAGAGAAAGCGGTAATGGATTTTCCACAACCCGATTCGCCCACTAATCCCATCGTTTCCCCCTCATGGACAGTAAAGCTGATATTATCCACTAATGGGGTTTCGCCATAACGATTTGGGAAACGGATAGACAGATTTTTAACCTGTAAGATCGGTTTGGCATTGGGATTAATTTGCATACGATCGGTACGGCTCTGTTCTTTTTCATGTAATTTTAATAGATAACGTTTGAGGGCTAAACTTTCAGCCAATGCCTCTTGTACATCGGTACTTAAACGTTCTTCAGGTTTATTGGTTGATTTTTTACTGCCTTTTAATTTCGGATTTACTAAAGCATCGGTTAAACCTTCCGCTAGGATATTTAGCGATAATACCGTTAATAAAATCATCAATCCGGCAAAGGTTGTTGCCCACCAAGCACCATTAAGCACGATATTACGCCCTTCTGATAAGATATTGCCCCATGAAGGGTAAGGCGGTTGAACGCCAGCACCTAAGAAAGAAAGTGATGCCTCAAAAACGATAGCATCAGCCACCATTACTGTTGCAAAAACAAGTACAGGTGCGGCAGTGTTGCGAACAACGTGTTTTAACAAAATATAGGTTCTACTGCCACCAATCACACGTTCAGCACGCACATAATCTTCGTCCCATTGAGAAACCACGTTGGCACGCACAACTCGTGCTAATTGAGGGGTATAAACAATGGCAATGGTAATAATAATGACAGGGACTGAGTTACCAAATGTTGCTAACAATACAGCAGCTAATGCAATGCCGGGGAACGCCATTAAAATATCCATAAGACGCATAATGATTTCATTGCCCCATTTATCTGCGGTTGCCGCAGTTGCCCCTAAAATACTACCAAAAATAATGGCACAACCCACCGCACCTAAACCGATAAATAGCGAGGTTCTTGCACCATAAACAATACGAGAAAAAATATCACGTCCTAGTCGATCTGTACCAAACAAAAATTCTTCACTTGGTGGACGCATACGTGCGATAGAAGAAAGCGGATCATAGGTAGCAATAAGCGGTGCGAAGATAGCCACTAATGCCACAAATAATAGGAAAATCAGCGAGATTTTTGATGCCCCAGAAAGTGCTTGGAATCTTGCACCGCTGGCGGCTAAACGTTTTGCTAAACCTTGTCGAAACATTATAGACTCCGAATTTTAGGGTTAATTAATAAATATAAAATATCCACAATAATATTGACCACGACAAAGGTGAAAGCAATGGTTAATACCACGCCCTGTACCAAATTTAAATCATGATTCACAATACCGTTAAAGATCAATTTTCCCATGCCGGGTAAGTCAAAAATTTGCTCAATAACCACCGCACCACCAAGTAGATAACCTACACGCAGACCGAGAACGGTAACTGGCGTAATCAAAGCATTGCGTAAAACATTGTGGCGAATAACGGTAGCATAAGGAACACCATTACCAATGGCGGTACGCACATAATCCTTATCCATTTCTTCTACCATGGTTGTGCGTACAACACGAATTAAAGAGGCACAAACAGGTACAGCTAGGGCTAAAGAAGGTAAAATCATTGATTGAATATAACCATTGACACTCTCACTTAACGGAATATAACCACCAGAAGGTAACCAAGCTAATTCTAAAGAAAACCATTGAATTAAAAGAATCCCTAGCCAGAAAGATGGGGTGGCAACGGCAGCAACAGAAATTAAACGGATTACCTGATCTACCCAGCGATCACGATAAAGTGCGGCTAATACTCCGAGAGAAAAAGAAACAATTGCGGCAAAAATTACGCCAATAAAGGTAAGTTGTAAGGTAATAGGAAAGGCTTTAGCAATCATTGAACTAATAGGTAGTTCTGGTGGCATAGTCATACCAAAATCCAGCACCAATAAATTGCCTAAGAAACGAAAATATTGTACTAACAAAGGATCGTTTAATCCGCGGCTTTCTCGATATAATTCTTTCGCTGCTTCACTAGCACTTTCACCAAGTGCGACCGTTGCAGGATCGCCGGGGGTAAATTGTAAAACAACAAACACAAGTGCAGTTACCCCAATAATCATAACGGGCAGAGCCATTAAACGGCGTAACAGCAACCGAAGGATAATCTCCATTCTTTTTTTCTCCTATAACCCTAGAAAGTTTCAACGTTGAACCACTAGAAAAGTAAAAGTATTATTTAAATTGTTATGTTGATGAATAAAGGGCGTAATTTTACGCCCTTTGCTATGCCATTATTTACGACCAACACCAAGGAAAGAAACCCCAGTAGTCGGTAATGGTTGATAATTTTCCAAAGCGTTACTATCCCAAGCTGACGGAAGTTTACGATGCACAATTGGATAAAGCGGTACTTGTTCAGCAATAATATTAATTGCATTCGTCCAGGCTTTTCTTGCTTCGTTATGATCTTTCGCTTTGGCAGCTTCATCAAGTAAGGCTTGCACTTGAGCAAATTCTGGTGTATCCGCCCAACGGAAACGGCGTTTTGGCCATACATCACCACGATACCACCAGCTTAATAAGAGATCTAAGTCATTACCAAATACGGAAGGATCACCCGGGGCAATGGCGACTTCATAAGTACCGGGATCAACGTGATTGTTATATAACGCCCCAGATTGCAAATGTTGTAGCGTTACTTTTACACCCGGGATCTTATTCCATGCCTCAAGAATTAATGGAGCACTTTCTTTTACCCAGTCGTGATCGGTGGCTAAAACTTGGAAATGTAATTGTGTTACACCCGCCTCTTTGAGTAATGCTTCGGCTTTTTTCACATCATAAGGATATTGTGAGGTGGCTTTAACATAGTCAGGGTGCGTAGTTTGCACATAAGAACTAGCAGCCTCCGCATTACCATCAAAGACAATATCAATTAATTTATCGGTATCTATACCGAAGTGTAAGGCCTGACGTACTTTAGGGTTATTAAACGGTGCTTTTTCACAGTTAAACATTAAGAACAGTAAACCGAAAGATTGCACTGATTCCACCGTTTGTTTTCTATTTTTCAAGCGGGCAATATCAATGTATGGTACAGATTCCATTGCTTGAGTACGTTTAGATTCTTGTGCGGTTACTCGAGCAGCGGCATCAGATAACAACAGCCAAGACATTTTTTCCACTTGAGCAGGATATTGACCATTATATGCTTCATAGGCTTCAAACACGATTTTGTCGTCTTTTACGGCAGAAACAAATTTGAATGGACCTGAACCAACAGGGTTCGCATCAAATTGTGATTGTCCTTTTTCTACAATATGTTTAGGCACGATTTTGACAATGGTTAAACGCTGGGTAAATAAAGCAAATGGATATTTGAGCTTAAATTCAACGGTTTTATCATCTAACGCACTGACTTTTGCGATAAATGGAATAAACATCGCAAATAGAGATTTTTTCTCAGGATCTAATACACGCTCAAAGGAATACACCACATCTTCAGTGGTTACTGGAGAACCATCATGGAAAGTTGCACCATCACGTAAGACAATACGCCAAGTTAAATCATCAACCTGTTCAGGTTCTTTGGCTGCAAGTGCGAGGTATGGTTTGCGGGTAGCAGGGTGGAGATCGACTAAACCTTCAAAAATATGTAAGTTTGCCGCATAAGAAGATGCCCCACTTGCAGTAAGTGGATCAAACCCCGTTGAAAGTGGATAAGCAATACCAGCTTCAATGGTTTTTCCTTTTATACTTGCGGCAATAGCGTTAGGGGTAAATGTCCCTAAACTACCACTAAATGCAAGACCTGCACCGACACCAGCAACAATTTTCATAAAGTGGCGACGGGACTTGTTTTGTACATGGTTAATATCTTGTGAAAAGAGATTTTTAGTCATATTTAACTCCTAATTAACAGAGGTGAATAACTGCTTTTCAGTGGTATAACTCATTCCAATTGAATTTTTACAGTTTTTAGGGATAACTGCTTAACTCAACTGTGGTACTAATATGATAACTAGTTTGCCCATAGCTGATTTAAACACTTATGGTTCATCATTTATTTAAAAATGAAGTAAAACTACAAAATTTAAAATAAAATGATTTTTTATTATCATAACCATGACAAGATAACAGGTCAATCAAACTTCAACAGAATAATTCACATTTGTGATCTTAATCACAAATAGCCGACTTATCTGACAATATCCTAAAAATATTTCATTTTCCCACCGCACTTTTTATCTTTCTGACCTTTATCTTGAGAAAAACTAGATCTGTTATAAAAAATGTGATAGCTTTCAAGCTGTTAATTAATGTGAAAATAATATTGAATATTATGCAAAACGAAGAACCAGCACAGTCGCCGAATCAGGCAGAAAATCAGAGTAAGAAAAGTTTTTTTCAAACCCTATTCAGTCGCTTTTTCCAAGGTGAACTAAAAGATCGTAAAGATCTCGTGGAAGTCATACGGGATTCAGAACAAAATGAATTAATCGATCAAAATACCCGCGAAATGATCGAAGGGGTCATTGAAATTGCCGAATTGCGTGTACGAGATATTATGATCCCTCGCTCACAAATTGTGTTTATTAAATCAGATCAAGATCTTGATTCTTGTCTTGATATTATTATTGACTCCGCCCATTCTCGTTTTCCTGTGGTTAGTGATGAACGAGATAACGTAGAAGGTCTATTACTCGCCAAAGATTTATTAAAATTTTTGCGTTCTAATGCGGAGGAATTTAATCTTAAAAGTCTATTACGTCCAGCAGTGATTGTACCAGAAAGTAAACGTGTTGATCGTATGTTAAAGGATTTTCGTGCTGAACGCTTTCATATGGCAATCGTAGTGGACGAGTTTGGTGGCATATCTGGTGTTGTGACTATTGAAGATATTTTAGAGCAAATTGTTGGCGATATTGAAGATGAATTTGATGAAGAAGATGTTGCGGATATTCGCCAATTATCACGCCATAGCTACGCGGTACGAGCATTAACGGATATTGAAGATTTTAACCAACAATTTGCCACCCATTTTGCCGATGAAGAAGTGGATACCATTGGCGGATTAGTAATGCAAGCCTTTGGTTACTTACCTGTCAAGGGCGAAGAAATCTGCTTAGATAATATTAATTTTAAAGTTACCTCTGCGGATAGTCGCCGTATTATCCAATTGCGTGTAACAATTCCTGATCAACAATTGGCTGAAATGGATAAAATAAAAGAAACAACAGGCGAAGAATAATGAAAAATATTTTTTATTATTTGACCGCACTTTTAACAGGTGCATCAGGTGTTTTAGCGTTTTCCCCTTTTGATCTATGGGGATTTGCTTATATTTCTTTAATTGGCTTACTTTTGGTAGCAAAAATTCCGCAAAAAAAGACCGCACTTTGGGCAACCTTTTGTTGGGGATTGAGTTTTTTTAGCTTAGGCGTAAACTGGCTACATGTGAGTATTCACCAATTTGGCGGAGCATCGCTTATTGTAAGTTATTTATTCGTGGTTATTCTTTCCGCTTACCTCGCCCTTTACCCTGTATTATTCACTTATCTCATTCGCCGTTTTCATATTGAAAAACTGGCAATGTTCCCAGTAATATGGACATTTACCGAGTTTTTGCGTGGTTGGCTATTGACAGGTTTCCCTTGGTTACAATTTGGTTACAGTCAAATAGATAGCCCTTTTGCGGGGCTTGCGCCTCTTTTTGGTGTAACAGGGCTTACCTTTTTTACCATGTGGGCAAGTGCGGTCATCGCGAGCCTACTTTTTGCCTTGTTCAAATCACCACGCTCAATCAACCTTATTGTCAGTCATAGCCTTATGTTACTTGTAGTGGCTGGATTAAGTTATTTAGCGAGTTATAAAACCTATACGCAACCGCAAACTGAACGAGCCTTAACCATTACCTTGGCACAAGGTAACATTGAACAAAATCTCAAATGGGATCCGCAACATTTACAAAATACCCTAGATATTTATTGGCAACAAATTTATCAACATCTTGGCAAATCTGATTTAATCATTTTGCCAGAATCTGCATTTCCTATTACTGAAAATAATATCGCTCCTTTGCTTATGGAATTACAACAAACAGCCCAAGCTAAAGGCACAGAAATTATTATCGGAACGGTTTATGCCGATAGGGCTATCGGTAAATTATTTAATTCAATGATTGTATTGGCAAATGCACAACAGCCTTATCAGCTTGATAATAATCCCAATCGCTATAATAAACATCATCTCGTGCCTTTCGGCGAATATGTACCGCTAGAACAATTATTGCGTCCATTAGGCACAATATTTAATTTACCAATGTCAGCTTTTCAAGCAGGCGACAGGCTACAATCTCCTTTATCCAGTAAAGGCTTTTATTTCACCCCAGCAATTTGTTACGAAATTATTTTAGGTGAACAAGTAAGACAAAACCTTAAGAAGAATACTGATTTTATCCTCACTATTTCAAATGATGCTTGGTTTGGCAACTCTATCGGACCTTGGCAACACCTACAAATGGCAAGAATGCGAGCCTTAGAATTGGGAAAACCCGTTATCCGAGCAACTAATACAGGCATAACCGCATTTATTAATGCACAAGGTAAAATTATCGCCCAAGCCCCACAATTTAAACAAACCACCCTAACCCAAAAACTTTCCCCCGTAACAGGCACAACACCTTACGCCCTATTTGGCAATAAACCGTTGTATATTTTGTCGTTTTTGATATTAGTGAGTTGGGGGATTGGGTGGTTGGTAGAGAGAAAGATAAAGAACTCAATTAATCATAAAATTAGATAAAAATTTATTAATATCAATGGTCTTAGGGCAATATATAGAAAAATTTATATGAAGCTTATAAATAAAGATAAGAAATTATTATTATCAAATTTTTTATCTCTAACATTATTACAATTATTTTCCTATATACTACCTTTAATAACATTACCTTATTTAGTTAATGTATTATCAACGGAGTATTATGGGTTAGTGGTATTTTCCCAATCATTTATTGTGTTTTTTTCTATTTTTGTAGATTTTGGTTTTAATTTATCAGCAGTAAAGGCGATAGCAATTTATCAAAAGAATAAGTTAAAGTTACAACAAATTTATTCATCTGTGATGTTTATCAAAACAATATTATTAATTGTTTCATTTTTTCTATTGATAATTATTACGAATGTTTTTGATAAATTTCAACAGTATAGATATATTTATTTTTTATCTTTTTTATACGTTATTGGGCAAGCATATTTTCCTATTTGGTTTTTCCAAGGTGTAGAAAAAATGAAGTTTATTACTGTAATAAATATAATAGTAAAGATATTTTTCACATGTTCAATATTTATTTTTGTAAAAAGAGAAACTGATTTTTATTTAGTTCCTATTCTAAATGGATTAGGAAACATTTTGGGTGCGATTTTATCAATATATATAGTTTATACTAAATTTAAAGTTAGATTTATTACTGTATCAATAAATCAAATTATTTATTATTTTAAAGATAGTTTCCAATATTTTTTATCTAATATTTCAGTTAATTTTTATACAGGTGTTAATACTGTTATATTAGGAATGGTTACTACTAATAATATAGTTGCTTATTACAATATGGCTGAACAATTATATAAGGCAATGCTTGCTTTTACAGGTCCATTAACAGCCGTACTTTATCCCTATATGACGAGAACTAAAAATATTGTATTTTTTAAGTATATCCTTATAGGGGTAGCTAGTATTTGTACTATTGGATGTATATTTATGATTAATTTAGATCAATTCATATTAACACTATTTTATAATAATAACGTAAATTATTTTGTAATAAAGATATTTGATATATTTACTGTTTCATTTATTATTGCTACTATTAGTTGTATGTTGGGCTATCCTTTTTTAGGTAGTATTGGTTATATTAATCATGCTAATAATAGTATTATTTTTGGGGCAATTTTTCATTTGCTGAGCATAATATGTCTTTATTTATTTGACTCTATTAGTATTATGAATATAGCATTATTAGTTCTTGCCACTGAAAGTGTAGTATTATTTTATAGAATTTTTTATTCTTTCAAAATTATTAGAAAGGGAAAACTAAATGAGAATAGCTATTGATGCAAGAGTTATTGGAAGTTCAACTGGAACTTATGCTCTTAATCTTATTAAAGAATTAGAAAAAATAGATAAGAAAAATAAATACTTTATTTTATTAAGAAAGAAAGATTTTGAACTTTACCAACCAAAATGTAAAAATTTTCAACGAGTTATAGCAGATATAAAAGATTATTCTTTTGAAGAACAAATAAAGTTAAAAAAATTATTAGATGGTATTAAACCAGATTTAGTACATTTTTGTATGCCGCAACAACCATTGTTATATAAAGGAAAAAAAATAACTACAATACATGATTTAACCTTATTAAAATCATATAATCCTTCTAAGAATAAAATTATTTTTTATCTAAAACAGTTAGTAGCTAAATATTTATTCAAGAAAATAGCTAGAAGCAGTGATTTTATTATTACCCCTTCAAATTTTACTCGAGAAGAATATTTGAATTTTTCTAAGGTAGAGCCTGATAAAGTTAAGGTTATTTATGAGAGTGGAATTGATAATAGACAAGATCTTGTTTATAAAGAGTATAAAATTCCTTTTAAAAAATATATTTTATATGTAGGGCAACAGACAGAATATAAAAATCTCAAACGGTTAGGGAAAGCACACCAGTTATTATTAGATAAATATCCTAATTTAGGGTTGGTATTAGTAGGTAGATTGAATGTTGATGCTGAACTTAATAAAAGTTATTTTTCTAAAAATGGGTTTAAAAATATTATTTTTACTGGGTATATTTCTAATTCTGAGCGTAATTGGTTATATAAGAATGCTGAATGCTATGTTTTTCCGTCTTTAATGGAGGGATTTGGTTTGCCCGGATTGGAAGCAATGGCGTATGAAACTCCTGTTATAAGTAGTAATGCTACTTGTTTACCAGAAATATATAGAAATGCTGCGATTTATTTTGATCCTTTGTCTTATAAAGATATAGCAGATAAAATTGATATTGTTTTATCAGGCGATAGGATTAAGCAAGAGTTAATAATAAATGCTAAACAAGTTCTACCATTATACTCTTGGAGCAAAATGGCTAAAGAAACTTATAAGCTGTACTATGATATATTGAAAAATTGATGAGATAATTTTATGTATGCTAGATTTTTATTATTTAGTCTTTTTTTATTGTCTTCATTTGATATATTTTTAAATATACAAATGTATTCCTTTAATATTAGGGCTTTTTATTTTTTAGAGTTTTTATTGATTATAATACTCATTTTTAAGAATGAATTTGACCAATTAATAATAGGGAAAGAATATCTTTTGTTATTATATATAATACTTTTTATTTTTATTAATAATACAACTGTTATATCTAGAAGTATCGGTTATTTATTATGGCTATTTGCTTCAATAATGCTTATACCTATAATAACTATTTATACACTAAAATATTATAGCTTAAATAATAAAATAGTCGTGGGGGGGGTAAAATCTTAGATTATTTTATATTATCATTTTTAATTTTATCTGCATTTGGAGTAATACAGTTTATTTTGGGACTTTTAGGAATAGATTTCTTTATACAACAATGGTGGATAAAGGAAAAGCTACCTAGAGTTAATGGTTTTTCTTATGAACCATCATATTATGCTACTTATTTATATATTGGTTGGACACTATTATTATATTTATTTTTTAAGAATTTTGAACTTTTTTATAAATATAAATATATTTTTATTATTATTACATTAGCTATTTTGTTGTCTTCTTCGCGAATGTCTTATGTAATGATGTTGAGTGCGTTTCTATACCTTTTTGTTAATTCAATCATTAAAGATGTTATAAATAATCGTAAGATAAAGAGAAGGGATTTAAATATAATTTTATTTTTATTTATTGGTATAATTATTATTTCATCTATTTTTATATATAATTTTGATGACCTTATCTTTTTATTACATGATACAGGATTATTTGGTACAACTTCTCATTCAGTATCAATGCGTAGTAGCGATGCAATGAATACGATTTCTGTATTTTTAGAAAGCCCATTTATAGGTTATAGCCTAGGCGGAATAGCTCCAGCCATAGCAAAATTTCAAGGAATAATTATTTCTACGCAAGAGGAAGCGAAGAATTTTGAGGGAATGAATATATTCTTAGAAATGTTAGCAGCTGGTGGTATTTTGGGGTTTTTATGTTTTATTCTATATTTAAGAAAGTTATTTTCTTCTTCATTAAATATAGCTAAAAATCTTTTACCTTATAATAAGGTTATGGCAGATATAATTTTAGCTATTAGATTTTCATTGTTCTGGGAGTTGGTTATATTATGTTTTAATCAAAATATATTGCGTCCTTATTTGTGGGTATTAATTGCGATGTTGAATGCTCATATCTTTTTAGGGTATAAATGGTATCAAAGAAAAATAGAGAATAAACAAGGTAAAATATGATTTTATTTGATTCAAGATGGATTGGAGATCATGGTATTGGTCGATTTGCTAAAGAGATTTATGATAGAATGGATATGAAAGGTTTTTATAATACTTATAAGCCTACTAGTCCCTATGATCCGTTAAGATTGTCATTTAATAAAAATATTTCAAGCTATGATTTATTTTTTTCACCGGGTTATAATGCACCATTGATAAGTAAAAAACCTTATATATTAACAATACATGATTTGAATCATATTGATAGAAAGGAAAATAGTTCTATATTAAAAAATATTTATTATAGAACTGTTTTAGCCATATTATGTCAGAAATCCTTAGCTATTTTTACTGTTTCTGAATTCTCAAAAAGAAGAATCGTTGAATTTTTCCATGTTCCTAGACAAAAAATTTTTGTAGTGGGCAATGGTGTATCAGCAGAATTTTTACCTTATGGTAGAAAACAATCTTATGATAAGCCTTATATTTTTTGCGTAAGTAATAGAAAAGGACATAAAAATGAAGTAAATTTGATCAATGCATTTATAAACAGCAACTTTAGTAAATCTGCTTATCTTGTATTTACTGGTAATATTAATCAACAATTAAAATCATTAATAAGTTCTTTAGATGTGGAGAAAAAGGTTATTTTTACAGGTAGAATAACAGATGCTGAAATGGCAAGTTTTTATCGAGGAGCGATATTTTCTATTTTTCCTTCTTACTATGAAGGGTTTGGTTTACCAATAGTTGAATCTTTTGCTTGTGGAACGCCAGTTATTACTTCAAATGTAACTTCTATGCCTGAGATTGCTGGGCAAGCTGCATTATTGGTTAATCCTGATAGTCAGCAAGAAATATCAAATGCGATAGATATATTATCAGCAAATATTGAATTAAGAAAAGATTTATCTTTACAAGGATTAGAAAGAGCTAAATTTTATACTTGGGATAAAGTGGTTTCTCGAATAGAGGAAGCATTTAAATTATTAGGTTATGATGATTTGATTAAGAGAATATAATGAAAAAAGCACTAATTCATGATTGGTTCTCTACTTTTGGTGGAGCAGAGAAATGCATCGAAAATATTACTAATATTTGGAATGATTTTGATATTTATAGTTTGATTGATTTTTTAGATGATAACAACAGAGAAATAATACTTAAGGGAAAGCGAGCGAATACAAGCTTTATTCAGAAATTACCTAAAGCTAAAGATAAATACAGAAATTATCTTCCGCTTTTTCCATTTGCCATTGAACAATTTAATCTTGAAAATTACGATGTTATTTTGTCTTCTTCTCATTGTGTTGCTAAAGGGGTATTAACACATGCTAATCAATTACATATTAGTTATGTACACACTCCTGTGCGTTATGCTTGGGATTTATATTTTCGTTATTTAGAAGAAAGTGGATTGCAGAAAGGAATAAAAGGGCTTTTAGCAAAATATTTTTTACATAAACTTAGAATTTGGGATCAATCCACAATAAATCGAGTAGATCATTACATTGCAAATTCTTATTATATTGCAAAAAGAATAGAAAAAATTTATAGCAGAAAATCAGATGTTATTTATCCACCTGTTGATATAAATAAATTTCAATTAAATTCTAATAAAGAAGATTTTTATTTAACTGCCTCCCGGTTAGTTCCTTATAAGAAAATTGATCTTATTGTTGAAACCTTTAGTCATACAAATAAGAAACTTATTGTTATTGGAGCAGGACCAGATATGGATAAGATAAAAGCAAAGGCAAGTAAAAATATTGAAATTCTAGGCTATCAACCAGATTCTGTATTAATTGACTTTATGAGTAAGGCAAAAGCCTTCGTTTTTGCGGCAGAAGAAGATTTTGGTATAATCCCCGTTGAGGCTCAGGCTTGTGGAACCCCCGTTATTTGTTTTAATAAAGGAGGTGCAAGAGAAACTGTTATTAATAACCAAACAGGAATATATTTTGAACAACAGAATATAAGTAGTTTAGCTGAGGCCATTAATAAGTTTGAACAAAGGCAGGAAAAATTTGATCCTAATTTTATTAGAGAGAATTCATTGAGATTCTCAGCTGAACGATTTGAGAAAGAGATAAAAGAATATATAGAAAATAAATATGAGTTATTTAGAGGATAATATGATAAATTTAATTCTATGTGGTGGATCTGGAACTAGGCTTTGGCCATTAAGTCGTACTCAAATACCTAAACAATTTATTGAGTTATTTCATCAAGGATCGCTTTACCAAATGACATTAGCCAGGAATAATAAATATTGTGATGAGGTTATTGCCTTAGTTAATGAAAAGCAATTTTATTTGGCTAACAATCAAGCTAAAGATATTTATAATATTCGTTACATTTTAGAACCAATAGGAAGAAATACCGCTCCAGCAATAGCTTTAGCTTGTTTTGATCTAAATGAAGATGATATTGTGTTAGTTACATCTTCAGATCAATTAATAAAAAATGAGGAAAACTATCTTAGAATGGTTGATAAAGCACAAAATTTAGCTAATAATGATTTTCTAGTTGCCTTTGGTTTAAAACCTAAATATCCTGAAACTGGTTTTGGTTATATAGAAACGATTGATCAAGAAAATGTTCTTAGTTTTAAGGAAAAACCTGATTTTAATACAGCTAAGCAATATTTTGAGAACGATAGATATTATTGGAATTGTGGTATATTTTGTTTCAAAGCAGGTGTTTTTTTAGATGAATTAAAAATTTATTCTCCCGATATCTATTTTACTACTAAACAAGCATATGATAATAGTAAGGTAAATGGAGCTAGTCGCTCTATTGATATAAAAGATATGCTGAATATTCCCTCTGATAGCATTGATTATGCAGTAATGGAAAAATCTAATAAGATTAAAGTAGTTTGTGGTGATTTAGGTTGGTCTGATGTAGGAAGTTTTGACTCTTTAGAAAAAGAGTTTATTAAAAATATTGATAATAATAATATTACGGAGCATCATGTATCAATAAATAGTAAGAATAATTTTATATGGAGTAGTAAAAAAGTAGTTACTATTGATGTAGATGATTTAATTATTGTTGATACAGACGATGCATTATTAATTACTAAAAAAGGCTCTTCTCAGAAAGTGAAAGATGCAGTTGATTTTTTAAAACAAATAGAGCCTAAACTATTAAAATAGATTATGAATAAAGTATTACTATCTAAGTATATATTAATTATTATAGATTTATTTTTACTTACAATTTGTATACTATTATCTTTTGCTCTATCTGATTTTTTTATATACAATTTTGGTAAAAATATATCTTTATTTGAAAGAAATGAGTTATTTCTTTTACATATATTAATTTCTAGTATTGGTGTTATTTGGTTTTGGATAAGACTTCGTCATTATACTTATAGAAAACCATTTTGGTATGAGTTAAAAGAAATTGTAAGAACGTTAATTATTTTAGCTGTTATTGAGCTTGCAATTATAGCTTTTTCTAAATCTTATTTCTCACGTTATTTATGGGGAATAACTTGGATTTGTGCAATTATTATTGTACCTTTGGGACGGATTTTTGTTAAGTATTTATTGATAAAACTGGGTTGGTATATAAAGGAAACCATAATTATTGGTAATGGCAAAAATGCATTAGATGCTTATAATGCCATTACAAGTGAATCTTACTTAGGACTTGATATTAAATATTTTATTACGTCCAACAATGATGAACATAAACATATAAGCCATTTAAATATTCCAATTATTGAGGGGGGGGGGAATAAAGTTTGGGATATTATTGGTCAATATAAGGATATTCAATTTATCCTTGCATTAGAGAACAATGAAAATGACACCTTAGATTTTTGGTTAAGAGAATTAGCGAGAAAAAATTGTCGATCGGTGTCCGTTATTCCTACATTAAGAGGATTACCTTTGTATAGTACAGATATGACCTTTATTTTTAGCTATGAGGTAATGTTACTTAGAATTAATAATAATCTGGCAAAGCTATCCTCCCGTATTTTAAAAAGAACAATGGATATTATTGGTTCTATAACTGTTATCACTTTACTATCCCCTTTATTATTAATTATTTATTTTATGATAAAAAAAGACGGTGGAAATGCGATTTATGGGCATACCAGAATAGGGCGTAATGGTAAACCATTTAATTGTTTAAAATTTAGATCCATGGTGGTAAATTCTAAAGAAGTATTAGAACATTTATTAGCAACAAATCCTATTGCTAAAGCAGAATGGGATAAAGATTTTAAATTAAAAAATGATCCGAGAATTACGTCCATAGGACGTTTTTTAAGAAAAACCAGTTTAGATGAGTTACCGCAATTATTTAATGTTTTAAAAGGTGAAATGAGCTTAGTTGGGCCAAGACCCATTGTTAAAGAGGAGTTGGCTCGTTACCAGCAAGATGTGGATTATTATTTTATGGCAAAGCCAGGTATGACAGGATTATGGCAAGTGAGTGGACGTAATGATGTTGATTACGAAACAAGGGTTTACTTTGATGCGTGGTATGTTAAAAATTGGTCTTTATGGAATGATATTGCAATTTTATTTAAAACAATAAAAATAGTATTAAATCGCAGCGGAGCATATTAATTTATATTAGGAGCAGGTATGTTAAAACACATTATAAGAGTAAATTTTACCACAGTATTAATCTCTTTTTTCTTTCTCTCCATATTATTTTTAGTAAAAGGTTATAATTATTCACCTTTTATTTTGGTAGTAATTGGAGTTGGATATTTAATTTATTTTTTGATTAAGAAAAATAAAATTCAGCTAACCAGCTTTGATAAACAAATTATTTTTGTTTATGTATTCTATTTTGCCACTTTTTTATTATCAGTGATTATACATGGTGATAAAGCAAGGGTATTGGATAATCCAACAAAAATTTTATTATTTTTACCCTTGTTATTATTATTTAAGCGTTTTCCAATAAAAGAGAATATTATTTTACATACCATACCATTTGGGGCTTTTATTGCAGGTTTAGTTGCAATTTATCAACGCTTTATTTTGCATAAAGAACAAGCATTTTATACCCATATGCATATTCAAGGGGGAGATATTGCAATGTCTATTGCAATGTTTTCTGTGGTGGCTACGTTATATTTTACTATAAAAAAACAATATAAATTGACCGCACTTTATACTTTCTTTTCGTTAATGGGGATTTTGGCTGGCTTTTTATCTACGGCTCGTGGTGCTTGGATTGGTTTACCTTTTATTTTATTTTTTATTTTCTTTATTTATAAGCAATATTTACCGAAAAAAAGTATTATGGCTTTTGTTGCAATGATTGTTATTATTATTGCAGGCGCAAGTTTAGTACCTAATACTTCTATTAGTCATCGTTTTCATCAAGCTACCCATGAAATTACTGCTTATTTTGATAAAGGAAATGGCTCAACCTCTGTGGGGGCACGTTTTGATATGTGGAAAAGTGCGTTATTACAAGCTCAACAAAAGCCCTTTTTAGGTTGGGGGCAGCAAGGTGTTACAGAAAATCGTTTGGAGCAAGGTAAGCAAGGTATTATTAGCGAATATGCTTCTCAATTTAGTCATGCACATAATCAATATTTAGATGATCTTTCTAAGAGAGGAATAATTGGTTTAATTGCCTTATTAACGATATTATTTATTCCTTTTAGAATTTTTATTAAAGCAATAAATAAGGATAATTTAGAACAAACAACCTTAGCATTATTGGGGGGCGTCCATATTATTTCAGTGGCTTTTTATTTTATTAGTCAAGGCTTTTTAGCTCATAACTCGGGGACGGTTTTTTATTTCTTTCTTGTAATTGTGTTTTATGCAATGTTACAACAAAAATCAAAAAATTAATATTTTATGGTAAAAATATTAGTCACAGGTGGGGCAGGCTTTATTGGTTCTGCCCTGATTAGATATTTAATTAAACATACTTTGCATCAGGTAATTAATGTTGATAAATTAACTTATGCAGGCAATTTATTGGCTTTATCTTCTATATCAACAAATGATCGTTATACCTTTATTCAAACGGATATTTGTGATAAAGCTCAACTTAGCCAAATTTTTCATCAACATCAACCTGATTGGGTTATTCATCTAGCCGCAGAAACTCACGTTGATCGTTCTATTCAGCAAGCACAAAATTTTATTCAAACCAACATTATTGGTACTTACACCTTATTAGAAACTGCTTGTCATTATTGGCAATTATTACCTCAGGAAAAACAACGAGATTTTCGTTTTCATCATGTTTCTACTGATGAAGTTTATGGTGATTGGCGATCAGATTCAGTAGGAGCTGATGAATATGCCACTTGTATGCCAAGTAGCCCTTATTCAGCATCAAAAGCAGCCAGTGATCATCTTGTTACCGCTTGGGCGAGAACTTATGGATTACCTATTTTGCTTACTCGGTCTTCCAATAATTATGGTGCTTATCAATATCCAGAAAAGTTAATTCCTTCCTTTATTTTAAAGGCAATAAAAGGGGAAAAATTGCCTATTTATGGGGACGGTAGTCAAATTAGAGATTGGTTATTCGTTGATGATCATGTGCAGGCATTATATAAAGTGCTTACGGCGGGAAAAATCGGCGAGATTTATAATATTGGGGCGAATAATCTGCAAACTAATTTGGCGGTAGTACAACAAATTTGCCAATTATTAGAAGAAATGGAACCCAATAAACCTCAAGGTGTGCAATATTATCATCAACTTATTGCGTATGTGGCTGACCGCCCCGGGCATGATAAATGTTATGTTTTGGATAGCAGTAAGATTTTTCATCAATTAGAATGGCAGCCTAAGCAATCCTTTGCGGAGGGCTTACGCCAAACTGTTGCTTGGTATTTACAACATAGACATCATTATGTTTAATTTTTACGTTATTTAGTTTTAATCGCCTAAATCCTTAGGCTTAGGCTTTTAATTACAAATATTATTGTTATAATAACAAAATTTTCTATTAAATAATCAGAGGAATAAATGGCTAAAGAAGATTGTATTGAAATGCAAGGCACGATTTTAGAAACCTTGCCAAACACGATGTTTCGTGTAGAACTAGAAAATGGGCATGTAGTTACAGCTCATATTTCAGGGAAGATGCGTAAAAACTATATTCGTATTTTAACTGGCGATAAAGTTACGGTGGAAATGACCCCTTACGATTTAACTAAAGGGCGAATTATTTTCCGCAGCCGTTAATTTAGGTATTTTGCTAGAGCCTACTATAAACATTGTTTAAGTAGGCTTTTTTATTTCGTAAAGCATTAATAGTCAATTATAGTCGTTCCACTTTAAAATGATACAGCGTTGGTACGTTTTGCCGTACTATTTGTACTGTCTTCGATGTACCTCCTTGTCTCATTTTAAATTGAAACGACTATAAAATAACAATAAGACTAATTTAAGTGTTAAAATAATTGTTCTGTTCTTTGTATTCGGTTTTCTGAAAGGTTAAAACTATTAAAAAATCGGAGGAATAACCACAAAAAACGCTAAAAGTAACCGCACTTTGGTGTAGGATTTCTTTCAGGCAAATGGATATTTATTCATCAGGCAGTTTTGCGATGACTAAATATCCCTCCTGTAATCCTTCTATTTGATAATGGCTTTCCGCACAAATAAAAGCACTTTGTCCTTGTGTCAGTTCAACGCTGCTATCGCCACTGGTTAGCTGAATTTTACCTTGCATAACCAGTAGAGTTTCAGCATTTATTGCTTGGCGTTGCAGTTGTTGTCCTTGTTGGTAACAAATTTGAGTTAAGGCAAAATCTTTAGCAGGGGTTGGGTAGGTATAGACGGCTTGAGGGGCGGGGCTGATGATTGTTGGTGTAATTTCTTGGTAATCAATGACCTTTAATAATTCTGCAATATCAATATGTTTTGGGGTGAGTCCGCCTCGGATCACATTGTCGGATTCCGCCATTAATTCAATATTTTGCCCACGCAAATAAGCGTGTGGAATTCCTGCTGCTTGGTAGATTCCTTCGCCTGTTTTGAGATGAACAAGGTTGAATAAATAAAAGCACATTAAGCCTGCATCAAGTTTTTGTGGGGCAAGTTGCATACTGTCAGCGGTATAACATACCCAATAATCTGGGTCAGTTAAGGGCAGAGTTTTGCCTTGATTTTGTTCGAGAATAGGTTGTAACCATTGTGCTAATTGCTGATGATCCGCTTGCATAATATGAGCATAGAAATCGGCAAGATTCTGTTGAGCTAATTGTTGGGCAAGTGCGGTCAAGGATGGGCGAGTTTTTAAACTCTCAATAATTTGTGATTTAGGTTTAAAACCATGCAATAACCAAAAATCCGATAAGGCAATCATCATTTCAGGTTTGTGGTTGTCATCTTTATAAGTGCGTTTGCTGTCGGTTAGGGGGATATTTTGCTGATTTTCTCGTGCAAAACCTAATTCTGCTTGTTGCTTTGTGGGGTGAAGTTGAATGGATAAAGGCTGTTTAACATCTAGGATTTTTAGTAAATAAGGGAGGCGATTGCCAAATTTTTTCTTACTTTGTTGTCCAAGTGCGGTAGGATTTTGCTGTAAAAATTGGTTTAGCGGAATTGTGTGTTGATCTTGCTCAATAAGGGCTGGCGAGCTGGAATGTGCACCTAGCCAGAGTTCGGCATAATGGGGATTGCTGGCGTTGATATTCAATAGATTAGGAATATATTGATTACCTCCCCAAACATAATGTTGAATTGTTCCTGTGAGTTTATAGATGCTTGTCATTATTTTTTCCTAAAATTTGCGAAAAATCTGCTTGGATAATGTTTAGTTGAGCAAGAATGTTTAAGATTGTTGGTAATTGTTGAGTCTGCTCGGGCAGTATGATTAAGCGTTTTCCGCTGTGTAAATCAATCACTAAGACATTATCTGAGGTTACATTAATGGCGTGAATTTTAGCATAAGAAATAAAAATATTGCCATAGAAAAAGCCGTTAGGTTTGAGTAATAGTACTGGAGAACGGATAAAGGCAGCATATAGGGTTAGCAGGATAATGGTGGCGAGTAAATAAATGGATAGCGGGGTGAGATTGTCAAGACTTTGATAAATAACTAATAATAACAAGGCGATAAAAATCATCGCGTCCATTTTTGCCCGTTTTTTTAACCGCACTTTTAAGAGAGTTTTGCCTTGCCAATGATCCATACCTACTTGGTCATATAGGGCATAACATAGAAATAGGACGATACCGATAAATAATAATGTATTAATCATATTTTGTGATATTTATTGTACAAAAGGATACGCCTTGATGGCGTATCCTAATTGAGGATAAGATTAGGCTAGAATACCTGTCCATGCACCAAAGATACCAAGGGCAAAGAACCCAATGATAATCCAGAGGGCATTAACACGATTACGTAATAGCCACATACAAGCAAAGGTAAGCAATAACGGCAATAAACCGGGCATTAAGCTATCCAATACATTTTGTACGGTAGTTACTTCAATCGTACCGTCTTGTTTTGGTATGGTGGACATTACTAATGGCACATTAATTGTCGTCCATTTTTGCACCAATGCCCCCATAATAAAGAGACCTAAAATTGAAGCCCCTTCGGTAAGTTTTTGCAATAAACCACCACTCATATCGCCAACAATATCTAAGCCTTTACGATAACCATAGGTAACGCCGAAATAACGGGTAGCTAAACGTACAAGATTAAACAATAGGAAGAATAAGACAGGTCCTAATAAACTTCCAGTTAAAGCTAGGTTTGCCCCAAGTGCAGCAAATACGGGGCGTGCTGTTCCCCAATAAATGGGATCACCAACTCCTGCCAACGGCCCCATTAACCCCACTTTAATCCCGTTGATCGCCGCATCATCAATGGCTTTACCATTAGCTCGCTCTTCTTCCATAGCAATGGTAACCCCTAATACAGGTGCGGCAACGAAAGGCTGAGTATTAAAAAACTCTAAATGGCGTTTAATCGCATCTTTACGTTCTTGTGAATTTGGATCAGGGTAAAGACGTTTGATAACAGGTACCATAGAATACGCAAAGCCTAATGCTTGCATACGTTCAAAGTTCCACGAACCTTGAAAAAGATTTGAACGAAGTACAACGGCATTTAAATCTTTTTGTGTTACTTTTTTCTCTGTCATAACTTTTATCCTATTAGTCTAATCTGTTATCAAGATCGTTATTGTTATTGGCTTGTACAACCACTTGTTTACTTTGGTTGTATTTTGGGTGTAATTGAATATAAAGTAAGGCGGTAATTGTACCTAATACCCCTAATGCAACAAGGTTAAAATCGGTAAAGCCTGCCACGACAAATCCTGCATAGAAAAATGGCATTAAATGTCCAGAACGCATCATATTAATTACCATGGCGTAACCTACGATAGCAATAAAGCCTCCTGCGATTTTTAACCCAGTGGTTATGACTTCAGGAATACTGTGTAACATACTTTGCACAGTATCTGTTCCTGCGGTCAATACCACCAATAAAGCAGGAATGGCAATACGCATCGCTTGTAATAATAATGCGGTGCAATGTAAAACATCTAATTTAAATAGATTGCCAGTTTCTACCGCTTTATCGGCAGCGTGTTGGAAACCAACAGTAATGGCTCGCACGACATAGGTCAATACCTGACCTGCCGCAGCAAGTGGAATGGCTAAAGCGATTGCTGTTGGAATATCTTGTCTGCCGACAATTACTAAAATAGTAGAAACAACAGAAGCAAGTGCCGCATCAGGGGCTAAAGCTGCACCAATATTCATCCAGCCAAGGGCAAGTAGTTCAAGTGTACCGCCGACAATAATCCCAGTGGTGATATCGCCCAATACTAAACCAATCAAGGTACAGGCAATCAATGGACGGTGTGTTTGCCATTCATCAAGAATAGATCCCATACCGCAGATACAAGAAACGAGAAAAACGAGTATAATTTGAAAAGTTGAGATTTCCATAAATTTATCCTTAGACTAAGTTATTTTTCTTTAACAAATCCATCATATATTGACGGCTATCATTGGATACTTTACGCACATCAAGTTCAATATTACGGGCAGCAATATTTTTAAAGGCGTCAATATCTTGTTGATCCACAGAAACAGCACTGGTAATCATTTTCTTACCTTCTCGATAAGCCATACCACCGATATTAATGGATTGCATTGGTACGCCTGCATCAAGTAAACGCACAATATCCGTTGGATTGGTAAATAAGAGCATAACTCGTTCATCGCCATATTCAGGATTGTTGTAAACCCGTACCATTTTATCTACATTCACAACGTGAGCAGTAACCCCGGGTGGAGCAACACTTTTTAACATGGTAGAACGCACTTGATCTTTCGCCACATCATCATTAACCACAATAATACGACTCACTTTACTTTCTTTCGTCCAACGAGTCGCCACCTGACCATGGATAAGACGATCATCAATTCTCACTAAACCAAAGGTCATACGTTTGCCATTATCAATAACAGACGGTTGGCTCGGTGCTGAAGTTTGAGGCTGAGAAGGCGTAACTTCAGGTGTTTTTTCTTGTTGTTCTTCTTGGTATTTTAATGCTCTCACCCCTAAACGTCCTGCTTCTAAGGCGACCTCCACTAATTCATTTAGTGTGGGTTCATCATCTCTCGCCATAAAGGTTTCTACTAACATCGGCACATTGACACCAGTCACAATATCCATATTGTCTTTGCCATCAGCGATACGGTTAGCCGCATTAAATGGACTACCGCCCCAAGTATCAACTAAGAATAATACTTGCTGGCAATGGGCTAATTCGTTATCGAGTTTTTGTTGATATTTCTCCATAATCGTTTCAGCATTTTCGCCCGCAACAAAGTCAATATAAGCAACGTTTTCTTGTTCACCAATAAGCATTTCTGTCGTTTTTAACAACTGCTCAGCGGCGATACCATGGGTTGCTATGATAATCGCAATACTCATCTATTCTCCTTAAATTTAAATAAAATAATAAATACCAAATGATTTGTATGCGGCGCTAAGTCTAGCGGAAAACCGCTTAACGAAATATGACGAACTTCACAAAATTGAAATTTCATATGAAAAAATAGCAGGATTTTGATGTGATTGAATAGATTTTATGCTTTGGGTAATACCTAAATACTCCTTATTGAGTATGTTTTATTTTAAGGGAGTACAAATTAAAAACAAAATAGGTATGTTATTTAAAGTGCGGTGGTTTTTTGAATTATAGTCGTCCCACTTTAAAATAATACTGTGTTGGTACGCCTCGCCGTACTATTCGTACTGTCTTCGACGTACCGTCTTGTCTTATTTTAAATTACGACTATAAAATATTGTTACATGTAATAATTGTAACAATCCCCACAATTAAAGCTAGAAGGAACTTTTATATTTCCCTCCCTCGACAGTCGTTTTTATTTAGGCGTGTATTTCAATGTATGATCACGAAATAACCTCTTATATCAATCAGATAACTTGGTTTGCAAAGATTTTAAATATTGCTTAAATTCATTCCCTAATTTAGCATGTTGTAAACTGTATTCCACAAACGCCTGCATATAACCCAATTTATCGCCACAATCAAAGGTTTCGCCTGTCATATGAAAAGCCTCAACGGGTTCTTTTTCAATCAGCATATCAATGGCATCGGTTAATTGGATTTCATCGCCAACGCCGATAGGCGTTTTTTCTAACAGATCCCAAATGGTGGCAGAAAATACATAACGCCCAACAACAGCAAGATTAGAGGGTGCTTTCTCAATAGCAGGTTTTTCTACAATAGATTTTATTTTAGTACTTTCTCCTGCTGTTAATGGTGCATTATTACAATCAGCAATTCCATAACTACTCACTTCTTGCATTTCTACGGGTCTTACCATGATTTGACTTGCTTGTGTCGCTTGGAAACGTTTAATCATCGCTGAGAGGTTTTCTTTACGTTGATCCGCACTGAAATCCGCGAGTAATACATCGGGTAAAACTACCGCAAAGGGTTCATTGCCAACCAGTGGACGGCCACATAATACCGCATGCCCCAAACCTTTTGCATTACCTTGACGTACATGCATAATGGTTACGTCTTTAGGACAAATGGAACGTACTTCATCAAGTAATTGCCGTTTTACCCGTTTTTCTAGCATAGTTTCTAATTCAAAAGAAGTGTCAAAATGGTTTTCTATGGCATTTTTTGATGAATGTGTAACCAAGACAATTTCTTTAATACCCGCCGCAACACATTCATTAACAATATATTGAATAAGCGGTTTATCTGCAATGGTCAACATTTCTTTTGGTATTGCCTTAGTGGCAGGTAACATTCTTGTGCCTAGCCCTGCAACAGGGATAATTGCTTTCATTTTTTTATCCTTAAATTTTTTATAAATAGACCGCACTTTTGCTATTCTAAAAGTGCGGTCTAATTTGCAATAATTTTTATTGGCGTAATAAGGCTAATACTTCTTCTGTTTTTTCCTGCATTAGCTGTTCATCGCCACGCGTTTCTAAATTTAAGCGTACCACTGGTTCTGTATTGGAACTACGCAAATTAAAACGCCATTGTGGATACTCAAGGCTAATGCCATCAATTTCTTCTACTTTAATGGCATTAGGGGCATAAAATTCTTTGACACGAGCAATGCTTTTTTGTGCATCCGTCAATTTACTATTAATTTCCCCTGGCGAAGGATAGCGTTTAACACTTTCATTCACTAATTGCCCTAAACTTTTTCCAGTTTTGCACAATAGCTCCATGACCAATAACCAAGGGATCATACCGCTATCGCAATAATTAAAATCACGAAAATAATGATGAGCACTCATTTCTCCGCCATAAATGGCATCTTCAGCCCGCATTTTTTCCTTAATAAAGGAATGCCCTGATTTAGACATAATCGCCTGCCCGCCATTTTTTTCAACTAGCTCTTGGGTATTCCATACTAAACGAGGGTCATAAATAATTTTTGCACCGGGCTGTTTTGCCAAGAAAGCCTGAGCCAATAAGCCCACAATATAATAGCCTTCAATAAATTCGCCATTTTCATCAAATAGGAAACAACGGTCAAAATCACCATCAAAGGCAATCCCCATATCTGCGTGGTGCTTTTTCACTGCATCTATAGTATCTTGGCGGTTTTCATGTAGTAATGGATTAGGAATACCATGTGGAAAAGTACCGTCTGGATTATTATGGATCTTCACGATTTCCACAGGGACTTGATGAACCTTAAATTGTGCTTCAATGGCATCAATAATATGCCCAGCCGCCCCGTTACCTGAATTAATAACCAATTTTAATGGTGTGAGAGTAGCGAGATTAATATAAGAAAGTAAATGTTCTACATAATCGCCAACCACAGATTGTTGCTTATAATGCCCACGTTTGCTAACAACAGGAAAATTATTTTCTTCTGCTAGGCGTTGTATCTCGGCTAAACCTGTGTCAGCACTAATTGGGCGAGATCCCTCTCGTACCAGTTTTAAGCCATTATAATCCATTGGATTATGACTTGCTGTAACCTCTATTCCTCCATCAGCTTGTAAAAAAGAAGTCGCAAAATAAACTTCTTCTGTACCCACTTCTCCCAGATCGATTACATTAACGCCAGCGTCCAATAATCCATTGGTAACAGCACTTTTGAGCTCTTTACTCGTCAAACGTACATCACCACCGACCACGATGGTTTTAGGTTGTAGAAATTGCCCAAAAGCACGACCAATGCGATAGACAATATCCGTATTGAGTTCTGAACCTAGCTGACCACGAATATCATAGGCTTTAAAACAAGTTAATTTTTCCATCTTTAATCCCTATTTTGGCTTTCTTTCTCGTCTTGAGATTGTTTAATCCGCCGATAAATTTCTTCACGATGAACAGAAATATTTTTCGGTGCATTAACACCAATTTTTATTTGGTTACCACGCATGCTCAAGATTGTGATAGAAATATCATCACCAATCAGCAAACTTTCACCAAGTTTTCGGGTTAATATTAGCATACAAACTCCCCTTCTTGTTTGTAATTTATATTGAAAATATCCTTATTACTTACAAGATCCTTCTTACTTAAACTATGATAATGACAACGAATTATCATCATAACCAAACCAACTTATTGTTGGTGTGGTGAATATAAGCTGTGATCTGTCACAAATAATTCATATTAAAAATATAATTACAAATGTGTTTGTAACCAATCTAAACAACCCGATAATGCAACATTAATGTTATTAGGTTGAGTACCGCCAGCCATCGCCATATCAGGACGACCACCGCCTTTTCCACCTACTTGTTGAGCTAACATATTTACTAACTCGCCCGCTTTCACTTTGCTGGTTAGATCCTGCGTAACTCCTACTACCAAGTTTACTTTTTCCCCCATTACTGAGGCGAAAACAATTACAGCTGAGCCTAACTGATTTTTAAGATCATCAACCATTATCCGTAAAGATTTGCTATCTACATTATCTAAACGTTGCACAACCACTGCAACATCATGGATTTTGATTGCATTCTTGGCTAAATCAGCACCCGCTTGCTGTGCCATTTTATCTTTTAACTGTTGCAATTCTTTTTCAGTTTTCTTTGCTTTCTCTTGTAACTGATGAATCTTATCAACAATTGAGTTCACATCAGATTTTAATAATTCCGCGCTCTGTGTTAATAAAGATTGCTGATGATGCAACCAATTTATTGCTTGTTCACCTGTTACCGCTTCAATACGGCGAATACCTGCGGCTACGGCAGTTTCCGCTGTAATTTTAAATAAACCAATATCGCCCGTACGTTGTGCATGGATACCCCCACATAATTCTATTGAGAAATCTCCCATACCGACCACACGCACTTGCTCACCATATTTTTCGCCAAATAATGCCATTGCCCCTTTTGCTTTCGCCTCGTCTAACGCCATGACTTGGGTTACAATTGGATAATTTGCTCGTACTTCTTGATTAACTAAACGTTCAATTTCTGCTAACTGCTGTTTGGTTACGGGTTCTGGTTGGATAAAGTCAAAGCGTAATCCGTTCTCAGCGACTAAAGAGCCTTTTTGTGCCACGTGATCCCCTAATACCTGACGCAATGCGGCGTGTAATAAATGCGTTGCTGAATGATTTAAAGAGGTTGCCTGACGGCGTTCGGTATCCACTACGGCATTTACCGTTTGCCCTACTTCTAATGTTCCTTGTTGCAACTCGCCAATATGACCAAAGACTTGACCATATTTTTGGGTATCCGTTACTTTAAATAACAAGCCATTACCTGACAAATAACCACTATCGCCAACTTGTCCACCAGATTCGGCATAAAACGGAGTATTTTCTAAAATAACTACCGCACTTTGCCCAGCTTGAATATGGTCAACAGCTTTGCCTTCATAAAAAAGTGCGGTTACTTTTGCCAAAGATTCTGCCTCAGTATACCCCTCAAATTGGGTTGAACCCTCAACACGAATAAGGTTGTTATAATCCATAGCAAATTGATTTGCCGATTGCGCTCTTATCCGTTGCTGTTCCATTGCTTGCTCAAAGCCTTGTTCATCAATGGTAATATTACGTTCTCGACAAACATCAGCCGTTAAATCTAATGGGAAACCATAGGTATCATATAATTTAAATGCTACTTCGCCAGATAATTGTCCATGAGTTACCTCAGCTAAGGCCTCATCAAGCAGTGCTAATCCACGTTCTAAGGTACGAGCAAATTGTTCTTCTTCTAAGCGTAAGACTTTTTCAATTTGAGCTTGTTTAGTTTTTAAATCTTTCGCCGCACTCGCCATAACCTCAATTAAAGTTGGCACTAATTTATAGAAAAAGGCTTCTTTCGCACCGAGTAAATGACCATGACGCACTGCACGACGGATAATACGGCGTAAAACATAACCACGCCCTTCATTAGAAGGAAGTACGCCATCAGCAATAAGATAAGCACAAGAACGGATATGATCGGCAATGACACGTAAAGATTTATTATTTAAATCTCGCTCGCCTGTAATCTCTGCGGCTTTTGCGATTAAGGTTTGGAAAATATCAATTTCATAGTTAGAATTTACATGTTGCAACACCGCGGCAATACGTTCTAAGCCCATTCCCGTATCAACGGAAGGTTTTGGTAATTTTTCCATTGTGCCATCGGCTTGGCGATTATATTGCATGAAAACCACATTCCAAATTTCAATATAACGATCGCCATCTTCTTCGGCAGATCCCGGTGGGCCGCCCCAAATATGTTCACCATGATCATAAAAAATTTCAGTACAAGGACCACAAGGACCTGTATCCCCCATTTGCCAGAAATTATCCGAGGCATAACTACCCGGTTCGCCTTTATTATCACCAATTCGAATAATTCGTTCGGCAGGAATGCCAATTTGTTGATGCCAAATATCATAGGCTTCTTGATCTGTTTCATAGACAGTAACCCACAATCTTTCTTTCGGCAAGCCAAGCCATTGTGGTGAAGTAAGATATTCCCAAGCAAAATGAATGGCATCATGTTTAAAATAATCGCCAAAACTGAAATTACCTAACATTTCAAAAAATGTATGATGACGTGCCGTATAACCCACATTCTCAAGATCATTATGTTTACCACCTGCTCGCACACAACGTTGGGCAGTGGTTGCTCGAGAATAAGGACGCTTATCTAAACCAAGAAATACATCTTTAAACTGGTTCATACCAGCATTAGTAAAAAGCAATGTAGGATCATTATCGGGAATTAAAGAACTGCTATCGACGATTTGATGTCCTTTACTGTGAAAAAAATCTAGAAATGACTGTCTAATTTGTGCTGTTGTTTTCATTAATAAACCTTGCAATATGTACCTTAGAAAATATTTTTATATTTAAAAAGGCGACCACGAAATAATTTTTTGCCTATCCCATATTGTGGCATACTTTTGAGGTTTATCCAAACGATCCAACAATAAATTTTATTCTCACTATTTGATATGAAAAACAAGATAAAAATCCACCGCACTTTTGCATAATACACAAAAAAGTGCGGTCTATTTTTCAATTATTTTTAATATCCTTAAAATAATTCATCTTCCACAAAGAAATAGGCAATTTCTCGTTGAGCCGAAGCAAGGCTATCCGAACCATGCACTGAGTTTTTACTTGAGGTTAAAGCAAAATCATGACGAATTGTGCCTACCCTTGCTTCCGTTAAATTGGTTGCTCCAATTAATTCACGATAATTTTTTACTGCATTTTCGCCCTCTAAGACAGCGACAACCACAGGGGCTGAGGTCATAAAAGCCACTAAAGACTGAAAAAAAGGTTTGTCTTTATGTTCCGCATAAAATCCCTCAGCTTGAGCTTGATCCAGTTGTACCATTTTTAAGGCAACAATTTTCAATTTCGCTTGTTCAAAACGTGCCAAAATTGTGCCAATTATTGCACGTTGTGTTGCATCTGGTTTAATAATTGCCAATGTACGTTCAATTGCCATATTAATCCCCCTGTTGGTTTAATAATAATGTGGCTAAGGTTTGTATTCCTAAGCCCGTTGCGCCCGCAGCCCATAATGCGTTACCACTTTTGCAAAATGTGGCTGAACAATCAATGTGTAACCAATGTTGTTGATAATTTTGTACAAAGTAAGATAAAAAAGCAGTTGCGGTGCTTGCACCTGCACCAACTGGCACTGACCCCACATTTGCAATATCAGCAAAAGCAGAATCAATTTGCCCACGATGTCGCTCAGCAAAAGGTAAACGCCAAAATGGTTCGTTACTTTGCTCCGCTGCGGTAAATAATGCCTGTGCAAGTTTATCGTCCATAGTTAATACAGAATGATAGTCATTACCTACTGCTACTTTCGCCGCACCTGTTAATGTGGCACAATCAATCATCAGTTTTGCATTATCTTTATCTGCATCAATTAAACCATCAGCCAAGACTAAACGCCCTTCCGCATCAGTATTTAATACTTCAACGCTAACACCATTACGATATTCAATTATATCGCCTAATTTAAAGGCATGGCTACTTACCATATTTTCAGCACAGCATAAATAAAGTTTGACACGTTGTTTTAATCCTTGGGCAATGGCTAGCCCTAATGCCCCTGTTAATAATGCTGCACCGCCCATATCAGAACGCATAGTATCCATACTATTACTTGGTTTTAGGCTATAACCCCCGCTGTCAAAAGTAATGCCTTTCCCCACTAAACTTGCCAATACAGGGGCTTGTTCATCGCCAGTAGGATTAAAATCCAGTTGTAACATTACTGGTGGATTTACAGAGCCTTTTCCTACATTCCAAATACCTAAATATCCTTGCCTATGTAATTGATCATTATTTAAAATATGGTATTTTACCGCACGAGATTGATTTACCTTTTCTGCCTGTTGCGTAATAAATTGGGCTGCCCGTTGCGCTAATTGTTCTGGGGTAATCACTGTGGCTGGTAAATTAATGATTTCACGAGTAAACTGGCTACAATCCACTAAATTGGTTAATTGACGTTGCTCAAGTTTTGGTAGGTCAGGAAATGTGAGTTGGTATTCTTGCTTACTGCTATAAAATCCTTGTTGAAACGCCCAACAATATTGCCAATTCCACCCCTCACCAGTTAGTTTTGCTTGTTTTATTCCTTGATTTCGTAATTTTCGTGCTGCTTTTTGGATTAATATGAGATTTTCTTGTGGTTTAAGATGAATAATTGCTGAGGTTTCAGTAAAGGAAAGAATTGCATTTTTCCCCCAAATTTGTTCATTAGCAACCTGATTTGATAATTTTATTTCCATTGCCATCTTTTTGCTCCATTGTATTATGATAAACAATAAAATAGATATTATTTAGCCTAAAGTAAATAGTATCGTTGTTTTATCGTTGCCCCACTTTAAAATAATATGGCGTTGGTACGCCTTGCCGTACACTTTGTACTATTTTCGGCATACCGCCTTGTCTTATTTTAAATTGAAACGACTATAATTTGAAATAAGACAAGACAATATACGATAATATGTACCAATGCTGTATTATTTTAAAGAGAAATAATCTACTTTAGAAAAAGAAAATATTTTTATTAATACGCTCTTTATATGAATAAAAAGGAAAAGCATAAACTTTTCCTTTTTATTTTATCTAAAGCAACTCAAGGTTATTTTACCCGAGAAACATATTCGCCAGAACGTGTATCCACACGAATCACTTCGCCGATTTGTACAAATAATGGCACTCTTACTACGGCTCCTGTGCTTAATGTCGCTGGTTTGCCCCCAGTTCCTGCTGTATCGCCTTTTAAGCCCGGATCAGTATCAACCACTTCTAATTCAACAAAGTTAGGTGGCGTTACATTGATTGGTGCACCATTCCATAATGTGATAATACATTCTGCTTGATCTAATAGCCATTTAGCCGAATCGCCCACCGCTTTTTCATCTGCTGAATATTGTTCAAAGGTTTCTGGGTGCATAAAATACCAGAAGGCGTCATCTTTATATGAATAAATAAGATTTAAATCCATCACATCTGCCGCTTCTACTGATGTACCTGATTTAAAATTGACATCTAACACTTTACCAGAAATCAATTTACGAATACGCGTGCGAGTGAATGCTTGACCTTTACCCGGTTTAACAAATTCATTTTCAATAATCACACAAGGTTCGCCATCTTGCATGAATTTTAGACCTGGTTTGAAATCAGTGGTAGTATATGTAGCCATATTTTCCTCAAATTAAATTAGCTTAGTTGTATAGAAAGTGTGTATTCTAACTCAAAACCCCTTAAATAGAGAAGATCAAAATTGGACAGATTACCTTGCTAGTGCAATTTCCGACCCCAAACAATTATTAAATGCGTTGCAATTACCTTTAGCCCCTTTTTTGGCTGGCATTGAGGCACGTAAACTTTTTCCGATGCGTGTGCCTTTGCCTTTTGTTGAAAAAATGAAAAAAGCCGATCCGCAAGATCCGTTATTTTTACAGGTCATGACCTTACCACAAGAATTTCTTTCCGCCGAGGGATTTAGTAACGATCCCTTGGAAGAACAACAACCGCCTGTGCCGAATATTTTGCATAAATACCATAATCGTTTGTTATTAATGGTCAAAGGGGGCTGTGCGGTAAATTGTCGTTATTGTTTTCGCCGCCATTTTCCTTATGCGGAAAATCAAGGGAATAAGGCAAATTGGACAAAAGCGATTGAATATATTGCTCAACATCAAGAAATAGAAGAAGTGATTTTTTCTGGTGGTGATCCCCTAATGGCAAAGGATCACGAATTGGCTTGGTTAATAAAAAAATTGGAAAACCTACCGCACTTACAACGTTTGCGTATTCATACTCGCTTGCCAGTGATGATCCCACAACGTATTACGCAAGAATTTTGTCAATTATTAGCACAAAGTCGTTTTGCTTGTGTACTGGTTACCCATATTAATCACGCCAATGAAATTGATCAACGCTTTAAACAAGCAATGTTACAGCTACGTCAAGCTGGCGTAACCTTACTCAATCAATCAGTGTTATTAAAAGCGGTAAATGATAATGCACAAACTTTAAAGCAACTTAATGAAAAACTCTTTGATTGCACGATTTTGCCCTATTATTTACATTTATTAGATAAAGTGGCTGGGGCAAGTCATTTTTACCTTGATGATCATAAAGCATTGCAAATTTATCAAGAATTACAACGCATTAGCTCAGGCTATTTAGTCCCCAAATTAGCTAGAGAAATTGCACATCAACCCAATAAAACCCTGTATTCGGATTAGAAAAATCAATAAAAATCCGTTAGAATGTTTATACTTGTTTGATTTATTTTATTGAGGTACATTGTGGATTCCGACAAAAACAACACACAGCAACAGCCAGAGCAAAACCAATTAGATTTAGAATTTAATCAAATTGAACCCATTACCCCCAAAAAAGTGGTGGAACCTACCCCTTCCTTTTGGGATAAAGTAAAGGGTATAGTGGCAACTTTTGGGCGTACCCAAAAAGAAGAAAAAATACGCCAAGAGCCTAGTCTTACTCAATCACAACCCTCAGTAAATGATGAACAAGAAAAGCTTACAGAAAATGAAACAGGGCTTGAGCAAGTTCAAGACTTAGAACATTCACAACATCACAAGGAAAATCCAAGTTTAACAGAAACGAAAACAGAAAAAGGATTTGACTGGAAACGCCCAGAAAATTGGGCATTCTTACAGAAATTACCACAGAAACATCGCCGTATTGTGGTGGCGTTATGTGCCTTTATTATTTTGTTATTATTATTTTTATGGTTAAAACCAAGTTCAAGCACTGTCGATTCACTGCACCAAAGCCAAAATAATTTACCTATTGAATTTCAACCCTTAGATCAAAGTTTAATTGTTGAAGAAAATGATGCTGAGCCAGAAATCATCATTACCGAGCAAATACAATTTACCGCTCCTTCCTTAATGACAACAGCGGCAAATATTGCCAGTGCCGTTGTATTACCCAAAGCAGAAGCTGTGGCAGAAGAAACCGTACATCACAGCCAAACAATAGCTCCACCGGCTCGCCAAGCTGAATCCGTAAAAACTGCACCAAAAACAGAACAAAAACCTGCCACAAAAGCAGTACAAAATACGGCAAAAGCTACACCACGTCCTGCGACAAATCGCCCGGTGGAAAACAAACAAAACACCAATAAACCAGCACCTGTAGTAGAAGCCAATAAAGCAAAAACAAATACCGTCGCAACAGGTACAAATAAAACCCTTACCATTAGCAAAGGCGTATCATTAATGCAAGTATTTCGCGATAATAACTTGAACATTTCTGATGTCAATGCTATGACCAGAGCCAATGGAGCGGGTAATGTATTAAGCAGTTTTAAACCTGGCGATAAAGTTCAAGTTTCTATTCAACCCAATGGACGTGTCGGCGAATTACGTTTACAAAATGGCTCACGTTTTATTCGCCAAGCAGATGGTAGCTATATTTATCGTAAATAATGGCTCTTAAGCTAAACAGGAGAAATCCTGTTTAGCTTTTTATTAATTAGTAATAATTTATGCTAATTAGTTATAAAATGTTAATTAGTTATTCCTTTTGGCTTAAAAATTAACTGGGTGTAATAAAGTTAGCGGATTCAACTAAACATAATCTATGCTAGAATAGGCGCTGTTTGGGGACGGTTTAAGATAAAATAAATAAAGCGTATTGTTATGTTGGCACAGATTAAAATTGTATTAGTAGAAACCTCGCATAGTGGTAATATTGGTTCTACCGCTCGGGCAATGAAGACGATGGGGTTGACTCGGTTGTGTTTGGTAAATCCATTACAACCTATTGATGAACAAGCTATTTCTTTATCTGCTAATGCTTCCGATATTTTGCAACAAGCGGAAATCCAGCCTAATTTAGCTTGTGCGGTTGCTGATTGCCAGTTGGTGGTAGGAACAAGTGCGAGAAGTCGCCATATACAAAATAATTTGCTTGATCCTCGTCAAAATGCACAATTAGTGATACAACAAGCAATGCTAGGGCATAACGTGGCGATTGTTTTTGGGCGGGAGCGAGTAGGATTAACCAATGCTGAGTTATTGCAATGTCATTATCATCTTGCGATTCCTGCTAATCCTGCTTATTCATCATTGAATTTAGCCATGGCGGTTCAATTAATTAGCTATGAATTGCGTATGGCTTGGTTGCAGCATACTCAGAGCCAAACTAAAGATTGTCCTTTAACTAATTTACCGACCGCAAAGCAGTTAGAACATTTTTTACAACAAACGGAAGCACTTTATCAACAGCTTGGTTTTATTCAAAATCAAGGGGTAATGCAAAAACTTCGGCGTTTTTATTATCGTTCAGGCATTGAACAAAATGAATTAAATATTTTACAAGGTATGTTGAGTGCGGTTAAACGGCATATTCGCTAGTCCTATTGGTTTAATTTATAGATTCAATGGCTAAATAGTTGACTAATTTAATAGGTTATGTAAGATCTCTGCTATTCATCATTAAGCTAGGGACGTTACAATGAAATTGACTTCAAAAGGACGTTATGCTGTTACAGCGATTTTAGATATTGCTTTGTATTCTAATGAAAAGCCCGTAACACTTGCGGATATTTCTGAGCGACAGCATATTTCTTTGTCCTATTTAGAGCAGTTATTTGCTAAATTAAGGCGTCATGGTTTGGTGAAAAGCGTAAGAGGCCCAGGCGGTGGTTATTGTTTAGGCTATGCCAGTAACAAAATTTCTATTGGTATGATAATTGCTGCTGTCAATGAAAATATTAATGTAACAAAATGCTTAGGTAAGGGAAATTGTCAAGGTGGGCATGAATGTCTTACCCATTCCTTATGGGACCAATTAAGTTTGCGCATTGAACAATTTTTAAATGAAATTACTTTAGCTGAGTTAGTAGATAAACATTATGAAAAACAAGTACAACAAAAATTATCTTCTGCTTATCCCCATAAGTTAGAGAGTTTGTTGGTTGTCAATCGTTAATTTGGTAACACGATAGTTTGGTTAGGAGTGAAAATGAAATTACCAATTTATTTGGATTATGCTGCAACTTGTCCTGTTGATGAGCGTGTAGCAAAGAAAATGATGGAATATTTAACCGTTGAGGGGGTATTTGGTAATCCTGCCTCACGTTCCCATAAATTTGGTTGGACAGCAGAAGAGGCGGTAGATGTTGCTCGTAATCAAATTGCTGAGCTTATTGGTGCAGATTCAAGAGAGATTGTGTTTACTTCTGGTGCAACAGAGGCAGATAACCTTGCTATTAAAGGGGCGGCACATTTTTACCAAAACAAGGGTAAACATATTATCACTTGTAAAACAGAGCATAAGGCAGTGCTAGATACTTGCCGTCAATTAGAGCGTGAAGGATTTGAAGTAACCTATTTAGCCCCTAAATCTGATGGGCTTATTGATTTAGATGAGCTAAAAGCGGCGATGCGTGATGACACCATTTTAGTGTCTATTATGCATGTCAACAATGAAATCGGTGTGATTCAAGATATTGCGGCTATTGGCGAGTTATGTCGTGAACGTAAAATTATTTTCCATGTTGATGCGACACAGAGCGTAGGAAAATTACCGATTAATTTGGCAGAATTAAAAGTGGACTTAATGTCAATGTCAAGCCATAAACTCTATGGTCCAAAAGGGATTGGGGCATTATATGTTCGCCGTAAACCGCGTGTCAGATTAGAGGCATTAATTCATGGCGGTGGGCATGAACGTGGTATGCGTTCAGGCACTTTACCTGTGCATCAAATTGTTGGTATGGGCGAGGCTTATCGTATTTGTAAGGAAGAAATGGCAACAGAAATGCCTCGTTTAAAAGCCTTGCGTGATCGTTTATACAATGGCTTAAAAGATATTGAAGAAACCTATGTGAATGGTTCTATGGATCATCGCATTGATAATAATTTAAATATCAGTTTCAATTTTGTGGAAGGCGAATCTTTAATGATGTCCTTGCGTGATATTGCTGTATCATCAGGATCTGCTTGTACTTCAGCCAGCCTTGAACCTTCCTATGTATTACGTGCCTTAGGTTTGAATGATGAATTAGCCCATAGCTCAATTCGTTTTACCGTTGGTCGTTATACCACAGAAGAAGAAATTGATTATACCATTGAGTTAGTGAAGAAAGCGGTAACAAAACTGCGTGATTTATCGCCATTATGGGATATGCATAAAGAGGGGATCGATCTTTCTACCATTGAATGGTCGCATCATTAATATTCATAAAATAGCGGGCGTAGTTTCACGCCCATAACAAAGGTTAAGCATATTGCTTATTTAATAAGTATATTAAGGTTAGGAAAATAAAATGGCATACAGTGACAAAGTGATTGATCATTATGAAAATCCACGCAATGTGGGTTCTTTTGATAAAAAAGCGGCTGATGTAGGAACAGGTATGGTCGGTGCACCTGCTTGTGGTGATGTGATGCAACTGCAAATTAAAGTGAATGAACAAGGCATTATTGAAGATGCGAAGTTCAAAACCTATGGTTGTGGCTCTGCTATTGCGTCCAGTTCATTGATTACTGAATGGGTAAAAGGCAAATCTCTTGATGAAGCACAAGCGATTAAAAATAGCCAAATTGCTGAGGAATTAGAGCTACCGCCAGTGAAAGTGCATTGTTCTATTTTGGCAGAAGATGCGATTAAAGCAGCGATTGCGGATTATAAAGCGAAAAAAGGCGAATAATCCCCAATTTGACTACTTGTGTTTTGATTTATGTAGGGCGTCAACACGCCCTATAAACTTAATTTGGGAGCCTTTATGTCATCAGTACAACAACATTTGTCTGTTCCGCCTGTTACGGGTGTGGGATTAACCGAGGCGGCGGCACAACGTGTTAAAACCTTTTTAGCCAATCGGGGAAAGGGAATTGGCTTACGGCTTGGTATCAAAACCTCAGGTTGTTCAGGATTGGCTTATGTACTTGAATTTGTTGATGAATTAAATGAAGATGATCAAGTGTTTGAGCAACATGGTGTAAAAGTTATTGTGGACGCTAAAAGCCTTGTGTATTTAGAAGGAACAATATTGGACTTCACAAAAGAAGGGTTAAATGAGGGATTTAAATTCCATAATCCAAATGTTAAGGATCAATGTGGTTGTGGTGAAAGTTTTAATGTATAAAGGTTAAGCTATGCAAAATCATTTTCAGCTATTTGATCTCCCTGTGAGTTTCCAGCTTGATTTAAATCAGTTATCACAACGTTATCTTGCCTTACAAAAAAGTTTGCACCCTGATAATTTTGCGGCACAAGATGACCAACAGCAACGGGAAGCGTTACAACGCTCTTCCCAAATAAATGATGCTTATCAACAGCTTAAAGATCCTATTTTGCGAGCGGAAGCCATTGTTGAAATTGCCACAGGACAAGCTATTGATAAAGAAAATACCACCCATGATATGGCGTTTCTTATGGAACAAATGGGTTGGCGTGAACAATTAGAAGAAATTGAACAAAGCCAAAATGAACAAGATTTGTTGTCGTTACAACAAACATTAAATGAAAAAAAATCTCAAGAACTGACCGCACTTGCAACGGAAATTGAGCAACAACAATGGCAGCAAAGTAAACTACATATTGATCGTCTAAAATTTATCAAAAAATTAGAACAAGAAATTGAGCGGATAGAAGATCAACTGGCTGGCTTTTAAACTTAAAAAGAAGTTAATCATATAAAGAGAAAAGAGATGGCATTATTACAAATTGCTGAACCCGGACAAAGTGCGGCACCACACCAACACCGTTTAGCGGTGGGCATTGATTTAGGCACAACTAATTCCTTGGTGGCAACGGTACGCAATGGGCATGCCGATATTTTATTAGATGAACACCAGCGTGCATTATTGCCCTCTGTTGTACATTTTAACCCACAACAAACCTTGGTCGGCAATGAAGCAAGGGCGTTAGCCAGTGAATTCCCGCAGGATACGATTGTATCGGTCAAGCGTTTAATCGGACGTAGTTTGGCGGACGTACAAGCGCGTTATCCCCATTTACCTTATCAATTTAGCTCAAGCGAAAATGGCTTGCCATTATTAAATACAGTTCAAGGGCAATATTCCCCTATTGAGGTTTCTGCCAAAATTTTGCAAAAACTGACCGCACTTGCCGAACAACGCTTAGGCGGAGAATTAACAGGGGCGGTCATTACTGTTCCAGCTTATTTTGATGATGCACAACGTCAAGCCACAAAAGATGCAGCGAAATTAGCCAATCTCAATGTGTTGCGTTTACTCAATGAACCTACTGCTGCTGCCATTGCTTATGGTTTGGACAGTGGGCAAGAGGGGGTTATTGCCGTTTATGATTTAGGTGGTGGTACTTTTGATATTTCTATCTTGCGTTTAGCGAAAGGGGTGTTTGAAGTATTGGCAACGGGTGGTGATACTGCTCTAGGTGGCGATGATTTTGATCATTTATTGGCAGATTGGATTGCACAGCAAGCAGAATATTCGCCACAAAATGATCAAGCTCGCCGTCAATTACTTGAACTGGCGATTGCCACAAAAATCGCTTTAACGGAAAAGCAAGAAGCGGATATTCAATATGGCGAGTGGCAAGGCAACATTTCTCGTGAACAATTTAATCAGCTGATTGAGCCATTGATTAAACGCTCTTTGCAGGCTTGTCGCCGAGCGTTAAAAGATGCCAAAGTGAGCCTTGAGGACGTTCAACAAGTGGTAATGGTTGGGGGTTCAACCAGAGTGCCTGCGGTGCGTGAGCAAGTTGGAGCATTTTTCCATAAACCGCCATTAACGTCCATTGATCCCGATAAAGTGGTGGCATTAGGAGCTGCCATTCAAGCGGATATTTTAGCGGGCAATAAACCTGACAGCGAAATGCTATTGCTTGATGTGATTCCCCTTTCCCTTGGCATTGAAACCATGGGGGGCTTGGTGGAAAAAATTATTCCGCGTAACACCACGATTCCAGTGGCAAGAGCGCAAGAGTTTACCACATTCAAAGATGGGCAAACCGCAATGACGGTGCATGTGGTACAAGGCGAACGAGAAATGGTGGCGGATTGCCGTTCATTAGCCCGTTTTAGTTTACGTGGTATTCCAGCAATGGTAGCGGGAGCGGCTCACGTCAGAGTAACCTATCAAGTAGATGCTGATGGCTTATTAAGTGTTACCGCAATGGAAAAATCCACAGGAATTCAATCTTCTATTCAAGTTAAACCGTCCTATGGTTTAACCGATGAAGAAATTGCCAATATGCTACGCGCCTCAATGCAGAATGCTAAACAAGATATTCAGTTACGTTTATTAGCCGAACAAAAAGTAGAGGCGGAACGAGTATTATCCAGTTTACGCAATGCCTTACAACAAGATGCAAGTTTATTAAATGAACAAGAGCTTGCCGCCGTCAAAATGGCAATTCATAATTTAGATGAATTACGTCAGCAGCAAGATGCCGTTGCTATTAAACAGGGGATCAAAGCCCTTGATCAGGCAACCAGAGAATTTGCCGCTAGACGTATGAATAAATCCATTAATGCAGTATTAACGGGACATTCCGTTGATGATATTGCTCAAAAGTCGTAGTTGAGAGTGAAAAATGACAAAAATTATCTTTTTACCCCATGAAACACTTTGCCCTGAAGGAATGGTTATTGATGCCGCAAAAGGGGATAATGTGTTAGAAAAAGCCTTAGAGGCTGGCATTGAAATTGAACACGCTTGTGATGGTTCTTGTGCTTGTACCACCTGCCATGTGATTGTGCGTGAAGGTTTTGATTCGTTAAATGAAAGTACCGATGAAGAAGACGATATGTTGGATAAAGCTTGGGGCTTGGAAGTGGATAGCCGATTAAGTTGCCAATGTATTGTAGGCGATGAAGATTTGGTAATTGAAATTCCAAAATATAGTCTAAACCATGCTCGTGAGGAAAATCATTGATGAAATGGACAGATTCACAAGAAATCGCTTGGGCATTATATGACCTCAATCCTGAACTTGATCCCAAAACAGTGCGTTTTACCGATATGCACCAGTGGATTTGTCAGCTTGAGGAATTTGATGATGATCCCGAGAAATCCAATGAAGCCATTTTAGAGGCTATTCTATTAAAATGGCTAGAAGAATTTGAATAAAATAGACCGCACTTAGTGAAGAAAAGTGCGGTTGTTTTTAACAATTTTTTATTTTCTCTTATTTCTTTTCACATTACTGTCCATAACAAGATTGCCAATAACTGAGGGGAAATAATCCGTAAAAACATCGCCAAAGGATAAACGGTAGCATAGGATAAGGCAGCCGCACCACTTTCTTCTTTCAATGAATTAGCAAAGGCTAAGGCAGGGGGATCGGTCATTGAGCCAGCTAATAATCCGCATAAACTGAGATAATTCAATTTAAAATAAAGTCGTGCCATAATGCCTACGGTAAGTAACGGGATAAGTGTAATTAACACGCCGTACCCCATCCATTCTAATCCATTGCCATTGATTAAGGTATCCATAAAATTTCCTCCTGATTTTAATCCTACCACTGCAAGGAATAACACAATACCAATTTCGCGTAAAGCAAGGTTCGCACTCGGTGGCATAAACCAATATAATTTTCCGATACTGCCTATTCTTGCCAAAATAAGTGCTACAACCAAAGGTCCTCCAGCTAATCCCAGTTTTAATGCCACAGGAAAGCCGGGTAAATGAAAGGGAATTGATCCCAGTAAAACCCCTAATCCAATTCCAATAAAAACGGGCAACATTTGTACTTGCTGTAATTTCTGTTGAGCATTACCAATGACCGCAATGGCAGGTTCTATGGATTCAACTCGTCCAACAATATGTAATACATCGCCAAATTGTAAAATGGTATTTGCGGTTGGCACGAGTTCAATACCTGCTCGGTTTAGTCGTGATATCATAACGCCAAATTTTTGATGAATACCTAGTTGGCGAATTTTTTTACCAAGCACCTTTTCGTTCGTGACAACTACTCGTTCAGAACGTAAATAATCGGTTTTCATTGAAATGGAAGAGTCCACTTTTTCGCCAATAATTAACTGCATTTTCTTTAATACCGCAGATTCGCCCACTAAGCGTAATAAATCGCCAATGTAAATTAAGGTATCCGCTTTAGGTACAATGACCTGATCCTCTCGTTTTAGCCTTGAACAAATCACTTCTTTATGTTCAAAGCCGGGAATATCTTTTAAGGCTAATCCCTCTAAATTGGGATTGGTGACTTTCATATTCACGCTAATTAAATGCTCGTGCTCTTGCCCACTTTCACGTTCAAAACGTCTTGCTTCTTCATCAAGCTTAACCTTAAAGAACCAGCGAATTAGCCACATTGTCAATAAAATGCCACAGATACCGAAAGGATAGGCAATGGCATAGGAAATTCCCATGGTGCTAGTTAGATTTTTCATACCTAATTCAGCAAGAATTTGTTGCCCCGCTCCTAATGATGGGGTATTGGTTACTGCACCAGAATAAATCCCTAGTAAAATATCTAAAGAAATGTCCGTACATTGATAAATCACAATAATGACCATTGCCCCAAGTATCACGATTAAACTGGCAAGGGCATTAAGTTTTAATCCTGCTTGACGCAAAGAGGCAAAAAAACCGGGGCCGACTTGGATACCAATAGTATAAACAAATAAAATTAAGCCAAATTCTTGGATAAAGTGTAGGGTGTGTGTATCCAACATAATGCCGTATTGATGGGTAAAATGTGCCACAATAATGCCACCAAATAATACACCACCAATTCCTAGACCGACCCCACGAATTTTCCAATGTCCTAGCCATAAACCAATTATAGCCACTAAAGCTAATAGGCTAATTGTCATTGCTATATCTGTCATAAATAAGCCCTTAAATGAAATTTACTGAGCAAAATTATAGCAAGTAAAAAATCACAAAAACCTGCACTAGTTCAAACTTTTGTACAAAACTTAAAAAAATATTTGGCAAGGGTGGCGAAATTTGCTTGCAACATAACCAAAATTTAACAACAATATGCACCACACATTTCAATAAAGATTATAGAAAATATGGATTGGCAAACAGAAATTATTACCTCATTACTTTGGATTTTACGCAACTTAGCCATTACCGCATTGGTTTTTTCCTTTGCTGTGTTTATTTTGGTCAAAACCACCAACTGGGCAAAACAGTTTTGGTCAATGGCAAAAGGCTATATTTCGCCGAAACGTAGCATTAAACCGATTTTATTCTTTCTGTTTATTGTGGGTTTAACCCTGTTAGAAGTGCGTGTCAGCCTTATCGCCTCAAATTGGTATAATAATTTATACAGTGCTTTGCAAGATTTTGATGAACAAGCATTTTGGTATCAAATGGGGATTTTCTGTTTTATTGCGGGCATTAGTGTTACCAATGCCTTGTTTAGTTATTATTGTGAACAACGTTTTTCCATAAATTGGATTGAATGGCTAAATAAAAATTTATTGGATAAATGGCTAGCCAATCAGGCTTATTATAAATCACAACAAGTTTTTAATTTATTAGATAACCCTGATCAACGTATTCAACAAGATGTTCAATCTTATGTAAAATTTACCTTGTCTTTATCCACAGGGGTGATTAGTGCGGTTACGTCAATTATTTCCTTTACCATTTTGCTCTGGGGCTTATCTGGCTCAATGCAATTATTCGGCATTGAAATTCCCCATATGATGGTATTTTTAGTGTTTAGTTATGTGTTAGTAAGCACTGTTATTGCATTTTGGTTAGGACGCCCCTTAATTAGTTTAAGTTTCTTAAACGAAAAATTAAATGCAAATTACCGTTATTCCCTTATTCGGGTACGTGAATATGCGGAAAGTATTGCTTTTTATGCGGGCGAAAAAGCGGAAAAAAATCTGTTATACCGCCAATTTAGCCAAGTCATTAAAAATATGTGGGCGATTGTATTTAGAACCTTAAAATTTTCGGGGTTTAACTTAATCGTTAGCCAAATTTCTGTGGTCTTCCCATTTTTAATTCAAATTGGACGTTATTTTGAAAAGCAAATTAAGCTGGGCGATTTAATGCAAACCATACAGGTATTTGGGCGTTTACATAGTAACCTGTCTTATTTTCGTAATGTGTACGATACCTTTGCGGAATACAAAGCTACATTAGACCGTTTAACAGGCTTTGAAAATGCCATTAATGTTTCCACCAAAGTATCAAAAACCCATATTCAATCACACCCAAGTGATGTGATTTTTGAGCAACTGAGTATTAATTCACCCAATGGGGAACCCCTTATTCATCAGCTAAATGCCACTTTCCCCGCAGGTAGTTCAGTGCTAATTAGTGGTGCATCAGGGGTAGGGAAAACTACCTTATTGCGTACTATCGCAGGCTTATGGCCTTATTCAGAAGGAAAAATCGCTCGTCCTGACGATGTGCTTTTCCTTTCACAAAAACCTTATTTGCCACAGGGCAAACTCTTAGACGCTTTGCATTATCCTAACGCCGCCCCTGAACAACACACTTTTCATCAAGAAATTGAGCTACTCAAGGCTGTGCAACTAGGGCATTTAACCGATAAATTAAATCAAGAAAACGATTGGACAAGGGTGTTATCCTTAGGGGAACAGCAACGTTTAGCCTTTGCCCGTTTATTATTGCATAAACCTAAGGTGGCATTTTTAGATGAAGCCAGTGCCAGTATGGACGAGGGGTTAGAAGACGCAATGTATCGTTTACTAAAACAAGCCTTACCTCACACCACCATTATCAGTGTCGGTCATCGCTCAACCTTGTTTGCTTATCACCAACAGCGTTTAGTGATTGAGGCTGATAAAAGTTGGCGGTTAATTTAATGAAGAAAAGTGCGGTGTAAAATTTTTTATTTTTACACCGCACTTTACCTAACAAATTAAACTAATCTCGCTTTCGCCTCTGCAATGGCTTCGGCGACACGTTGTGGGGAAACGCCACCTTTGGCACAACGTTTGTCTAAACAAGATTGTAGCGAAAGAATTTCATAGACGTCATCGCCAACCACTTGGCTAAATTGTCTAAACTCTGGGATTGTAAGCTGTTCGAGGGCTTTGCCCTGTTCAATGGCATAAACCACTGTTTCGCCGACAATATGATGAGAATCACGAAATGGTACGCCTTTTGCCACTAAATAATCCGCTAATTCAGTGGCATTTGAATAGCCTTTGAGGGCGGCATTGCGAGTGCGTTCTACATTGACTTTAATATCCTCTAACACTAAGGTCGCCATATCTAAACAATCGTGCCAAGTGTCTAAGGCATCAAAAATGCCCTCTTTGTCTTCTTGCATATCTTTGTTATAGGCTAATGGCAAGCCTTTTACTGTCATCAACATACCTGTCAATGCGCCCACTACACGTCCCACTTTACCACGAATTAACTCACAGGCATCAGGGTTTTTCTTTTGTGGCATTAATGATGAACCTGAAGTAACCCGATCGGATAATTCCACAAAATTTGCTTCGCCACTGTTGAAAATAATCATATCTTCCGCAAAGCGAGAAAGGTGTACCATACTTAATGAGGCAGTGGATAATAACTCAATAATATGATCACGATCCGATACGCTGTCTAAGCTGTTGCGGGTGGCAGTGGCAAAACCGAGATCTTTGGCTAATTGTTCACGATCAATGGCATAAGCAGTTCCAGCCAACGCCCCGCTACCCAGTGGACAACTATCTAGCCGTTGGTAAGCATCAGTAAGACGGCTATAATCTCGTTCTAGCATTTCCACATACGCCATACACCAATGAGCAAAGGTAATCGGCTGGGCTCGTTGTAAGTGGGTATAACCGGGCATAACGGATTGTTGATTTTGCTCGGCGGTTTCCACTAATTTACTTTGTAATTGGCGTAAGGATTTTTGTAATAGGGTAATTTGCTGTTTACACCAAAGTTTGATATCAACCGCCACTTGGTCATTACGGCTGCGCCCTGTGTGTAATTTTTTGCCTAAGCTACCTACTTTATCAATGAGCTTACTTTCTACCCAGCTATGAATATCTTCGGCATCATCTTGCAAAATCATTTCAGGTTGTTGCAAGACTTCTTGTTTTAATTGTTGTAAAGCCTGTTCTAGCTGTTGTTGTTCCTCTTGCGTTAATACGCCCACGCTAACTAAGGCTTTTGACCAGCCAATAGAGCCATCAATATCTTGCTCCGCTAAGCGATAATCAAAGCGTAAAGAATCGTTGAAGGCTTTAAAACGTTGATCTGCTGGTTGTGTAAAACGTCCACCCCAAAGTGCCATATTTTTTCTCTCTCGTTATTAAGGTTTAATGGTTGTGCCAATTTGTTCGCCCGCAAAAAGTGCGGTCAGTTTTTCAGCATTTTTCCAGCTGGCAATACGCACGCCACGTTGTAATGTAGTTGCCGCCGCTAAAGCAGCATTGACTTTGACAATCATTCCGTCCGTAATCACTTGCTGTTGAATAAGCTGATCGATTTGTTGGCTGGTTAATTCGTTCAATAATTGTTTATCTTGATTAAGCACGCCATCAACATCGGATAACAATAATAAATCCGCATCGAGCAGTTGTGCAATCGCTGTGGCGGCTTGATCGGCGTTCACATTCATCAATATTCCATTTTTATCAACCGCAATGGAACTGATAATGGGTAAAAAATGGTGTTGTAATAAATTCAATAATAATTTGTTGTCTTTGCCAAAGACATTCGCAACGTGTCCCAATTCAGGATCGAAAACTTCCGCTTGGGTCATATTGCCATCGGCTAAGCTCAGCCCTACGGGATTAAGTTGAGCTTTGCTGGCTTGTGCCACCAGTTTTTTATTGGCGATACCTGCCAATGCCCCAACAATCACTTCAATTTGTGAGCTTGGTGTAATTCGCAAGCCATTTTTTTTCTGCACTGGTAAGTTAAGCTGTTGTAATAAATCATCAACCACGCAACCGCCACCATGCACAATCACGATTTGGCGGGCATTGTTCTGCATATATTTTGCCAAGGCATTGAATAAATTGTCTATTGCTTGTGCTGTATCTAATAATGCACCGCCGACTTTAATGACTAATGGTTTCATTAAATTAATCCTGTTGTTTCCGCTAAATTATAACGAATATTGGCACATTGCACCGCTTGTGCTGCCGCCCCTTTGAGTAAATTATCTTCTGCCCCCACAACGATAATATGTCCTTGATGACAAGCAAAACCAATATCGCAATAAGGGCTAAATTCAACGGCTTTAATGCTTGGCAAGCCTTGTGAATACAAACGAACCAAGGGTTTGTCTTCATAATATTGTTGATAACAGGCGTAAACTTGCTGTTCATCAATCTGAGGTTGTAATTTTGCGGTAATTGTCGCCAAAATGCCACGTTTAAAATTGCCTAAATGTGGGGTAAAAATCACGTCGGTACCAAGGTGTGTCGCGATTTCAGGTTGATGACGATGATGAAACACGCCATAAGGCTGTAAGCTCACTTCACAGAAACTGCTGGTTAAACTGGCTTTACGCCCCGCACCACTCACGCCACTGACCGCATTGATAATCGGTAATTGGGTTAAATCTAACAGCTGATTTTCAATCAGGGGCTTTAAACAAAGCTGAGAAACCGTAGGATAACAACCTGGGACAGCAATTAAATCTGCTTGCTTAATTTGTTCCGCATTCCACTCCGCTAAACCATATACTGCCTTAGCTAATAAATCGGGATATTGATGCTCAAAGCCATAAAACTGGCGATAAAAGTCGCTATTATTAACCCGATATGCCCCAGATAAATCAAAAACTTGACAATTTGCTTGCAAAAAAATAGGGGCAAGATCGTGGCTGACTTCGTGTGCCGTAGCTAAAAAGACTAAATCCACATTTTCCGCAAGTGCGGTCAGTTTTTCCGTTGAATCGGGCAACGGCAATAAAGGCAAATCCACTACCTGTTTCAGTTGCGGATATAATTCAGAGATATTTCGATTTGCATCCGCACTCTGGCTGGATACATAAAGTCCTTGCAAATGAAAATAAGGGTGAGAAAGCAAAATTCTGGCTAATTCCGCCCCTGTATAACCACTTGCTCCGATAATGATTGCATTTAGCATAAACGCCCCTTAAATTGATTATTTATGCTAATATTTTGCATAAATATTATTTTAAAGCAATGAATTTTTGTTTAAATTTTTATATCAAGAGAATTGGGTCTATATAAAAAGGGGAATATTAATCCCCTTTTAAAGTGGAATCATTATTCATTATAGATTTTGGTGGCGTTCATACGCCAATAAAGTATTTTCCATTAACATTGCCACCGTCATTGGACCAACCCCACCCGGTACAGGGGTAATAAAACTGGCTCGTTGTTGTGCTTGTTCAAAATCCACATCGCCCAATAATTTGCCCTCAACACGATTAATGCCCACATCAATCACAATGGCATTCGGTTTAATCCATTCCCCAGCAATAAACTTCGCTTTGCCCACAGCCACCACTAAAATATCCGCTTGACGTACATAGGATTCTAAATCTTGAGTAAATTTATGGGTTACCGTTACCGTTGCCCCAGCTAATAAAAGCTCTAACGCCATTGGACGACCGACAATATTAGATGCCCCCACAATCACCGCGTGCTGCCCATGCAAATCCACGCCTGTGGTGGCTAATAACTTCATAATCCCATAAGGGGTGCAAGCACGTAGCACAGGAATACGCTGACATAACCGCCCAACATTATAAGGGTGAAAGCCGTCCACATCTTTATTTGGGGCAATGCGTTCAATCACCTTGGTGGTATCAATATGGGCTGGTAAAGGTAATTGCACTAAAATGCCATCAACTTGATTATCTTGATTTAATTTATCAATTAACTCTAATAACTCTGCTTCAGAGGTTTGTTCGGGTAAATCATAGGATTTTGATTCAATACCAATTTCTGCACAGCTTTTACGCTTACTTCCCACATAAACCTGTGAGGCAGGATCTGCCCCCACTAAAATAACCGCCAACCCGGGCGCTCGCTTACCTTGTGTAACATAATTACGAATTTTATCCGCAATCTGTGATTTAATATTTTTCGCTAATTCTGTACCTGAAATAATTTTTGCGGTCATACTGATACCTTTATTTGAACAAGAAATTTTTTGCGTGCTTATTCTGTCAGAAAATAGCGGGAAATGTAAGACTAATTGAAATAAATTTAACCGTTCAAACCTAAAATAGAAAAAAATGATTGACTGACACGAAAAGAAATTTATAATCATCAATCACATATCGGCGAGTAGCGCAGCTTGGTAGCGCAACTGGTTTGGGACCAGTGGGTCGTAGGTTCAAATCCTATCTCGCCGACCACCTTTCTAAATATCCCAATGAAATGCGCCCTTAGCTCAGCTGGATAGAGCAACGGCCTTCTAAGCCGTAGGTCATTGGTTCGAATCCAATAGGGCGTGCCATTTATTCATCATTACTATTCTTATATTAATATCAATAAGCTATTTGGTTTACCTCATTCCCACCAATTTATGGGTTTGAATACTCAACTGTTATTTAGGTTTATTGGGGCGTTGGTTTAATAAGCCTAATTGGTAAATGGTTTGTTCCAAATTCATTTTGCCCTCGTTTTCACAAGGGGAGAGGTAATAATGCTGGGCTTCAATGGTGTTTCAATTTGTTCACAAAATGCTAAAACATTGTCATCGGCAACAATGCGGACTTCATGAGCAAAAGGGATACAGCGTTGGCGGTATTTATGCTGGTACAAGCGTTTGGGGCTGGTAGCGATATAATCAATTTGCGGTGGAATAGGTTTTAAGCCGTTGGTTTAAAGCCCTCTCCTAAAATATTATCTAATCAATAATAACTCTATGAAGTTGGTAGTCAGCTTAGCTAATAAACTCCATTATAAAAAACATAAATCAATATTGACAATAAATGAATATTATTTAAAATAAATATTCATTTATAATTGCGTTGTTGTAAGAGGTAATATGAATCTAATGAGAAAAATGATTTTATCTATGGCATTATTCTTTTCTAGTTTTGTCTATGCTGATAACTGGGATAGTGCTTATTTGGACTCCCAAGAATGCCGTTATCCTTATTGCCGATGTATTTATACTGTGGGCGGTAGTGGCGGTTTTAAATTTAACATTACTGTGCGAAAAAGTTTTTGCTCATCAATTATTTATGTTGATTTAGAGCGTGGAGTTTGGAAAGATTAACTATGAAATCAATATTTTTTATTTTTGTATGCATTTGGGGATTATTCGGTTGTACTAGTGCTAGTAATAACATTCCTAATCGTATTACTGAGGTTGTAAAACAAACTAATGCAGAATTGGCCAAACATCAAAATGTAATAAATGTTGCTCAAAAAATGTTTGATAAATTGGAACCTGTAAATCAATATGCAAACCAAGAAGAAATAGCTAGTTTAAATCAATTAGCTCATATTATTAAAAGTACAGTGTATCAATTAGAAGCTATTTATCATATTTCCCCTGAGTTAGAATTTTATACAGATTTTTATAAAATTATTATAGGGGTAAGAGATAAAAAGCTTACTTATTACCAAGCAAGTGAGTATATTTCTGTTATTCAAGCTAGATACCATAAAGCTTATGATATTATAAATCAGGCTCATAGAGAAAGAATTGCGGCAGAAAATGCCATATTTCAGCGAAAATTAGAACGAAATAATGAGCGTTTTAATAGAGCAATGCAAAATAATAGATCACAAAAAACAAGTCGAACAAGATGTTATAATTTAGGAAGTGATGTTATTTGCGATACAACAAGTTATTAACATTGATAGGAGTATAACAACAATATGCGTATGTTCAGTTATATTAAAGAAATATTCTATAACATTGTTGGTGTTTTATCTTATGTTATATTTACACTTTTCGCGATATTACCTATTTATTCAGCAATAAAAGATCTTATGACAGACAAAATTCTTTGGGCTGTTTTAGATTTTACAACAGTCATAATTGGGATAATTAGGGGTATTATGTATCTGTTAGGTTATTTATAAATTTAATTATTAGTGATAGATTTTCATTTTGTGAAAAAATGAAAATCTATTTGCTGCTAATTTTTTATTTTTTCTAATAAGTTTATAAAAGCTTTTTTTTGTTCTTGTGTTAATTGTTGCCAATACAAATCCAGCTCATCACTATTCCATTCACCAGTTTCTATACAACCTACAAAAAAGTAGCTTATAGGTGTTCTTAGGAAATTAGCTATTGCAACTAAATGACTTATATTAATTTTATTTGTACCTCTTTCATAGCGAGAAAGCTGTGGTTGTGAAATATCTACATATTCTGATAGTTTTTCTGCCGTATAACCTAATTCCTTACGTTTTTGTTGAATTCGTTGTCCAATTATCTTATCAATGTTAGTAGATATTAATTGTGCCATGTTTATTTCCTTATTAGTTATTCATTTATGGCATAATTTTTGGTTATTTTTAGCATTGACTGAATACTATTGTAGGAATATAATGATAACTAATTATTCAGTTGATGAATAAAATTAGAGTTGCTTACTAAAAAAGGGATTAATACGGTAATGATCAAAATAGGAATTTTATTCATTACACCAAATTGTAATCGTTCCATTTTGAAATAATACGTTGTTGATACGCTTTGCTTTATTCTTGGTAATGTCTTCAATATTGCATTGTCTTATTTTAAATTGAAGCGGCTATAGTAGAAATACAGAGACTAATTTTTTATTTGTTATAATTAAGGAGTGGATAATTATGTTAAAAAAAGTATTTTGGTTTCTTTTTGGGTTTAAAGGAAGAATTAGTAGATTACATTTTACTTTATTTCTACCATTTTTAAGTATTTTATTTCTACTGCTAGCTAGCTTTTTTACATTTATGATCAAAAAGAGTCATAATATTAATTCATTCTCTGATTTAATGATTAGTTTACTATTAGTCCTCTTCATAGCAGGAATTTATCTTTTAATTAAATATTCTCATATTGTAAGAAGAATACATGATTTTGATAAAAAAGCTAATGAGAGTTTATTGTTTATTATTATATTTTTATGCGATGTAATAAGCTTTTTCTTTCCATTTTTAGATCAGAATGGATTTGTTGTTATTCTTAGACCAATACTCGCTATATTATCAATAATATGTATTATATCTTTATGTTTTATAAAAGGTTCTAAATCAACTAATAGTTTTGATGATAAGACAGAGTGATTGAAAAAATATAAGTAAAAGTTTATAGAACAATCTAATCACCTCATCCCCACCAACTTATGGGTTTGAATACTCAACTGCCATTTAGGTTTATTGGGGCGTTGGTTTAATAAGCCTAATTGGCGAATGGTTTGTTCCAAATTCATCTCGCCCTCGTTTTCACAAGGGGAAAGGTAATAATGTTGGGCTTCAATGGTGGTTTCAATTTGTTCACAAAATGCTAAAACATCGTCATCGGCAACAATACGGACTTCATGGGCAAAAGGAATACAGCGTTGGCGGTATTTGTGCAGATATAAACGTTTGGGGCTGGTGGCGATATAATCAATTTGCGGTGGAATAGGTTTTAAGCCGTTGGTTTCAATGGCGAGAAAATAGCCTTCCGCTTTTAATTGTTCTAACAGTAGGCTTAAATGTGGCACAATCGTAGGTTCGCCGCCAGTGATAATAATATTTTTTGCGGAAAACGACCGCACTTTTGCCATAATTTGGCTTAGGGAATAGGGCTGATACTGGTTGTAATTGGTATCACACCAAGGGCAGGAGAGGTTGCATTTGCCAAAGCGGACAAAAATACTCGGCATGCCTGTGTTAAAGCCTTCTCCTTGTAAACTTTCAAAAATTTCCACAATATTAAATTGTGGATCAAATAATGCTTGTGTTGGCATAATTTATTCCTGATATTCACAAAATGAGGTGGGCGTTTCCCATAAACGAATGGCACTGACGGGTAAATTTTCCTCGTATTTTAGACGGTTAAAAATAAATCTCGCCATTTCTTCTGCGGTTGTACGCGTCGGAAAAGCAAAAGTTTTTGAGTTGAGTTGGTTCAGTAGCTGAGCAATTTGGCTTTCTCGTTCGCTATGTTGATCATAAATAAAGGCGTGATCAAGGGGATCAAGAATGGCACGTTTAACGATATTTTTAATGTCGCCAAAATCCATTACCATACCTTTTTTAGCCCTTGTTTGCTGTAAAGATTGGCTTACTTCCACTTGTAATTTATAGGTGTGTCCGTGTAAATTTTGGCATTTGCCATCATGTCCATCAAGTAAATGCGCCATATCAAAGCTAAATTCTTTGCTAATCTTAAATGCCATTATTTCCCCCTTGCTTTTGTTGTAAATATTGTTGCAAGCCCTTTTCCCTTAATTGGCAACTTGGGCATTGTCCGCAGCCGCCTTGTATCCCTTGATAACAAGTGTGAGTATGTTGGCGAATATAGTCTAAATAGCCCAGTTCATCGGCAAGTTGCCAAGTTTGGGCTTTGGTTAGGTACATTAATGGGGTAATAATATTGAATTGATAGTCCATCGCAAGGTTGAGCGTGATATTCATTGATTTGATAAACACATCTCGACAATCAGGATAGCCACTAAAATCGGTTTCACAAACCCCAGTGATAATATCCTTAATGCCTTGCCCTTTAGCATAAATGGCAGTGTAAAGCAAAAATAGCGCATTGCGTCCGTCTACAAAGGTGTTAGGCAGTTCGCCTTTTGCTTGGGCAATGGTTTGCTGACTATCCATTAAGGCATTATGGGTAATACTTTGCATCACTGAGAGATCAAGGATAGTTTGCTTTACTTTGAGATCTTGAGTGATCCATTTGGCTTTTTCCAGTTCAATATGATGACGTTGTCCATATTGAAAACTGATGGTTTCTACATTTTCAACACCATAATGTTGAATGGCTTGTAATAAGCAGGTGGTGGAGTCTTGTCCACCCGAAAAGATAACAATCCCTTTAGGATTGTTGGTTGCTAAATTGTTCATTGATTTTCCTAGTTTTTTTGCGTGGGAGGTTTGCGAACCACGGTTAAAGGCTATTTGTAGATACAAATAGCCTAAATTTTATAGTCGCCTCATTTTAAATTGAAATGACTATACAGAATTAACTCTTATGCTTCATCGCAGGAAATAAAATCACATCACGAATAGAAGCGGCATTAGCAAATAGCATAGCTAAGCGGTCAATTCCCAAGCCTTCGCCTGCGGTTGGTGGTAAGCCGTGTTCAAGGGCGACCACAAAGTCTTCATCTTTAAACATGGCTTCATCATCGCCAGCTTCTTTGGCAGCAACTTGAGCATCAAAACGGGCATTTTGATCTTCGGCATCATTAAGCTCCGAGAAACCATTACCAATTTCACGTCCCCCAATAAATAACTCAAAGCGATCGGTTACCTCTGGGTTTTGATCATTACGGCGTGCTAATGGCGAAATTTCTGCCGGGTGTGCCATTAAGAACGTCGGTTGAATTAAGTGCGGTTCTGCTACTTCTTCAAAAATAGCATTCACAAGACTACCTAATCCCCAAGATTTTTGTACTTCAATACCTAATTTATTTGCCACCGCAACAGCACGATCAAAATCATATAAATCTGCTTCCACAATTCCTTTCTCCGCACCATATTTTATGATTGCCTCGTGCATTGTAATGCGTTCAAATGGTTTACCAAAATCAAACTCATAGTCGCCATAAGGTACAATGGTTGTGCCAAGAATATCTAAGGCTAATTTACGCAATAATTCCTCGGTGTTATCCATTAAATCGTGGTAATCCGCATAGGCTTGGTAATATTCCAACATAGTAAATTCAGGATTATGCCGAACGGATACCCCCTCATTGCGGAAGTTACGGTTTAGCTCAAATACACGCTCAAAACCGCCGACAACTAGACGTTTTAAATAGAGCTCAGGGGCAATGCGTAAATACATATCCACATCTAAAGCATTATGATGGGTAACAAAAGGACGAGCCGATGCACCGCCTGGGATCACTTGTAGCATAGGTGTTTCCACTTCAAGGAAACCTTTGTTAATAAAATATTCACGAATACCAGCCACCACTTTAGAACGAATAATAAAAGTACGGCGTGATTCTTCATTGGCAATTAAATCTAAATAACGTTGGCGATAACGGGTTTCCTGATCACTTAAGCCATGGAATTTATCAGGCAAAGGGCGTAACGCTTTGGTTAATAATTCCACTTGGTTACAACGTACGGTAAGCTCATTGGTTTTGGTTTTAAATAACGTACCTTGCACCCCTACGATATCGCCTAAATCCCATAGCCCTACGTTATTTTGATATTCGCCCTCAGGTAAATTATCACGAGCAATATAGAGCTGAATACGTCCGCTCACATCTTGTAGGGTGACAAAGGTCGCTTTCCCCATAACACGTCTGGTCATAATTCGTCCAGCAACTTTGACTTGGATTTCTTGGGCTTTTAAACTTTCGCCATCGCTTTCGTCATATTGTTGATGTAAATCCTGTGCTAAAGCATTACGGCGAAAGGTATTAGGAAAGGCGTTACCTTTTTGACGTAAGGTATTTAATTTTTCGCGGCGAGCAAGCATTTCGCCGTTTAAATCTAATTCTTGGTTTTGGTCTGTCATTTTGTTACCTTTTTGTATGTTTAATTTTTAAATTTGTACTTTTTTATGACAAAGTGCGGTGAGTTTTTCGTTTATTTTTTCTATGTTATCAACCGTTTTTATTGTTGGTAATTTATAATCGTTCCACTTTAAACTCATACTGTGTTGGCACGTCTCGCCATACTATTTGTACTGTATTCGGCGTGCCACCTTGTCTTATTTTAAATTGAAACGACTATACTTTAATTTCTTCGTTATGGCTAACGGTTTTCGCCGTTGGCGACTTACTTTCTTTGTTTATCAGAGAACATAAGACAGAATAATAGATGCGCTATAAAATGAGTATCCCAAAAAAACTGTCCTCTGTATTCTGTCCTCTGTCTTCCGAAACTACAACCCCGCCTTTAAACTCGCTTCAATAAAACGGTCTAAATCACCGTCAAGTACAGCTTGGGTATTGCGGTTTTCTACCCCTGTGCGTAAATCCTTAATTCTTGAGTCATCAAGCACATAAGAACGGATCTGGCTACCCCAACCAATATCAGATTTACTTTCCTCCATGGCTTGTTTTTCCGCATTTTGTTTTTGCAATTCCAATTCATACAACTTAGCTTTAAGCTGTTTCATCGCTTGATCTTTATTCTTATGTTGAGAACGATCATTTTGGCATTGTACCACAATACCACTAGGTAAATGGGTAATACGCACCGCACTTTCCGTTTTATTGACGTGCTGTCCGCCTGCACCAGAAGCACGATAAACATCAATGCGTAGATCTGCTGGATTAATTTCAATATCAATATCTTCATCAATCTCAGGATAAACAAACACCGCAGCAAAAGAGGTATGGCGGCGATTGTTAGAATCAAAGGGGCTTTTTCGCACTAAGCGATGAATACCTGTTTCAGTGCGTAACCAACCAAAAGCATATTCCCCTGAAACCCGAATGGTGGCGGATTTCAAGCCAGCTACATCGCCGTCAGAAACTTCCATTAATTCTGTTTTAAAGCCTTTACTTTCCGCCCAACGCAAATACATTCGCAACAACATTTCTGTCCAATCCTGCGCTTCCGTACCGCCAGAACCTGCTTGTAAATCCACATAACAATCTGCACTATCGTGCTGTCCGCTAAACATACGACGAAATTCAAGCTGGGCTAAATTTTGTTCTAGCTGTTCTACTTCTTGACAGGCTTCGGCAAAACTTTGTTCGTCCTCGCCTTCAATGGCAAGTTCAAGCAAGACATCAATATCTTCTACGCCTTGCTCAAGTTGACGAATAGTATTAACCACATTTTCAAGGCTAACACGTTCTTTACCTAAGGCTTGGGCTTTGTCAGGATCATTCCACACTTCGGGTTGTTCTAATTCCGCATTAACCTCTTCTAAACGTTCAATTTTGCTATCAAGGTCAAAGATACCCCCTCAGCAACTGAGTACGCTGCTGAATATCAAGGATTTTATTTTTGATTGGATTGAGTTCAAACATAATGTTTATTTGGTTAAATGAAAGCGACGAATTATAAGCTATTTTGTGTCATTATGATAGCTAATATAGTCGTTTTACTTCAAAATCATACTGTGTTGGCACGCCTCGCCGTACTACTTGTACTGTCTTCGGCGTGCTGCCTTGTCTGATTTTGCATTAAAACGACTATAAGCCAAAACAAAGCTCCGCTAAATACAATTTTTTAACGGAGCTAAACTCAAGAAAGGTTTTAATTAGAATTTATAAGATAAGCTGGCAACGCCACTAATGCCCTCGCCGTAATAACAATAGTAATCACAGCCTGCGAGATATTTACGATTGCCTAGGTTATCAATATTTACTCTAGCTTGCCATTGCGGTGAAATATTATAGCTAGCAAACAGATCCACTAAGGTAGCAGACGGTACTTTAGCACCTGAATATAATGATCCTGTTGCGGTTACACTATTACCAATATAGCGTAAGCCAATGCCTGCATTAAAATCAGGGGTAAATTGATAAGCTAAACGGCTCGCAAGGGTATGTTTAGGGATAAGAGGCTGTTTTGCTCGAGTAGTTTCATCAATAGAATACAAATAAGTATAAGCCAATAAGGCACTTAATTTATCGGTAATATTGGCATTAATTTCTAATTCAATCCCTTTTCTTTCTATTGGATCAGCACTACTTACGGTATTACCACCACTGGCTGACATAATTAATGCTCCTTTATCACGAGCTTGGAAAGCTGCTAAAGAAATAGTCCCCTCTAACCAACTTGGCATATATTTTACCCCAATTTCATGTTGGCGAGTGATGTAAGGTTTATATAAGGTTTGATCACCACTTAAACCATTCGGCAAATAAAAAGATTCACTGTAAGCATAATAAGGGTTTAAGCCTAGATCATTAAAGTACATAATAGAACCTGAATAAGAAGTATGATTTTTCTTCACAGTTTGATCTGTACCTAACTGACTATTTCTTGCTCTATCGTGGCGGACACCTAAGGTTACTCCAAGGCTATCAAATAAATGTGCATTATTTTGTAAATAATAACCTTGTTGAATGGATTTAATATGTACACGAGGGGCATTAATACTATAAGGTTGTCCATAAGAAAGCGAAGGACTATATACATTTACGCTACTTGTTGAGCCAAATAAAGTATAAAGAGAATTAAAATCCTGATGACGGTAATCAAAACCTGCTAATAAGGTATTTTCTAACCAATCATTGTTATATCGCCAAGTAATACGATTATCAATACTATGGCTTTTTGCTCGCCCATTGTTATACACAACACCTCGGGCTAAATCATAATTACTGGTAAAGGGAATGGGATTCCAGTTTGCATCATATTGAGAGGGATAAGCATAAGCCCCTTGATGTTGATTAGAAATATATTGATAGCGATAATTTTGGCTAAAGGTTAAACCTGCACCAAAATCATGGCTAAATTCATAACCAATACTTTTGGCATGATTACGATCATAATCTTGGGTCGGATCGCCAAGGTTGGCATGACGAGAAATTTTGCCATAGGCAGTTGGTACTAAAGTGCCACTTTGTGGTAAGAAATTTGAGCTTGGTGTACCCACATTTTTTAAATAGCTAGCAAGCAAGGTTAAATGAGTGCGATCGGAAATATCCCAGCTAAGAGAGGGAGCAAAATAATAGCTTTCTGACCAAGTGCCATTCCATTCGCCGTCGGCACGTGCATAAGATCCCACTAAACGGTAACGTAGGCTATTATCCGCATTTAATCCGCCCGTATAGTCCAATCCGATGCCACGTTGGTTTTTGTTACCTACATAACTAACGATCGTACCCCCCCCCACAAGATCTTTATGTGGGCGTTTACTAATATAGTTAATTAAACCGCCAGCTTGGGCTGCCCCAAAGGTCATAGAGTCTGCCCCTTTAACCACTTCTACAGCTTCCACCCCAAATAAATCAATTTGTGGCGAGAAGAAACCTTGTTTTAACATTGGTGCACCGTCAAGGGATTGATTTGCTTCCACACCACGAATATTAAACCAGTTTGTATTGGTATCTGAACCATAGGTTTGATTGACAAAACCTGCTTGATAACGTCCTAATTCATCAGCTTTTACCACGCCTTCCTCTTGTAAGGTTTGCTGGCTAATCACTGTGGCAGATTTTGCTTGATTAAAGGGTTGTACATCAAGTTTATTTAATGTACCTACCACTTCAATAGCCTCTAACAATTCTGCTTGTGAGGCATTTTCTTCTGCGAATGCTGGGTTGATTGCCATAGCTATGGCACTGGCTAAGCCAGTATAAACAAAGGATTTTTTCATTGTTAAGTTCCTAGTTAGGTTAAGCCCACAAGGGGCGGTTACACAAAGCAAAAAATACACTTTTTCGCTTTATCGTATTTTATAGTCGTCCCACTTTAAAATGATACAGCGTTGGTACGCCTCGCCGTACTACTTGTACTGTCTTCGGCGTTCCGCCTTGTCTCATTTTTAATTGAAACGACTATAAAATATAACCGTTTCAGCTTGTCTTATTTTAAATTAAAACCACTATGTAACGGCTATATATTACACTTTACGCATCATCACTAAAAAATAGCTACCGCCAAGTAAGGTGGCGACCAATCCCGCAGGAATTTCATAAGGGAAAAGTAGCTGACGTCCTAGCCAATCTGCCATAATCATAATAATGCCACCCAATAAAGCAGCCACAATAAGCTGTTGATAAACCCGCGCCACCACTAAACGGGCTAAATGGGGTACTAATAAACCAATAAAGCTCAGAGGGCCGATAATCAAGGTGGCAATAGCTGTAAGCAAAGCGGAAAATAAAATTAAAATCCACCGCACTTGGCGTAAATTCAAGCCCAAGGCTTGTGCCATAGGGGCTTGTAAGCCTAAAATTTCTAACCAACGGCTAAATAACAAACTTATGCTAAATAACGCCAAGCTAATCAATAAAAAGCCCCAAGCGAAGTGGCTTTCTACCGGTTGAATTGAGCCTGAAGTCCAGTTAAGTAATAAAATGGCTCTCGGATCGCCACTGGCAATGGCTAATCGTTGTAAGGTATCAAATAATGCTGACAAGGAAATCCCTGTGAGTAGCACTTTTTCTGGCAACATACCATTGGCTTGATTAATCAGTAATAATAAGGATAACGCCAGTAATGCCCCGATAATCCCTGCTAACCAAAAGAATACGGGGCTTTGGCTAGAAAAGAAAAATAACAACAGCAAAATGCCCATACTGGTGCCTGAGGATATGCCCAGTAATTCAGGGCTTGCCATAGGATTTAGGGTAAGCCGTTGTAGTAAGACCCCTGCGGTGGCTAATAAAATCCCTACGGCTAATGCCATTAATAAACGGGGATAGCGTAATGCTATAACAATATCTTGTAAGTTATCTTGATTTAGCCAATGCCAACCCTGTCCGCTACGCCCAAAATTTAACGCCACAAAAATAACTGCAAACAAAAGCAACAAGGCAATGCCTATAAAGTGCGGTCTAAATTTAATTTGTTTTGTGGTGGCAGTTTCATTCAATCCTGTGGCTTTCGGTAAGGTGCGGAACATTAACCATAATAATAAAGGTGTACCTAATAACGCGGTTACTGCCCCTGTGGGTAAATGAATACCTCGCCATAATGCCAATAATTGCAACAATAAATCTGTTATTGCCAGTAATAATCCGCCACAATAAAATGCCAAAATAAGCTGATATTTTAGGCTACGCACCCCTAATTGACGCACCAATGTGGTGGCGACTAAACCAATAAAACCTAACATACCAACCGCACTGACCACACAAGCGATCAAATAACTTGCTACTGCAATCCCAATAAAACGCAAGCGAGCCACAGGGACACCTAAGCTGACGGCATTGCTTTCATTTAAACTTAAAATAGTGAGTGGGCGTATTAATAGGGCAATAATCAATAACATTGGGCAAATTTGCCAAATAAGCCATTGACTATCGTGCCAAGACTCTTGCACCAATGAACCTGCTCCCCATAATGCTAAGCCTCGCGATTCTTCGGGATAAAATAACATCATCAGTGATGAAAACGCACCAAAATATAAATTTACCACTAAGCCTGCCAAGATTAGCAATAAGGGCGACATGGTTTTACGCCAAGCTAAACAAAATACTAATAACAAACTCACCACCGCACCGCCTAAAGCGATTAGGCTTGCCCCATAATGTAAACTGGCAGGAAATAAAATGGTGGCTAAAAATAAGGCAAACTGAGCGCCACTGCTGATCCCAATGGTGCTATCGGATACCAAATTATTTGCCATAATTTGTTGTAATAAAAGGCTTGCTAAACCTAATGTCCCGCCCGCTAATAACGCCATAACAATACGAGGTAGGCTATAGTTTTGCAATAACAATACCTCAAGATCTGCGGACTGACGGAATAAATCCGTTAGATTAAAGTGAGCGGGTAATTGCTGGCTTAACAACATTATCGCTAACACAAAAAATAATAAGCATAGGCCCACAAAGAAAAGTGCGGTGGGTTTTGTGTTTATTTTTACCAAGGTTCCCCTCCTGTTTGTAATGCCTGCACCAAGGTTTGGGCAAAACGCTGTGCCGAGGGAATACCGCCAAAGGTCCAAATGGCAGGCAAAACTAAGGTGTTTTCATTGAGCTTTAAATGTTGCCATAAACTATTATGGCTAAGGGCTTGCACCACATTGGCAGGATAAGGTTTAATTACCACCAGTCGCACATTTTGGGGTAATTGGCTTAATTGGGTAATATTAATGGTGGCAAATCCCCACAAGTTATGTTCCCCTTGCCAAGCATTGCGGAAACCCAGCTGGTTTAACACCGCGCCAAGTAAACTATTTTCCGCATAAATGCGTAAGTGGCGAGTATCAATAAATTGCACTAAAGCAATAGGACGTGAGATAAAAGGCTGAGCCTGTGGCAATAACTGTGCAATCTGTTTATCAAAATTTGCCAATAATTTCTCCGCATAATCCGCTCGCCCTACTAAATTTGCTACTTGTTGAGTGGCAGTAACAATATTTTGCCAAGCATTGCCCGCTTGATAAAAATCCACCATTTCTACTTGAGCAAAGGGCTTGAGCATTGCACTTGCCATAGCATAAAAAGGGGTATTAATAAAAATAAGCGGTCTTTGGCTATCTTGCTTGGCTAACCAAGCCACTTGTTCAAGATTAGGTTGATGACGAAGCCCTAAATCAATAATCTGTGGCGGTAAACTAGGCTTTGCCACCCATTTTTCATACGCCTCAACATCGCCAATCGCCACAGGCTCAACCCCTAGGGCTAACAAAGTTTCTGCCACTGTCCAATCAAGGCTTGCATAGCGAGCAGTTCCCGTTTGAGCCTGTGCCAAAACAGCGAAAAAGCAACAGTAAAGTGCGGTGAAAATAAACAAAATTTTTTTCATTAGTAAAAGCTCACTGGACAAGTGGTATTAGGGTGAGGCATTACATTAAGTTGAATACCATAAATCGCTTGTAAATTAGGCTGAGTAATCATTTGTTGCGGCGTACCTTGCATTAACAAACGCCCACTATGCAAGGCAATTAATTCATCGCAAAAATAGCTGGCAAGGTTAATATCATGAATAACAATCACTACTCCTAAGCCCAATTCTCGGCTTAATTGACGAATTAACTGCATAACTTCCACTTGATGAGCAATATCCAAAGGGGCTAAGGGTTCATCAAGCAATAAAAATTGGCTTTGCTGAGCTAATAACATGGCTAACCAAATGCGAGAGCGTTCGCCACCTGATAGAGTATCAATAAATTGTTCAGCAAATTGACAAGTATGGGTCAGTTGCATTGCCCGTTCAATCGCCTGCTGATCCGTTTCAGTTTGACGCCCTAATAAACCATTCCACGCATAACGTCCCATAGCAATCAATTCACGCGCCGTTAATTGTGTTGAAGTAGGTAAATGTTGCGGTAAATAAGCCACTTGTTTCGCAAAATCACGACTTCCCCAAGAGGAAATATCCTGTTTATTAAGCAAAATCTGCCCACCACTGATTTTTTGTTGACGAGCCATTAATTTAATTAAGGTAGATTTCCCTGAACCATTATGCCCAATTAAGCCATACACCTTGCCAGCACTAAAATTCAAATTAAGAGGATATAACAAGGTACGTTGCGGGATCACAAATGACACTTGTTTTAATTGAAACACAATTTCCTCTCCTTATTTTATTCTTGCTGACATTTATGCTGTGGAAAAAATCGGCAAGATTTTAACTGTAAATAAAAATAATTTCAATTTGATTTCTATGTTTGTTGAAAAATGTAATTCAAGACATTTTTGTTAGTTTTTAAATAGTAAAAAACTAAAGAGCGGTAAGTTTTGAGATTATTTTTGCATTGTTATTTCTTATTTTTGTCTTATTTAACGAGAAACGATGATAAAAGGTAGGTTGAATAAGTTTTAAATAGATAGCTAATGATTAATTAGCTATCTATTTTTTATTTCTTTTAAAGAGGAACAACTATAAAACCCCTGCTAGCTCAAAAAAAGTTTTATAGGCTTGAGCTTTTTTCTCTAAACTCAGTGGATAGGCTCTTGAGGTAGAGGGTAGGCGGTAGAGTTTTAATGAGCGATGTTGAAAGGGGAAATCAATATATTGATTGGTTTTAGGGGCTTTAATTTTTTCAGGTAATAAGCTGAGAAGAATTTCTGTGGCTTTACCGCCAGTGGTAAAAATCCATTGGCAATCAGGAAGTTGTTCAAGGATATGCGTTAAGTTTACAGGTTCAACAATTTTGAGAAATTTGTCTGAGGCATTATCTTGTTCACGAATAGCTTTCATTACGGTTGGGCAGGTTGCGATGCCTTTTTGATAGAAAAAATCTTTAATTTTATTAGGATCAAAGCGTTTTTCATTATTGACTTGAAAATAATGAGGATCATTAAAAAACACTAATCCATAAATTCGCCACATATCATTTTGAAAATTCGGGTAATGGAATTCCATACAACGTTTTTCTTCTTTGGGCGGAAAGGTTCCCATCATCATTACTGTTGCCTTTGGGGGTAAAACAGGTGGGAAAGGGTGGGTTTCAATAAGCATAAGAGTATAGTCGTTTTAATTTAAAATAAGATGACTATAAAAGGGCGATTTGCCCTTTTATAGTCGTACCGAATTTGTACATTATTTAGAATGATAGATTATTTCGTTAAGATGCTGTCTAATTCTGCACTGACTTGTTCTACTTTTTGAGTGCCATCTAAACGAAAATATTGGGTATGACCTGCTTTTGCCTCTGCTTGATAATAATCAATTAGTGGTTTGGTGGTGGAGTGATAAACTTTTAAGCGGTCTAACACAGTTTCTGGTTTATCATCGGCACGAATAATGAGTTCTTCACCAGTTATATCATCTTTCCCTTCCACTTTTGGTGGATTATAAATAATATGATAAGAACGCCCAGAAGGTTGGTGTACGCGACGACCGCTCATTCGTTCCACAATGACATCATCAGGCACATCAAACTCAAGCACATAATCAATGGCGATGCCAGTATTTTTTAGGGCATCTGCTTGTGGAATGGTGCGAGGGAAGCCGTCTAATAAAAAGCCATCAGCACAATCAGCTTGAGCAACACGTTCTTTCACTAAGGCAATAATAAGTTCATCAGGCACTAATTGTCCTGCGTCCATTAAGGTTTTTGCTTGTTGTCCGAGTTCTGAGCTTGATTTGATTGCGGCACGTAACATATCCCCAGTAGAAATTTGTGGGATATTAAATTTATTCATAATAAATTGTGCTTGTGTGCCTTTGCCTGCTCCGGGTGCACCTAATAAAATGATTTTCATATTAACCTCTTTGTTAAAATCGCTTTATGGATTTTGTGGAAAATTACCGAGGTAATTTACCTGATTGTCTTAAAAACCGTTATAAAATACCTATATTCCTAATAAAACTCAAGATATTCTAAAAACTTGTTAAAATTTGACCGCACTTTAATCACTTATAGCTTAATTTTGCTGGGGTTTGTTTTGCTTCTCTCGCCAAGGGGCAACCCAAATTAAACAGAGCATACCCGGCACAGCGAGCCAAAAGCAGAACCAGAAATAATGATAATAGCCGAAATAATCAATTAAAACCCCTGCTTGAGAATTAAATAGAGAGCGAGGTAATGCCGCTAAACTGGTAAATAACGCTAATTGTGTAGCGGTATGAATAGGGTTGGTTTCTCTTGCCATAAATGCCACAAAGGCGGCAGTGCCTAATCCTATACCAATATATTCCGCAGCCACCACAAGGGTTAAAGAAATAAGGGCATAGCTATTGATTTGCTCAAAACGTCCATGGCTTGCCAGCCAAGCAAAACCTAAGATTGTAACAATTTGCACTAAACCAAATAACCATAGGGCTTTATTAATGCCAATTTTGAGCATAATAATGCCCCCTAAAATCCCTGCTAAAATCATGGGCCATAGTGAGGCATTTTTTACCACAATGCCAATATCGGTCTTGCTAAAGCCCATATCTAAATAAAATGGCGAAATCAATGCAGTTGCCATACTATCGCCTAATTTATACAGAAAAATAAAGGCGAGAATACCCAATGCAGGCATAATTCCTTTGCGACTAAAAAACTCTTGAAAGGGTTCAAGTACGGTTTCGCGTAAGGTACGGTTAGGACGCAAAGCCACTTGAGGTTCTTTAGCAAGGCATAAGGTCATAAAAATACCAGGTAGCATAAACAATGCGGTAATGATAAACACTGTATGCCAAGGCAAATGATCGGATAAAATCAAGGATAAAGAACCGGGAATCAGCCCAGAGATACGATAGGCATTAACGTGGATTGAATTACCTAGCCCTAATTCATTATCGGTTAAAATTTCTCGCCGATAAGCATCAAGTACAATATCTTGCGTTGCGGATAAAAATGCGGTTAAGGTAGCAAGTATAGCCACTAAGGTTAAATGCTCCGTTTGTGTTGGTTGCAATAATCCGAAACTGGCAAGCGATATAATTAAGCCCAGTTGGGAAAGCAATATCCAACCACGCCGCCGCCCAAGGGGTAAACTAAAACGATCAAGAAATGGTGACCATAAGAATTTCCAAGTATAGGGCAAGCTCGTTAAGGTAAGTAAGCCAATGGTTTCTAGAGCAATTTGTTGGCTGCGTAGCCAAACAGGAATTAAGGAAACTAAAATATAAAGGGGTAAACCAGAACTAAAGCCAGTAAATACACAAATAAGCATATTACGGCTAAAGATCTGGCTAATGAGGGAAGGTGAACGGGATATCATTATTCGTCTTTATAACCTTGTGGATTATTTTTTTGCCAATGCCAAGTGTCTTTCATCATGGTGGTTAAATCTCGTTCGGCAACCCAGCCTAATTGCTGTTTAGCTAAGGTAGGATCAGAGTAACAAGTGGCAATATCGCCTGCTCGGCGAGGGGCGAATTGGTAAGGAATTTGGATTTGATTGGCTTGCTCAAAGGCGTTTACCATATCTAATACCGAATAACCTTGCCCTGTACCGAGATTATAAATGTGTAAACCTGCATCATTATAATGACGCTCAAGGGCTTTAAGATGACCAATAGCTAAATCTACCACATGAATATAATCACGCACGCCTGTGCCGTCTGCAGTATCATAATCATTGCCAAAAATAGACAGTTTCGGAAGTTTACCAATAGCAACTTGGCTAATATAAGGCAATAAATTATTGGGAATACCATTAGGATCTTCGCCAATTAAACCGCTTGAATGCGCGCCCACGGGATTAAAATAACGCAAGATAGTTAAGCTAAATTGTGGAATAGCTTTGGCAACATCAATCAAGGTTTTTTCCACCATAAATTTTGAGGTACCATAAGGGTTGGTTGTTCCCCCCACAGAGCAATCTTCTGTAATTGGAATAATCTCAGGATCGCCATATACGGTTGCGGAAGAACTAAACACAAAATTCCACACACCCGCTTTACGCATTTCATCAATCAGGACTAACGAGCCTGTTACATTGTTCATATAATATTCAATCGGCTTCTGCACCGATTCACCAACCGCTTTTAACCCTGCAAAATGAATTACCGAATCAATAGAATGTTGTTGGAAAATTTGTTGTAATAACTCACGATCTAACACATCGCCTTGATAAAAATTGACAGATTTGCCCGTAATTTGCTCAACACGCTCTAAAGATTTCGCTGACGAATTAACCAAATTATCTAATACTACCACCTGTTTGCCTGCGTTTAATAATTCAACGAGTGTATGAGAGCCAATATAACCCGCACCGCCTGTGACTAAAATTGCCATAATTGAATTCCTCTTTATACCCAAAATTAGCCTAAATTATCGCATTATCTGTTAGAAAAGAAAGTAAAAATTCATTCTCTTTATGCTAATTTGTGCTATAAATAACTTATCTTAACTGCAAAATGGAGGACATTATGAATTGGTATATCAGTGTATTAAAACAATATGCTACATTTACAGGGCGAGCAAGACGCAAGGAATATTGGTTTTTTTGCTTATTTAATCTGATCATTTCTTTTATTTTAAGTATTGTTGATGGTATGACGGGGACTTATAATCCTGAGCTTGGTGTTGGATTTTTAGGTGGTTTATATGTATTAGCTGTATTATTACCAAGTATTGCTGTAACCGTAAGACGGTTACACGACACCGATCGTTCAGGCTGGTGGATTTTAATTGCTTTTATTCCTATTATCGGTGCAATCGTCTTATTTGTCTTTATGCTCTTTGACGGCACAAGAGGAACAAACCGCTTTGGCGAAGATCCGAAAGGGAATAGTCATTCTTTAATGTAATAAAAGTTAAGATTAATTAAAGTATTAAAGAAAAATCTTTTTCATAATGCTTGAGATAATGTTTGTTTTAGGGCTAATCTATTTTAGCCCTAATTAATGGTTATCAATAATTCAATTCTCTATACAAATCACAACCTTGTTGTAAACCATTATCACAAGCTTTACCAAACCATTCTTTTGCTTCAGAAAGGTTTTGGCGAACTCCCTTTCCATATTGATACATGATACCTAAATTATTTTGTGCTGTGGCATGACCTTGTTCAGCCGCTTTATTATACCATTCTACGGCTTTAAAATAATCTTGTCTTACTCCTTGTCCATTAGCATATATTAGCCCCAAATTAGTTTGGGCATTTAGATCTCATTGATTAGCTTGTTGTTGTAGCTGTTTTATATCATTTGCTTGAATGGGTAAACTGATTAGTCCCAAAAAGCTGATAAGAATAAATATTAAGAAATTAAAGCGTTTTATAATATTAATTAATAGAATTTTACTTTTTTCATTAAATACCTCTTTATATTAGTAATCTATAATGTTTTTTTATTGTTTTTCATCTAAATTGGTGTCATATAGATTATTCATTAACAATTTCTTTCCTTTTGATTTTGGATCTTCGCCATATTGATTATCCCTATCTTCCCCTTTAAGAAAAATAAGAATAAAGCTAACAAAGGGAAGGAGTGTCCATAGGCTATAATAACCACTTTTACCAAGATCATGTAGGCGAGCAATAATACAATAAAATCTAGGTACAGTATAAAAAATGAGAAGAATTATAGCAGTTATAAAAATAATAAGTAATTGACAAGCATAATATTCATAATATAAATAATCAATATTTCTTATTAAACTTAATAAAAAAATCCATATCATAGAACTAAAAAAACATGAACTAATATAGTAAATACCATAATCTAAGCGTCTCATTCTTCCGATTTTCATATATTATTCCTTATTTAAATTAGTATAAGTGAAAGTAGTTATTTATTAACAATTTTCTCTACTTTGACTTTGGATCTTTGCCATATTGATTATCACCAACTTCTCCTTTAAGAAAAAGGAGAATAAAACTAATAATACAACCAGCAATGGGAATAATTGTCCATAGGCTGTAATAACCACTTTTACCAAGATCATGAAATCTGGCAATAATAAAATAAAATCTCATTAATGTATAAATAATCAAAATAATGATGCTCCAGCCAAAAATAATGAATGATTGAAATAAATCAAGTTCATAAAGTGAATTATCAATATACTTTTCTAATGCTGTAAAAAATACCCATAGAAATAAATCAAAAACAAATAACCCAATATACCAAAGACCATAATCTAAACGTCTCATTCTTCCGATTTTCATATTTATTCCTTATTTAAGTGGATATTTAATTATTAGATGAATGTGGTGGAATTGAAGCTATAATTCCTATTATTATTCCAATGGCTGCAGCCCATTCAGGAATAAACAGATTAGCAATACCATAAGCAATCCAGCCTGAGGTTATTCCAACAAACAAATATTTATGTAGAAAAAATGATATTAAAATACTGGTAACAATATAAATAGCCATAATATCTCCTTGAAATTACCAAACTTTATTTTGACATTGGGTTAATAAATGTTGATAAATTTTTTGATTCTGCTGTTCTATATATTGATTTTCTATGGCATTAGCATGGTTCTGAGTAGCATATTGACTAGTGAGATATTGAATATCTTGAAAAGATCCTAACCCCACTTTTCCCATTAAAATACCAGCATAAGCAAGTTGTTCTCCTTGTGTCATATTACCAAAAGGCAGATTTGTAGGTTTTAAAGGGTAGAAACCATTAAAGCCAAAATAATCTTTTAAATCATCTAAAATATATTGCGTATTTGGATTAATAGAGTTAAATAGATAATTTAATCCTGTTGAGCAGTCACGTGGCGATTTATCTTGAATATAGAGCCAACCTAAATTTATTCTAGCGAGATTGGCATTATATTTTCGTATTGCTTGTTTATACCAATATTCTGCTAATTCAATATTTTTCTCAGTACCTAATCCATTTTGATAAAAGTAGCCCAAATTAATGTGATTATGAGAATTAGGCTCTGTTTCAGCTGCTTTAACATAATAGTTAAAAGCCTTAGGATAGTTTTTCTCTTTATAATATTGGAATGCAAGTTCAGTGTTAGAACTACAAGCTGTTACTAAAAAAATTATACTGAGAGTGATAACTGATTTTTTCATTTACCTGACTTTATCATTCATTAGCTTTACATAAGCAAATATTCTACCGTAAAAAAACTATTGAAAACCATTTGGTTTATAAAAACCATAAAGTTTACATTTTCATCTTAAATGCAAGCATAATGCCCACTATGAATATTAGTCCTGAAAAAGAAGATTTTGGGGTCAGATTGCGATTAGCACTGAAAATGGCAAACTTAGCTCATTTAAAAACCAGTGATATAGCAACAAGGTTTAATTTACGCCACCCTGAAGAACCCGTTACTCAACAAGCCGTACATAAATGGTTAAACGGCTTGTCAGTGCCTTCTGCTAATAAGATAGTTACTTTATCTAAATGGCTTAATGTATCGGAGCAATGGTTAAAATACGGTATTGATGATTCAAAAAGCTCAACATCACTTTTATCCTCTTTAGACAAGAAATTGCTTAGTTTATTCCTAAATTTATCTGATCCACAAAAAAAGCTGATTATTCAAATAATGCAAAATTTCAGAAAATAACCTTTACTCTTTGACGGTATAAGAGGTGTAAACCGCTTTGGCGAAGATCTGAAAGAGGAGGGTTATTCTTTAATACAGTCGTTTCAAGTTAAAATAAGATGGGGCTGTATGCCAAAAACAGTACAACGGATAGGACAAGGCGTGTTAACGCCGTATTATTTTAAAGTAGGAAGGCTTATAAATGAAAAATAGACCACATTTTGTGTAAAAAATCGCCTAATAGATAGTCTAGAGCATAGATCAAGGATATATTAATTAAAAAACAAAATATGTTCTAATGTTGAATATGAGAATAGGTACACCATTTTGTTTGAAAGTGCAGAATACAGAGAATAATAACAGAAAACAGGGTTGTTTAATATTTCATCAATAGGATTTTAACGATTGTGATGTTTTCCGTTCTCAGTCCTCTAGACAACAAAAAATCGCAAAAAAACACCGCACTTCAATTCAAAATAGGTATAACCTTATTTTAATTGACTATATTCAATAAATCTTATTAACAACCCAAACAAATCAAACAAAATCACAATAAATCGAGAAATAATTAAATAAAAACTAATTTAATTAGATTTTTTGTTAAATTTAATTTATTTTTATTGGCAATTCAATATTTTTCGTTTAAATTATTCACCCAGATAGCTTGCGATTCCTGATAGGTGGATAAGTAAGCCAATAAACAATAAGCTCCCTTGCTATTATTATGGTATATAGCCAAAGCATAGCGAGAGGCTGGCAAAAGAATTAAATAATAAAGGAAATGTATTTATGTGTGGATTTATTTTTTCGTCTTCAAGCGAAACCTCAGAACAGTTTAAGCGTGGTTACGATGCATTGTTTCATCGTGGACCGGATCATCAACGTTTAGTGTCGGATCAAAGTGGTATTTGGGGCTTTCATCGTTTATCTATTATGGATTTAAGCAACAATGGTAACCAGCCTTTTGAGCATGAAGGTGTTCGTTTGTTATGTAATGGCGAGATTTATAATTATCCACAGTTAAAAACTATGTTAGCCAGTGGCTATCAATTTCACTCTGGTAGCGATTGTGAGGTTTTGATCCCTTTGTATCAGCGTTTAGGCATTGAGATGATGATGAAAATGCTTGATGGGGAATTTGCTATTGTTTTATGGGATAGCCAAAGCGGCGATATTATGGCGGGGCGTGATCCTATGGGGATTCGTCCAATGTTTTATGGTTATGATAAGCAAACTGGTGGTATTGCTTTTGCTTCTGAGGCGAAAGGTTTAGTGCCGTTTTGTCGTGATGTGCAGCCTTTCCCACCGGGACATTATTATGCTCAAGGGCAATTTGTGTGTTATAACGATTTGGCGGATCCGAAACGTATTGTGGAACAAGATGTGGATACGATTGCCATTAACTTGCGTGAGAAATTAGAGGCAGCGGTGCTAAAACGTTTAAATTCTGATGCGCCATTAGGTTTTTTACTCAGTGGCGGTTTGGATTCATCTTTAGTTTGTGCCATTGCTCAACGTCATTCTGATAAGCCGATTAAAACCTTTGCGGTGGGTATGGATACCGATCCTATTGATTTGAAATATGCGAAGGAAGTAGCGGATTATTTGGGGACGGAACATACCGAAGTGATTATGACTAAAGATGAGGTGTTATCAAGCCTAGAAAAAGTCATTTGGCATTTGGAAACTTGGGATATTACCACGATTCGTGCCAGTATGGGTATGTATTTGGTGTGTAAATATATTCGTGAAAATACCGATCTGAAAGTATTGCTTACGGGGGAAGTGAGCGATGAAATTTTTGGTTATAAATACACAGATTTTGCCCCAAGTGCGATGGCATTCCAGCAAGAAGCACAAAAACGTATTCGTGAGCTTTATATGTATGATGTGTTGCGTGCTGACCGTTGTTTAGCGGCAAACTCTTTAGAGGCTCGTGTGCCGTTTAGTGATACTGATTTTGTGGATTATGCGATGAGCATTAATCCAGAACGTAAAATGAACGTATATAACAAGGGAAAATATTTATTACGCCGTGCTTTTGAGGGCTTGGATTATTTGCCTGATAGTATTCTTTATCGTGAGAAAGCGGCATTTAGCGATGCGGTGGGACATTCTATGGTGGATCATCTTAAGGCTTATGCGGAAAGCAAATATTCAGATCAAGATTTAGCACAAGCGAAACAAAAATATCCGCATGGTACGCCATTTACCAAAGAATCTTTACTCTATCGTGATATTTTTGAGCAATTCTACCCAGGACAATCTCATTGGATTAAAGACTTTTGGATGCCGAATAAAGAATGGGAAGGCTGTAATGTTGATGATCCAAGTGCGAGAGTATTGGGTAACTATGGGGATAGTGGAAAATAATTAAAGCATAGTTATCAAATTAATATGACTATATGGTGTGGTCAAAAAACTCTCTCTATTTTGACCGCACTTTTCTCTCTCTCCCTAAGGTAGGTATAACTACCAGAACACAACAAATCAATAAAACCAACGACTTTTACTTTTTACAGGAAGTTAAACTATGCAGATGTTATATGATCCTTCTCTGACACGAGAAAACTGCGGATTTGGTTTAATCGCCAATATTGATGGGGTACAAAGCCATAAGGTTGTGCGTAATGCCATTTTAGGTTTATCCAGAATGCAACACCGTGGGGCAATTTTGTCCGATGGTAAAACAGGCGATGGCTGTGGCTTATCCTTGCAATTACCCGAAAGTTTTTTCCGTACCATTGCACAAGAAAATCAATTTTCTTTAGCTAAAATCTTTGGCGTTGGGCAAATATTTTTGCCACAAGATGAACAAAAAGCCCAAGCCTATATTGCCATTATCAATGAAGAATTAACCAATGAAACCTTAGGCATTGCCGCTTGGCGTGATGTGCCTACCAATCCTTCGGTATTAGGGGCGATTGCGTTGGCAGATATGCCTTTGATTAAGCAAGTATTTATTAATGCACCGAGCGGTTGGCGTGTGCAGGATTTACAACGCCGTTTATTTATTGCTCGCCGTCGTATTGAGAAACGCATTAGCGATCCTGATTTTTATATTTGTAGTTTTTCTAACCAAACCATTATTTATAAGGGTTTGTGTATGCCAAAGGATCTGCCTAAATTCTATTTGGATTTAGCGGATTTGCGTATGCAATCTGCCATTTGTTTATTCCACCAACGTTTTTCTACCAATACTCAACCACGTTGGCGATTGGCACAACCTTTCCGTTATCTTGCTCATAATGGGGAAATTAATACTATTTCGGGCAACCGAGCTTGGGCAAGAGCAAGGGCTTATAAATACCGTACGCCGTTAATCCCTGATTTACAAACCGCCGCCCCTTTTGTTGATGAAAGTGGTTCGGATTCAGCTTCCTTGGATAATATGTTGGAATTATTTGTCTGTGGCGGTATGGATTTATTTCGTGCCATGCGTTTATTGGTGCCGCCAGCTTGGCAGCATAATCCTGATATGAGCGATGATTTGCGGGCGTTTTATGATTTCAACTCAATGCATATGGAGCCTTGGGACGGCCCAGCTGGGATCGTCTTATCCGATGGACGTTATGCCGCTTGTAATCTGGATCGTAACGGTTTACGTCCTGCTCGTTATGTGATTACCCAAGATCGTTTAATTACCATTGCCTCTGAAGTGGGAATTTGGGATTATGCCCCTGATGAAGTGGTGGAAAAAGGGCGGGTAGGACCGGGGCAATTATTGGTGATTGATACCCGTAAAGGGCAACTGCTCCATTCTGATCAAATTGATGAAGAAGTGAAAAATCGCCACCCTTATCGCCAATGGCTTAATAAAAATGTAAAAAGTTTAATGCCGTTTGAGCAAATTGCTGAACAGGATATTGGCAAAGCTAGCCTTGATAGTAAACAGCTCAAGATTTATCAAAAGCAATTTTTATATGATAGCGAAGAATTAGAGGGCATTATTCGTGTACTTGGCGAAAACGGACAAGAGGCTGTTGGCTCAATGGGTGATGATACGCCATTTGCGGTATTGAGCGAACGCCCTCGAGTGATTTTTGATTATTTCCGTCAATATTTTGCCCAAGTTACCAATCCGCCCATTGACCCATTGCGTGAAGCCCATGTAATGAGCCTTAACACCAGTATTGGGCGAGAAATGTGTGTGTTCTTTGAGGCGGAGGGAATGTCGCATCGGGTGAATTTTAAATCGCCGATTTTACTTTATTCTGATTTACAACAGCTACTCAACTTACCGCAACAACATTATAAAGCCGAACGCTTAGATGCCACTTATTCGGCGGAGCAAGATTTACAATCTGCCCTAGTACAGCTTTGTGATCAAGCAGAAAGTGCGGTCAAAAATGGCGCTGTTTTATTGATTATTTCTGATCGTCAAATTAGCAAAGAGCGCCAGCCAATTCCGTCTGCGTTATTTGTGGGCGCAATTCAACAACGCTTAGTCAGTGCTAATTTACGTTGTGATGCCAATATTATTGTGGAAACCGCTGAGGCTCGCAATCCTCATCATTTTGCCGTATTAATTGGTTTAGGTGCAACGGCGGTATATCCTTATTTAGCCTATGAAAGTTTAGCACATATGGTGCAAAAGGGTGCGATTAATAAGCCGTTACGAGAGGTGTTGGCGAATTTCCGCAATGGTATCAACAAAGGGCTATACAAAATTATGTCTAAAATGGGGATTTCTACCATTTCTTCCTACCGTTGCGCTCATTTGTTTGAACTCGTGGGAATGAGTAAGGAAATTACCCAATTATGTTTTCCAAAGATCAGCAGTCGGATCGAGGGAGCAAATTTTGCTGATTTACATCAACAAATTAGCCAAACTCGCCAACGTGCATGGCGAGCTAGCCAAGGGCTTGACGCTGGTGGTTATTTGAAATTTAAACCACAAGGAGAATATCACGCCTATAATCCAGAGGTAGTAAATACCATTCAAGCGGCGGTGAATACGGGCGATTACGAAAAATACAAATTATATCGTGATGCCGTTAATCAACGTCCGATTACTACTCTTCGTGATATGTTACGCTTGAAAACTGAGGATTGCCAAGCCATTGCTTTGGAGCAAGTAGAGCCTGCGGAAAATCTGTATAAACGCTTTGATAGTGCGGCAATGTCCATTGGAGCATTAAGTCCAGAAGCACACGAGGCTTTGGCTACGGCGATGAACCGTTTAGGTGGTTTTTCTAACTCAGGTGAGGGCGGCGAAGATCCTAAACGTTACGGCACCGAAAAAGTGTCTCGTATTAAACAAGTTGCCTCAGGACGTTTTGGGGTTACGGCGGCGTATTTAATGAGTGCGGATGTGATTCAAATTAAAGTGGCACAAGGGGCAAAACCCGGCGAGGGCGGACAATTACCTGGCGATAAAGTTACCCCTTATATCGCACAATTACGCTATGCTGTACCTGGCTCAACCTTAATTTCGCCACCACCTCATCATGATATTTATTCTATTGAGGATTTGGCACAGCTTATTTTTGATCTCAAACAGATTAATCCAACTGCGTTAATCTCAGTAAAATTAGTTTCCTTGCCGGGGGTAGGAACCATTGCCACAGGGGTCGCCAAAGCCTATGCGGATTTAATTACCATTGCAGGTTATGACGGCGGTACAGGGGCAAGCCCATTATCCAGCGTTAAATATGCGGGTTCACCTTGGGAATTAGGATTGGCTGAGGCACAACAAGCCTTAGTGGAAAATAATCTTCGCCATAAAGTCCGTTTACAAGTTGACGGTGGCTTAAAAACAGGTTTGGATATTATTAAAGCTGCCATTTTAGGGGCAGAAAGTTTTGGTTTTGGCACAGGTCCAATGGTGGCATTAGGTTGCCGTTATCTGCGTATTTGCCATTTAAATAACTGTGCCACAGGTATCGCCACCCAAGACGATACCCTACGCAATAACCATTACCATGGTACAGTAGAAAAAGCGATGAATTATTTCAAATTTATCGCTCAAGATGTGCGTGAATTATTAGCACAATTAGGGGTAGAAAAGCTCACTGATTTAATTGGACGTACTGACTTATTAGAAATTATTGAGGGAAAAACCGCCAAACAACGTGGGTTAGACTTAACTAAATTATTGTATTCGCCAAAAGTGCCTGACGGCAGTGCACGTTTTTGTCAAGAAAGCAATCCACCTTTTGATCAAGGCTTGTTAAACAAAGCCATTGTGAATGAAGTACAAGAGGCGTTTAACAAAGGCGAAAGTATCCGAGTGAATTTTGATATTAGTAACCTTGATCGTTCGGTAGGGGCAACCTTATCAGGTATGATTGCCAAAGAATACGGTAATAAAGGAAACAGCACTCAAGTTTTTGATATTAACTTAGTGGGAACAGCAGGGCAAAGTTTTGGTGTCTGGTTAGCTGGCGGCGTGAACCTTACCCTCACAGGCGATGCTAACGATTATGTGGGCAAAGGTATGGGCGGTGGTCGCATTGTGATCAAACCGCATAACGGTGTAGCTTTCAAAGCTGAACAAGCTGCCATTATTGGTAACACCTGTTTATATGGCGCAACGCAGGGCGAATTATTTGCTTCTGGGCGAGCAGGAGAACGCTTTGCGGTGCGTAATTCAGGGGCAAGTGCCGTAGTAGAGGGCATTGGCGACAATGGCTGTGAATATATGACGGGCGGTGTCGTGACCATTTTAGGCAAAACAGGTATCAATTTTGGTGCAGGTATGACAGGTGGATTTGCCTATGTCCTCAATGAAGACGGCAACTTCCCACAACGCATTAATCCTGAATTGGTAGAAGGTTTATCCCTAAGGGAATTACCAATGCACCAAGAACATCTACGCGGTTTAATTTCACGCCATGTGGAGCTAACCCATAGTGCCATTGGCGAACGTATCCTCACAGATTGGGAAAACTTTATTGACCGCTTTATTTTGGTCAAACCAAAAGCCAATGATGTCAATGCCTTACTCGGTCATAAACGCCGTAGCATTGAAGAATTACGCGTGGTTACGCAATAACCTTAACTAAGTTAAATATCAAAGGATTTCTAAGGAAAGTATTATGAGTGAGAATGTTTACCAATTTATTGATTTACCTCGAGTAGATCCACCAAAAATCCCATTAAATGCACGCAAAATAGAATTTATTGAAATCTATCAAGCCTTTAGCGATAGCCAAGCCAAATCTCAAGCGGATCGCTGTTTAGCTTGTGGTAACCCTTATTGCCAAAATAAATGTCCGTTACACAACAACATTCCTAACTGGTTAAGGCTGGCTAATGAAGGACGTATTATTGAAGCCGCCGAATTAGCTCATAGCACCAATAGCCTGCCAGAAGTGTGTGGACGAGTTTGTCCACAAGATCGCCTTTGTGAGGGGGACTGCACCCTAAACGCAGAATTTGGTGCAGTAACCATTGGCAACGTAGAAAAATATATTACCGAAAAAGCCTTCGCTATGGGCTGGAAGCCTAGCGTTCCAGCGGTAGAGGCAAGCGGTAAAAAAGTGGCGATTATCGGAGCAGGTCCAGCTGGACTAGGTTGTGCTGATGTATTAATTCGCAATGGGGTAGAGGTTACCGTTTACGAACGCCAACAAGAAATTGGCGGATTGCTGACCTTTGGTATCCCTGCCTTTAAATTAGAAAAGCAAGTGATGCAACGCCGCCGAGAATTGTTTAGCGAAATGGGTATCCAATTTAAACTTGGTGTAGAAATCGGCAAGGATATTGAATTAGCTGACATTGTGGAACAATATGACGCCGTATTTCTCGCGGTTGGGACTTATCAAGGGATCAAGGCGAATATCCCTAACGAACAAGCTCAAGGGGTATATTCAGCTTTACCATTTTTAATCGGCAATACCCAACATCTATTAAATTTACCAGCCCCTGATTATGTGAGTATGCAGGATAAACGCGTGGTTGTGTTGGGCGGTGGCGATACCGCAATGGATTGTGTTCGCACCTCTGTTCGCCAACGAGCGAAAGCGGTAACCTGTGTTTATCGTCGTGATGCCGCTAATATGCCAGGCTCCAAAAAAGAATACACTAATGCACAAGAGGAAGGGGTAAAATTCCAATTCAATGCCCAACCTGTTGAAATTGAAGCCGATCCTGTTGCAGTGGAAGTGGATAAACAAGGCAAAGTAACAGGCATTAAAATCGTCCGCACTCAACTGGGCGAGCCTGATCAACAAGGACGCCGCCGAGCTGAACCTATTGCTGGCAGCGAAGAAATTATCCCTTGTGATGCTATTATTGTTGCTTTTGGTTTTGCACCACATAGTATGCCTTGGCTGAGTAAAGTGGGGGTTACCACCGATCAACGAGGCAGAATTGAAGCAAAAACAGGCTTAAAACAACAAACCGCCAACCCAAAAATCTTTGCCGGTGGCGACATTACTCGTGGCTCTGATCTGGTAGTAACCGCCATTGCAGAAGGACGCGATGCCGCCCAAAGTATTATGGAATTTTTAGATATTTAGTTTCCATTTCATCAATGTTAGTTATGCTAATCCTTTTCGTGGGGATTAGCATTTTTGTTTCCATTAAAAACTAAACAAAAACTTACCGCACTTGGTTAAAATATAGTCGTTTAAATTTTGATATAAGACAACGCGGTGTAATGGACAAAATGGTTGCTAACAATTTGAGGAAATTATTATTAGCAACTATTTTGTCCATTACTCCAATAAATAGCGAAAGGCTTAACGATAAAAATGAGATTTACAAAAAAGAAAAAACAAAGACCTCATTTTAATAATGCTTAAAGAGGTCTTTAACCAGCCTATTTAGCTAAAGCTCTTCGTAATTGGAGAATTGCTTTTTTCCCTTTTTCTTCAGAAACTTGCTCTAAATTAGCACCACCAACAAAAACGCCCATTTTTATATATTGACGAATAAAATAATTTTTACCTGGTTCAGTATTGATATTTAAATCATTGTTGCTAAATTCCGATTCGGTAGAAATTTTATGTGGGCCTGCTTTAACTTGTTTATAAAAATAAACTTTAGGAGCAGACTCACCAATGAAATTATCATCAATATATAAATTCTTTTTTAATGCTGAGCCAAAATAAGAATCACGGTAGATATAGATACCAGTCATTCCTTTTGGTGGAGTGATAAATTGTTTAGCGACCGCATCGTTTTCGGCACTATCCATTGTTGTTTTAGCACAGCCAGTCAATAATAAAGATAAGCTAATAAATAAAATTGCAAAATATTTTTTCATATTAATCCTTGAAAAAGTCTGCATTAAGCAGACTTTTATATGTATTGTTAGAAGCTATAACGTAACCCCACTTGCCCACCGAATTGTCCAAAATCAGAGGCTAAACGATTATATTCTAGACCTAAGTTTAATGCAAAATTATCAGTAATAGAGAATTGTACACCGCCTAATACACCTATGCTATTACTGGTTTTACGTTCTGTTTCAGGGAAATAGAGATCATAGTCGGTTATTTTGGCGATAGAATATCCAACTCTTGCACCAACATAAGGAGTAAATCTGGAGCTATTACGGAAATCGTAGAAACCACTAACACCAAAAGATTGAATTTTAAAACTTGCCCCATAATCATCAAATTTAGCTTTACCAAAATTAGTATAATCCACTGCAATACGGAAACGCTCAAAGTCGTAACCTACGCTGATACGTTGAGTAAACACTGCTTTATTTGGAAGATCGTTATCTTCTGTATCAACAATATGTAAATTAGATACACCTAAATCCCCTTGTACATAAAAACCTTTAGCACTTACAGTTAAAGGTAATGCTGCTAATGCTGCGATAACAAATAATTTTTTCATAATAACACCTCTTTATAAAATTAGTTAAATGTGTAGAATAATCGGATACCTAAGTTTAAAGGTGTTGGTATTGTAAATTTATCTAAATAAGTCAACCAGTATCAAATAAGGCGTATAACATACCGATTTCATCATTAACATTGCTCAAATTGTGAGGGTAAAAATGGGATTAAAAGAAAAAATCAGAATGTTTCGAGAGCTACATCATCTCTCACAAGAAGAAATGGCAAATCGTATGAATATGTCATTAAGTGGTTATGCAAAATTAGAGAGGGGAGAAACCAAATTACATTATGATAAATTGGTACAAATTGCTCAAATTTTTAATATTGATGTGGTAGATTTAATTGATTCCCAAAAAGGCGTTGTTTTTTGTATGAATGAAAATAGTGACTATATTTATACTAATTATCATAATACTAATGACTCGCTTGCCTTTGAAAATGAAAAATTAAAATTGCTTATTGTTCATAAAGATGAGCTTTTAGTGCAAAAACAAAAAGAAATTGAATCCTTACAAAAAATTATTCAATTATTAGAACAAAAATAAAAAGTGTGGCAATTCTATATTGTACTTTTTATTATAGTTTTTCTAGTTTAATATAAGCAAGACGACATACCAAATGCGTTCCAAAATAGTGGTAAGACATGAGCAGTAGAATACTTATTCTTATAAGTTTACCCCCTTTGTTTCCTTAACCCAATATAAGGCAAACAAACTTAATAAGGCATTAAGGGTTAAATAAATACCTACTGCCATTAAACCATAATGGGCATTTAGTGGTAAGGTGACTAAGGTTGCTACGCTTGCTCCGAGAATACCTGCTCCGTTATAAGCTAATGAAGCCCCTGAATAACGTGCAGAGGTGGGGAATAATTCAGGTAAGAAACTGGCAAGAGGTCCGTATCCCATACCGATAAGTGCCATGCCAATCATTAAAAAGTAAAATAAACTTGTGGTTGTGCCGTTGTTGAGGAAAAGCGGTAAAACTAACCCAAAGAGGGCGACACCAAGGGTTGTCCAGATTAACCAACTACGGCGTCCAAATTTATCAATGGCAATGCCTGATAATAGTATTGAGCCTGCCAGTGCAATGGCGCTACACATTAATAATGTGGTAAAGATTTGTGGGGAAATACCTAATCCCATAGGATAGCCTGCTGGCGATAAGGTGGCAGGGGATTTGGCATAAATTTGGCTAAAAGCGATCATAATATAGAATAACACATAGCCTGCCACGCAAATTAATAGTCCTAAAATCAGTGGTTTATAATGACAGGTAAGTACTTGCCATATTGGAAGTTTTACGGGTTTATGTTGTTCTAATGCTGAGAGAAACACTGGGGTTTCCACTAATTTTAGTCGTACATAAATGCCGATGCCAATCAATACCACAGAAAACAGGAAAGGTAAACGCCACGCCCATTCTAGTAGGGCTTGCTCACCTAGGGTGTAGCTGATGAGTAAAAAGGCGGCATTTGCAAGCAATAAGCCAATAGGGGCACCAAGTTGGGGGAAAATGCCGTACCAACCGCGTTGTTGAGCTGGGGCATTTTCAATGGCGACTAATGCTGCTCCTCCCCATTCGCCCCCAAGCCCAATGCCTTGCCCTATGCGACATAGGCATAACAATAGCGTTGCCCAAATACCGATGCTTTGATAAGTGGGCAATAAACCAATGCAAACCGTTGCACCGCCCATTAAGAGCAAGGACATCATAAAGGTTTTTTTGCGTCCAATGCGATCGCCAAAATGCCCGAAAATCACAGCCCCTAAAGGGCGAGCGACAAAAGTTAGGGCGAGGGTAGAAAGTGCCGCTAGTTGATTGGACATAGGATCGCTACTAGAAAAGAATTGCTGATTAAAAATTAATACCGCAGCAATGGCATAAATATAATTATCAAAATATTCAATGGCTGTGCCGATCATGGTGGCACTGGCCACTTGGACTTTGCTATTTTTCTGTGGCATTGCAATTACTCCACTTGAATTGCGTAATCCGCTAAGTTCGGTACGCTATTGATCAGCCCTTGTTGTTGCATAAAGGTTGCCATTGCTTGATAACGTGCGTTATCTAATGCTCGTGGGCGTAAGGTTAATCTTGGTAAAGTATCTCGCCAAGCCAGACGGTTAAGTTCATTATCCAACTCTTGCGGTTTATAACTAACAAAATCTTGCCAAGCCTGTTGTGGGTGATTGATTAAATAGAGGGTAGCTTGTTCAAGTGCGGTTAAAAATGCCGATAATTTCGCTGAATGAAGCTGATTTTTGTTGGCGACTAAAATTAATTCGTCATAAACAGGCACGCCATGTTCTTCAGGATAAAAAGCTCGCCCGGGACGGTTTTCTAAGGCCATTTGATTAAGCTCAAAATTACGGAATGCACCAATGACGGCATCTACTTGTCCACTAAATAAAGAGGGCGAAAGCGACCAATTTACATTAATTAACTCCACATCTTGTGCCGACAAGTTGGCGGATTTTAACATTGCAGATAATAAAGCACTTTCAAAACCACTTACTGAATAGCCAACTTTTTTACCTTTGAGATCGCTTAATTGCTGAATATCACTATCCGCTAACACCACTAAGCTATTTAAGGGGGTGGATACCAATGTACCGATACGCACTAAGGGTAAGCCTTCAGCCACTTGCATTTGTAAATGAGGTTGGTAATCAACGGCTAAGTCCGCTTTACCAGCGGCAACCAGTTTCGGCGGCATTGAGGGATCGGCAGGCTCAATAATTTCTACTTCTAAACCATTCTGAGCAAAAAAGCCTTTTTGTTGAGCCACAATAATGGCGGCATGATCAGGATTAACAAACCAATCAAGCATTAAACTTAATTTCTCTTTAGCATTTAATGAGGGACTAAACATAGCGAAAAGTGCGGTTAAAATTAACAAATATTTTTTCATGGTTGCTCCTTTGTTAAGGTAAATAATTTGCCCAAGGAATTAGGCGGTTAAGTAATTTATCAAGGGTAAAATAAAGTGTTAATGCCATTAGCATCAGCATTAATAATGCAGCAAACATAAGGCTTACTTGCATTCGGGCATTGGCTTGTAACATTAAATAACCTAGCCCTTGGGAAGAACCCACCCATTCGCCCACAATCGCACCAATAGGGGCAATAGAGGTGGCGATACGTAACCCAGAAGCAAGGGCAGGCAAGGCGGCAGGTAATCTCACTTTAAATAAAATTCGCCAAGATGAGGGGGTTAATGTACTGGCTAATTCTAACCATTGTTTCGGTGTTTGGCGTAAACCGTCATAACAAGTCGCCGTAACAGGAAAATAAATAATTAAAACTGTCATCACGATTTTGGACGGCATACCATAACCAAACCATAAAACCAATAAGGGAGCAATGGCAAAAACAGGAATGGCTTGGGATAACACAAGTAAGGGCAATAATAATTTTGCTAAACGTGGGAACAAACAAAGCACCAATGCGGATAATAAACCTAATAAAAAGCCGATGACCAAACCGAGTATAATTTCTATTAAGGTAATTTTGCTGTGCAATAATAACAGCGGCCATTGTTCTATCAAGGTTTTTCCAACGCTAAAGGGCGGTGGTAATAAATAATGAGGTAAAGCAAAATAATGGATGATTGCCGCCCAAATTAACACTAATGCGAGGGCTAACAAAGTAATCTGGGCGAAATAACGCAGCGTTGTTTTCATAATGCCCTCATGAGTTGCTGTAATAATTGTTGTTGTAATTGCCATAAGGTTTGTTGATTAAGTTGACGAGGTTTTTGCCCCGGAGGTTCAATCGCCGCAGAGAGTTGTGCAGGCTGCCCACTTAACACATAAATTTTATCGGCAAGGCGTAAGGCTTCTTGCGGATCGTGGGTAATTAATAACAGGGTTTTATCTTGAAATAGCTGACAGGTCAGATCTTGTAGCTGTAAACGAGTAACGGCATCTAAGGCGGAAAAAGGTTCGTCCATTAAAATAATATCCGCCTGTTGCATTAGGGTTCTTGCCAACGCCACACGTTGTCGTTGCCCACCAGAAAGTTGGTAACAAGGTTTATGCCAATGTTCGTCCAAATTGACCGCAGCTAATAATTGACGAGCTTGCTGGCGAGTTTGTGTATTTTGCGTGCCTGCTAAATATTGAGCTAATTGCACATTATCTTCAAGGGACAACCAAGGATAAAGGCTATCTTGCTGAGCTAACCAAGCAATTTTTCCCGCACAATAAATTTGCCCCTGCGAAATTGCCGTTTGTTCTAACCCTGCAATGGCACGCAACAAGGTTGATTTTCCAATCCCAGACATACCTAACAATGCGACCCATTCGCCCTGTGCCAAACTAAAATCAAATTGATGAAATAGCTTTTGTTGAGCAAAAGACAGGGTCAGCTGGCTAATTTCAATGGCTTTCATGATTAATCCAGCTTTATGGGATTAATAATGATCGGATTTGAGCAAGAGAAAATAAAGGAATAAAGAAAAAAGAGAATAATGGCATAATTAGTTTCCTACGTCAGTATTAGCTGTATCAGGTTCACGGGTATTATCTCAGCTCGGTAAACACCTAAGCACCCCGACTAATGCAATGAATATAACTTAGCTTATGAAAAAAAGCAAAAATTTTGTGAAAATAGACCGCACTTTTTTATTGTGGTTCTTTTCTACATTGTTATCTTTTTAAATTAAAGCAACACCACTGAGATCAATAAAAATACCAGCTATCGTTGCACTGAGCAAATTAGCTAATGTTCCCGCAATGACCGCTTTTAATCCTAAACGAGCAATATCAGAGCGTTTATTAGGTGCAATACTCCCTATTCCTCCAATCATTACTGCAATTGCACTAAAATTAGCAAAACCACATAGTGCAAAGGTGATAATTGCTTTTGTTTTATCACTGAGTTGTGTAGGGGGATCAGGTTGTAAATATTGAGAAAATTCTAAATAACCTACAAATTCATTTACCGCTAGTTTCATACCAATCATTTGACCTGCAATACCCGCTTCTGACCAAGGTACTCCAATTAAATACGCAAGAGGTTTAAATAAGTAACCTAATAGCATTTGTATACTAAGATCTTGATAACCAAGATACCCACCAATATAACTAAGTATGCCATTAAGTAAGGCTATCATAGCAATTACTGCTATTAACATTGCACCGATGTTAAAAGCTAAATACATACCTGATGTTGCACCGTTAGCAAGAGCTTCTAGTACATTATTAGGCTTTTCTGTATTTTCATTTTCAATAAGCTCGTCGGTGAATTTTTGTGTTTGTGGTAGCATAAGTTTAGCAAATAATAATCCAGCGGGTGCCGCCATAAATGAAGCTGCAATAAGGTAGGTTAAAGGAATACCCATTCCTGCATAACCGGCTAATACTGAGCCAGCGATAGAGGCAGTTCCTCCAGCCATTACAGCAAAAAGCTCTGATTCAGTCATTCGGCTTACAAAAGGTTTGATGACCAAGGGGGCTTCGGTTTGCCCAACGAATATATTAGCCGCTGCTGACATAGATTCAGATTTTGAGGTGCCTAAGGCTTTTTGTAGCCCCCCTCCAATAATTTTAATAATCCATTGCATAATACCAATATAATAAAGTACAGAAATGAGAGCAGAGAAAAAGACAATAATTGGCAAGACTTTTATGGCAAAAATGAACCCCGAATTTTTTACATCCGCAAGCCCAGCAAATAAGAAATCGATTCCTTCGTTGGCATAATTGATTATATGACTGATTCCATTTGCCATTGCTAATAAGATTTCTCGTCCGATAGGAACATAGAGTATTAAGGCAGCAAAGGTAATTTGGATTAATAATGCACCTAAAATTGTACGCCAATTAATTTCTTTGGGTTGTGTAGAAAGTAAGATACCGATGGTTAACAAAACCACAATACCTAAAAGGCTAATAAGTATATTCATAATGACCTCAATAATTAGTAAATAGTTTTAATGTTGTGAATTCCGCATTGTTTTGCATAACATGCTAACTGATCAACTTGTTCTATACTGGGAACAAAAGATTGTAATCCCTCAGGATCTCTTGTTCCTTTAGTATGTACCCGAATAATTTTGAGTAGCACCTGAGGATAGGGTAATAATAATTGTGCAACTTTTGTAATTAAGGATTGACTATCAAAGAAATCCGTTAGTAAAACCAACCGCACCTCTTCAATTTTGTCGAGTTTTAATAAATAAGAGAGATTAGTTAAATTACGCATTAGATTGTTAGTTTTGATATATTGATGAGAATTAAATATTTGCAAGGGAACTTTTCCTTGCTGATTTTTTCGATCAAAACATAGCGTTTGTAAACCCTGTCCTTCTCCCTTTAAATCAAATAAAAATTTATCAGTGACGTTAATAAGCTCTTCAATTTGTTGATAATCAAAAAAACCGCTAGTATCAATATAGCAAGTAAGAGCTTGTTTCTTGAGTGCTTTAAATAATGGAATGAGTTTCCTATGATGAATTGTAGGTTCTCCACCAGAAAATGTTACTCCTCGAATGAAAGGGATAGCTTGCATTATTTGTTCATATAAATATTGTAGGCTAACTTGAGAGGCTAGCTTTGAATAACGAGGAATAGTTTCTGGGTTATGGCAATACAAACAATTTAGTTTGCAACCTTGTAAGAAAATACTTGTACGATTACCTTTCCCTTCCACATTAGAGAAGGGAATTATTCGATGTAATGGCACAAACAATTGAGGAAGTGCGGTCATTTTTATAATAATTTTAATTAGTTACATTTTTTTCATCACGTAATTGTCGGTCAAATACATTAGCGCAATCATCTGTACCTGAACCATACCAAGTGGTATCTCGTAATACAGCTTCTCCCTGACGATAGCGTTCCACTTCGCTTTTTTTCACTAAATAGCCTGTAACTCGAATGAGGTCCGTATTTTTGAGATAAGTTGTGATATAACGGTAACCTAGAGTAAAAGCGCCATCAATGATATCAACTATGGCATCTAAATGCTCAGTGTATGTTTGATCAAAGGCAAATAAATCTCCCGTTCCTGAAGGAAAATATTGATGAAAAGGAGCTGATTGTTTTAAATGAGCTAATAATGTTGGTTCTTCACCAACTCTAATACGATGAGCGGGAGTGTTGTGTCTATCTTCTTTATGATTACTTGCTCCTACTTGAGCATGTAATAAATAATGGCCATGAGTACGTTCAACGTATAGCCCTTGGTGTTGTTGATTAATTTGTTGTAGTTTATCCATAATCATTTTAGCAATTTCATCACCTCGTTGACTTTGCCCAAATGTCTCGTTCAATCCTTCTTGTTGTAACAAATGATTGGTTGCATCAGCTAATCCAACGATAGCAATCATACTGGTAAAATTGGTGCGTTTGATAAAACCTTCTTTAACTAAGAAATCAGTATCAAAAAAATGGCTTTGTTCTACTAAAAATTTATGGCGTTTATCCATAGTAGATAGTGCTAATGTTGCAACTTTAGGTAATAAATGATTAACCATTTCATCAACATTCTTACAAGCTCTTCCAATTGTGCCTAAACGTAATCTCGTGAGAGTATAAGCACCACCACATTCTGGAAGTGCATTATAACAACTAGCAATACCATATTGTTCACCTAAATCAGTTATATAATAGGCATCGTTAGCAAAAGAAGGTTTAGAAACTAATAAACAAGCTTTGGCCGCAAGTTCGGCAAATTCTCTTGATGTTTTCGTTTTATCATAACGAATAGTTATATTGGGAGTGGGATTTTCTAGCTCAATTATTGCTTTTAAAATTAAACGACCAGCTTTACTATCATAAGGACCAATATTGGCGTGACAAAAAGAATCAGGGATAGTTTTATCAATATGATTAAGAAAGCGTTTAATTTTACTATAATCTTGTTTTTCATCTGTAATAAAAGGATCGAGTAACAGATCTAAACGTCCAATATAAACGGGGTAAGTGGTAATAGATGGGACGTGAGTATAAAGGATTAATAAGCCATCAAGTACTTCATCTAAATTCTGTGGTGGAGGTAAATCTAGAAATTGACAACCTTTTTGAATATAAACATTATAGTCTGGTAAGATATAGCGAGGCCGATAAATAGCATAACCCTCATTTAAATCACAAATCATTTGATTTTCAATATATTGCCATTCTTCTTGAGTATAACCTAATAGATCAATAGGATTAAATAAGCGTTCAGCGATATTGGCTAAGATCATACCTTTTTGTTGGCAAGTTAGTGCGTTAGATTGCACTGTATCAAGGATATCTTGTAAAGATGATTGCATAGCGAACCTCTCTTCATAGTAAATAAGTGTCAATTTTAATTTAAAACCCATACAAAAACTTTGAGCGGAATCATTAAATTGATTGATTTATATATATTTTATAAAAATGGAAGTTCCTAGATAATATTCTTTTATTAAAGCTCGAGCTATATCTTTACTATATTAGGATATAACAATTATTTAATAAGTATGTCCCCAAGTTATCAACAAGAGAATAGTTACCTACTTGTTTAATTAGTACGTCAATGATAGAATTTCCCATTTACATTTCTGGGTAATCGTAAAATAAGGAAACGATATGAATATTAAACAACTTTTTTTTACTTCTTTGGTGGCCACAAGTTTAGTTGGTTGTGGTAATTTAAGCGAAGTAAGTGATCAAGGTACAACGGATAATCCAGTTTGGCCTAAAATTGAGAATAGCAGTTTTAATAATAGTGGTTCTCAATATGGTTCTTGGCCGAATTGGAATAATGTAAATCTTATTTCTTCAGGTATGAGTAAAGATCAAATTTATAGTTTAATTGGTCGTCCTCATTTTAATGAAGGATTATTTGATGTGAGAGAATGGGATTATGTATTTAATTTCCGTGAAAATGGTCAGCATAAAGTTTGTCAATTTAAGATTTTATTTGACAAACGAATGATTGCTCAATCTTTGTTATGGTATCCAGAAAATTGTGCCTATCGTTATGAGTTATCAGATAATTTATTATTTGGTTTTGATGCTGTTCAATTGAGTACCAAGGGGCGTGAATATTTACTCCAAGTGGCGGAAAAATTCAAAGCTCAAAAAGTAAGTCATATTCGTGTGGCGGGTTATACTGATCTATTGGGACCAGAGGCTTATAATTTGTCTCTTTCACAACAACGTGCAAATGCAGTAAAACAATATTTAATTTCAGCAGGTATTCCTGCGGACAATATTTCTGCGGTAGGTTATGGAAAAGCAGATCAAGTTAAAACTTGTGATGGTGAAACGGGGCAAGCATTAAGAGATTGTTTAGCACCAAATCGCCGAGTAGTGATTAGTGCAGAGTAATTTTTATTTTTCTGTTAATAAAATATTTCGCCCCATTTATTGGGGCGTTTTATTTTGGGTATTATCTATAGTAAAACCCATTAAAAATCGCCACGAAACCACATAAAATAAAAGAATAGACGGTCGATGCAATTTAACCGCCATTCTTTACGTTTTCGCTTTATCCAAGCCCAAGTACGTTCAATTGGATTAAGGCAGGACTGTAAGGTGGGAGCCAGAGAATGGTGTGCCCCGCGGCTTCTATCAATGCTTTTGTGTCTGAACCTTTATGAAAAGCGGCATTATCCATCACAATAACACTGTTATCAGGAAGCTTCGGAAGTAATAACTGCTCGACCCAACCATGAAAAACATCGCTATTAATACTACAATCATACAGCCCCACAGCAAAGAGCTGTTGATTAAGTACAGCACCGATGGCATTACTCTGGTTTTTAAGTTGCCAGTTATACTGGCTAAGACAAGGCTTACCTCTTTGAGCATACCCATAGGGTCTGTTGTCATGCATTTTAAAACCGCTTTCATCTAAATAAATGATTTTTCTCCCCGCTTTTTAAATGCTTTTAGCGCATTAAGAAAAGACTTTCGTTTTTCAGTATCTGCTTGAGAATGTGCTAACGTCTTTTTTTACGCGTTATTCCTAGCCTTTTTAAAGCTGTACAAATGGCGTTTTGGCTACAACCTAAACGCTGTGCCCGCTGCCATTGATAGTCATCGGGATAAGCTTCAACATCGGCTTTGAGGAGGTCATTATCAATCTTATAAGGTTTAACAATACGTTTCTTTCGCTCAGGGTTTTTCTTCCATCTCTGGATGGTGTTAGTACTGAGCTGAAACTCTTGTGCCAATTCTCGAAAGCTTGCGCCACCTTTGAGTTTGGCTAATATCATTTGTCGGTAGTCTTTTGAGTATGCCATGTGAATATTGTAGCGTATTTAATTAGATTTTACTATATAGTATGGTGAGGCAGACCAACACTGTATTATTTTAAAGTGGGGCGACTATAATAAAAATAGTTACTAGCAATTTAAGAATATAATTATTAATAACTATTTTGTTCTTTCTCCCCTCCTCTTTCTCACAAAAAATAAATAAAAAACGACCGCACTTTGGTTTGGGGATAAAAATACAGGTATTAACAGAGCCTAAGTGCGGTTAGTTTTAGAATTTTTTGCTGGTAATTTCTCCGATTTCATTAACGGAGTCGCCGTTAACTAAATCGGAGAACTAACCAAAAAAGATAACAGTAAAAAATAGTTTTATAACTTAGTTTTATCTCTTACTGCACCTTTATCTGCGGAGGTAGCAAAATGTCCAAAGACTTTGAGGGCAAAAGACACTTCTCGTTGGCGGTTAGCTGGTTTCCAGCCTTTTTGATCTTGTTCTGCTCGGCGTTGAGCCAGTTCTTGTTCTGATACTTGTAAATTGATAGCTCGGTTAGGAATATCAATTTCAATAATATCGCCATCTTTCACTAAGCCAATCGCACCGCCTGATGCCGCTTCTGGTGAAACATGCCCAATAGATAGTCCAGAAGTTCCGCCAGAAAAACGTCCGTCTGTTAATAAGGCACATTGTTTACCTAAGCCAATGGATTTGAGATAACTGGTTGGATAAAGCATTTCTTGCATACCCGGTCCGCCTTTGGGGCCTTCATAGCGTATGACCACTACATGCCCAGCCCGTACTTTGCCGCCTAAAATGCCTTCTACTGCATCTTCTTGGCTTTCAAACACAATGGCTTCGCCACGAAATTGCCAAATAGATTCATCAACTCCTGCGGTTTTTACGATACAGCCGTCTAAAGCCACATTGCCTGATAACATAGCCAATCCGCCCTCTTGGCTGTATGCGTATTCTTTGCTACGAATACAACCATGCTGACGATCATCATCAACATCGTCCCAACGACAATCTTGTGAAAAGGCTTTGGTGGTGCGAATGCCCGCAGGGCCTGCTCGGAAGAATTTCAATAGCTCTGGATCTCGGTTGCGCATAATATCATATTGATTTAATTGCTCTTCTAGGCTTAAACCTAAAATAGTACGAGTATGGCGATGCAATAAATTTGCGCGATCTAATTCGCCTAAAATGCCCATAATACCGCCTGCATGGTGGACATCTTCCATATGATATTTATTGGTATTTGGGGCAACTTTGCTTAGACAAGGTACTTTACGAGAAAGACGATCAATATCCGCCATGGTAAAATCCACCCCTGCCTCTTGAGCAGCGGCTAATAAATGCAAGACGGTATTGGAGGATCCGCCCATTGCAATATCTAAGCTCATAGCATTTTCAAACGCCTCAAAGGTAGCAATAGAACGAGGCAACACGCTGTCATCATCTTGCTGATAATAACGTTTGCAAAGTTCAACAATTTGTTCGCCAGCTTTGAGAAATAAGGTTTTACGATCGGCGTGAGTGGCTAGCATAGAGCCATTACCCGGTAAACTTAAACCTAAGGCTTCGGTCAAACAATTCATAGAATTGGCAGTAAACATACCAGAACAAGAGCCACAGGTAGGACAAGCGGCTTTTTCAATGGCATCAACCCGATCATCACTGACATTTTTATCCGCACTTTCAATCATAGCATCAACTAAATCTAAGCGAATAAGCTGGTCAGAAAGTTTGGTTTTCCCTGCCTCCATTGGTCCACCAGAAACAAATACCGTTGGAATGTTTAATCGCATCGCCGCCATTAACATACCCGGGGTAATTTTATCGCAGTTAGAAATACACACCATAGCATCAGCACAATGAGCATTAACCATATATTCCACAGAATCCGCAATTAAATCCCTTGAAGGTAAGGAATACAACATACCGCCATGCCCCATAGCGATACCATCATCAACGGCAATGGTGTTAAACTCTTTTGCCACCGCTAAACCTGTGGCTTCAATTTGCTCTGCCACTAATTTGCCAATATCACGCAAATGTACATGACCGGGAACAAACTGGGTAAAGGAATTGACCACTGCAATAATGGGTTTACCGAAATCATTTTCTTTCATACCGGTTGCACGCCATAAGGCTCTTGCACCCGCCATATTACGACCTTGTGTACTGGTCGATGAACGTAGTTTTGGCATAATCTCTCCAAGTAAATTTTGTTAGGGATATTTTATTAAGCAATCACTTCAACGCTCTCAACATCATAAAGTTTTATGAGTTGATTTACTAATAATGCCTCTGAACGTAAAGATTTTACCTTAAAATCTAACCGCACTTTTTGCTGTTGCTCATCAACTTGAGCGGTAAATTGTGTAACCACAAAACCACGATGACGAATAACTCGCAAAAGCCGTTCTAGGGTTTCAGGGCGATGTTGTGCAATTAACAATAATTGGTATTCATTCATGGTTACACTCCAATATCTTCTTCCATCATATCCGCATTACAAGCACCCGGCGGCACCAATGGCCAAACATTTTCTTCTTCATAAATGCAAACGTGCAATAAATAGGCTTGCTCTGAGCTTAATAAACGATCTAATGCCCCTTCTACCTCACTGGCTTTTTCAATGCGTTCCCCTTGAATACCAAAAGCCGCGGCTAAAGCAACAAAATCAGGATTATCATCAAGAATGGTTTGGCTATGGCGTCCTTTAAAAAACAAAGATTGCCATTGGCGTACCATACCTAGCCGTTGATTATCAATTAATAAAATTTTGATTGGCGTATTCGCGCGTTTGAAGGTGGCTAATTCTTGAATATTCATCATAAATGAACCATCGCCCGAAATTAAAATCACAGGATCTTGTGGACGTGCCTTTTGCGCCCCAATCGCTGCCGGTAAACCAAAACCCATTGTGCCTAAGCCTGCGGAAGTAATATAATTTTCAGGGGCAAAGTGCTGAACATGCTGTGCTGACCACATTTGATGTTGTCCTACATCGGTGGTAATAATAGCATTATTCGGTTTTTTTAAGGACAAACGATGTAATAAGGTAAGAGGGTTAATATCTTGTTCTGCTGCTGGTTGGGTATAGCGGAAATCAAAATCTTGTTTCAAACGCACAATATCCGCTTGCCAAGCGGTAATATCAAGAGGACGGCTAAGTTGTTGAAAGGCTTGTTTTAAATCGCCTAATAGCACCACATCAGGACGGCGTAATTTTCCAATTTCCGCCACATCAATATCCGCATGGATCACTTTGGCATGTGGGGCAAAACTTTCCAATTTTCCTGTTACACGATCATCAAATCTTGCTCCAAATACTAATAGCAAATCAGCCTCTTGTGCCGCATAATTCGCCGCTTTGGTACCATGCATACCAATCATACCCATATAATAAGGCTGATCAGCAGCAATCGCCCCCAATCCTTTTAGCGTAGAAACACAAGGTAATAAAGTAACCGCTAAAAAATCTCGCAATTCAGCAACGGCTTTCGCCATACCAACCCCACCGCCGACATAAACTAAAGGGCGTTTAGCCTGTTGTAACAAGCTCATTGCTTGCTCAATATTTTGTGCCGATAAGCTGGCAGGGGCTAATACAGGGTAACAAATAGGGCTAGCATTGGTTTGAGCAAATTGAACATCTTTCGGAATATCCACTAAGACAGGCCCCGGTCTGCCTGATTGTGCAATTTGAAAGGCTTTTGCCATAACCTCGGGTAATTCCTCAATGTTCTGAACAATAAAACTATGTTTAGTACAGCCTAAAGATAACCCCAATACATCAATCTCTTGGAATGCGTCTGTGCCAATAAAAGGCGTTGCTACCTGCCCAGTAATAGCGACAATAGGGATTGAATCTAACAAGGCATCAGCTAACCCAGTAATCAAATTGGTTGCTCCGGGTCCAGAAGTGGCTAAACAAACCCCCGTTTTACCACTTGCACGAGCATAACCAATCGCCGCCATGGCAGCTCCTTGTTCATTACGACACAATAAATGTTCTATCCCTGAATCGTAAATCGCATCATAAACTGGCATAATCGCCCCACCCGGATAACCAAACATCGTGGTTACCCCCTGTGCTTTTAAACACTCAATAACTAAATTTGCCCCATTCATACTTATTCTCACTCTGCAATTTCAAATTTTCATTATGCTATAAAAAAACCCTCGGCTATGGTTAGCGAGGGTTTATGTTGACCTAAAATCTTTTATTGACTTAGCTCAGCAAACTCTCGCCTCGCAGTAAATAATCACCACGAGGAGGTTAATAATGCTGACTAATGGACTATGTGCCATAAATTTCAATATCCAATGCTGGTCTAGTATGTATGTTGTGTGTCTTCTCGACCCTAATATAGATAGCATATTTTATTTAGAATGCAAATAATTTTTTTGTTTTTTGTAAAAATTAGAGAAATGTTTCTCTCTTTCTCAAATTCGCTAAAATGCCTCAAGTATTGTATTAACCACATTGATATACTAAGTAAAAGAGAAAAAGTGCGGTCAATTTAAGCAAAATTTGCTATGATTTCCCCTCTACAGATTAACTAGGAACAATAATGAATAAATTACCTTTTCGTGCGGTGGTGTCGGATTTAGACGGCACGTTGTTAAATGCTAATCATATTATTGGCGAGTTTACTCTGCAAACGTTGGCGAAAGTCGCTCAACAGCAGGTAGATATTATTCTTGCCACAGGACGTAATTATACCGATGTTAGTGCGATTTTAGCCAAGGCTCAGCTAGATAATGCGGTGATGATTACTTCAAATGGGGCAAGAATACATGATTTACAAGGCAATCTCTTATATAGTAATAGCCTTGATGAAAACTTGGCTTGGCAAATTATGAATGTTGAATTTGATCCTGAGCGTATTTGTGTGAATAGTTATCAAGATGAAGGCTGGTTTATTAACAAGGATATTCCTGAGTTACACAAATATCATCAAGATTCTGGTTTTATGTATCAAGTGGTGGATTTTGCTCAGCATCATGGACGAGGTACGGAAAAAGTGTTTTTTATTGGGCGAGAACCTGCGGATTTAATCCCGTTAGAACAAAGATTACGCCAACAATTTGGCGAGCAAACGGCAATTACTTTTTCTACGCCACAATGTTTAGAAGTCATGAGTAAAAATGTGTCAAAAGGCACCGCACTTGCTTATTTATTAACCCAGCGAGATTACCAACTGCAAGATTGTATTGCGTTTGGTGATGGTATGAATGATGTGGAAATGTTAAGCCAAGTAGGCAAAGGTTGTATTATGCTCAATGCCGATCCTCGTTTAAAAGCGGCTTGTCCGCAATTAGAGCAAATTGGTTTAAACAAAGATGAAGCAGTAGCCAGTTATATTCGGGCGACTTTTGCTATTTATTAATGCTAAAATAATGCAACAAATTGATGAAGGAGAAAGAAGATGATTATTGTAACAGGTGGTGCAGGCTTTATTGGTAGCAATATTGTGAAAGCCTTAAACCAATTAGGACGTAAAGATATTTTGGTGGTAGATAATCTTAAAGACGGCACAAAATTCGTTAATCTGGTGGATTTAGATATTGCGGATTATTGTGATAAAGAAGATTTTATTGCGTCAATTATTGCTGGCGATGATTTTGGTGAAATTGATGCCATTTTCCATCAAGGTGCTTGTTCTGCCACCACAGAATGGGACGGCAAATATATTATGCAAAACAACTATGAATATTCCAAAGAGCTTTTGCATTATTGTTTAGATCGTCGCATTCCTTTTCTTTATGCTTCTAGTGCCGCTACTTATGGCGATAAAACCGAGTTTATTGAGCAACGTGAATTTGAACAACCTTTAAATGTGTATGGCTATTCTAAATTTTTATTTGATCAATATGTGAGAGCCATTTTGCCACAAGCAAAATCCCCTGTGTGTGGCTTTAAATATTTTAATGTGTATGGGCCTAGAGAACAGCATAAAGGCAGTATGGCGAGCGTGGCTTTTCATTTGAATAAGCAAATGTTAAACGGCGAAAATCCGAAATTATTCGCAGGCTCAAGCCATTTTTTACGGGATTTTGTGTATGTGGAAGATGTGGCACAAGTGAATATTTGGGCATGGCAAAAGGGGATTTCGGATATTTATAATTGTGGTACAGGCAATGCGGAGTCCTTTGCGGAAGTGGCTAAGGCGGTAATCCAATACCATGGCAAAGGGGAAATAGAAACCATTCCCTTCCCTGAGCATTTAAAATCTCGTTATCAAGAATATACCCAAGCCAACCTTACCAAGCTACGTCAAGCAGGTTACGATAAACCTTTCAAAAACGTGGCTCAAGGTGTGGCTGAATATATGCAATGGTTAAATCGTAAATCATGAATATTTTAATTATTGGCCCTTCTTGGGTGGGCGATATGATGATGTCCCATAGTCTTTATCAACGCTTGGTACAATTATATCCCCAATGCCAAATTGATGTGCTTGCTCCCGACTGGAGTAAGCCATTATTACAGCGTATGCCCGAAGTTAGACAGGCGATTAGCATGCCTATTGGGCATGGCGAATTTGCCTTGAAAGCCCGTTATCACATTGGGAAATCATTGAGAAAGCAATATGATATGGCAATCGTTTTGCCAAACTCGTTTAAATCTGCCTTAATTCCTTATTTTGCGAATATCAAGTTACGCCGAGGTTGGAAAGGGGAAAGCCGTTATGGCATATTAAACGATTGGCGTAGTAACAAAAGGGATTATCCTATGATGGTGCAACGCTATGTGGCGTTAGCTTATCCTGCCAAACAAATGCCAAATGCTCAACAAATGATTATCCCTAAGCCTTATTTGAGGACAGATCCTGAAGAAATCGCCCAAACCAAGCAGGCTTTTGCTCGTCAGTTAGCCATAACAGAGGCACGCCCTGCTATCGGTTTTTGCCCTGGGGCGGAATTTGGACCAGCTAAACGTTGGCCGCACTATCATTATGCTAAACTTGCCGAGCAATTAATTGCACAGCATTATAGTATTCGCCTATTTGGTTCTGCCAAAGATTTTGCCGTTGGCGAACAAATTCGCAACAGCCTTGCCCCTGAGTTGCAGCCCTACTGCATTAATTTAGCAGGGCAAACGAGCTTAAATCAAGCGGTAGATTTGATTGCGGATTGTCGTGCGATTGTGAGTAATGACAGCGGTTTAATGCACATCGCCGCCGCCTTGCAACGCCCCTTAGTGGCTTGCTATGGGCCGACCAGTCCACAATATACACCGCCTTTATCCGATAATGCCTGTATTATTCGTTTAATTGAGGGAGACTTAATTAAAATTCGGCAAGGTAAAGATAGCCAAGAAGGTTATCATCAAAGTTTAATTGATATTCAACCCGAAAAAGTTTTGCAAAAATTGACCGCACTTTTAGCCGAGCAATCTTCATAATGAGAATTTGTTTAATTAAAACCTCGTCAATGGGCGATATTTTACATAGCTTACCTGCTTTAACTGATGCACAAATGGCAATCAAAGATTTGCAGGTAGATTGGGTGGTTGAGGAAAATTTTTGCGAGATTCCAAGTTGGCATTCAGCGGTCAAACAGGTTATTCCCATTGGACTACGCCGTTGGCGAAAACAGCTGTTTAACGCAGAACATTGGCAGCAATGGCGAGCCTATAAACAGCAATTACAGCAACAAAATTATGATGCGGTAATTGATGCACAAGGCTTGTTGAAAAGTGTGTTATTCGCCACTTATTGGGCAAAAGGGCGTAAATATGGCTATGATCGTCATTCTATTCGTGAACCTCTTGCGAGCTTATTTTATGATCATACCTATGCCATTAATTACCAACAACACGCCGTAGAGCGGATTAGGCAATTATTCGCCGCCAGTTTAGGCTATCCTTTGCCAACAACAAAGGGGGATTATGGTATTCTCTCCCATTTTGGCTCGCAAAATCCCTCTACTGAGCCTTATATTGTGGCAATTCACGCTACCACTAGGGCAAATAAGCATTGGCTTGAATCTTCTTGGGCGGCATTATTTCAGCAACTCAATCAACGAGGCATTAAGATCAAACTGCCTTGGGGCACGCCACAGGAAAAAGCCCGAGCGGAACGTCTCGCTCAACAAGCTCCCTTAGTAGAGGTTTTGCCCAAAACAAGTTTAAGCCAATTAGCCCAAATTATTGCTCAAGCTCGGGCAGTGGTTTCAGTAGATACGGGGCTAGCCCATTTAACTGCGGCATTAGCGGTTCCCAATATTAGTTTATATGGGGCAACGGATCCTCGCCTTATTGGCTGTTATGGGCAACAACAATATTATTTACAAGGCAACACCATGGCGGATATTCAAGTTTCACAAGTAATAACAAAACTTGAGCAACTTGCATTATTTGCTTAATATAACCATTTACAAATAAATAGCCGTTTCAATTTAAAATAAGACAAAGTGTACGGCGTGGCGTACTAACACATTATTTTAAGGTGGGACGAGGATATAAAATTTTTTAAAAATAGACCGCACTTTTACAACAATAGAGTTATTATGAAATCAGCAACTTATCAACAATATATTACCCCAATTAGCCAACAACAACGCCTTGCCAACCAAACGAAAAAAGTTATCGTTGGTATGTCTGGTGGGGTTGATTCTTCCGTATCCGCTTATTTATTACAACAACAAGGCTACCAAGTAGAAGGCTTGTTTATGAAAAATTGGGAAGAAGATGATGATACGGATTATTGCACCGCTGCGGCGGATTTAGCCGATGCACAAGCGGTATGCGATAAACTTGGTATTCACTTACACAAAATCAATTTCGCCGCCGAATATTGGGACAATGTATTTGAACATTTTTTAAATGAATATAAAGCAGGACGCACTCCAAATCCTGATATTTTGTGCAACAAGGAAATTAAATTTAAAGCCTTTTTAGATTATGCCGCAGAAGATCTTGGCGCGGATTATATTGCCACAGGGCATTATGTAAGACGAGGCAAACAACAAGGCAAAGCCCAATTATTACGCGGATTAGACAGCAACAAAGATCAAAGCTATTTTTTATATACCCTAAGCTATCAACAAATCGCCCAAAGCCTTTTCCCTATTGGCGAATTAGAAAAGCCGATAGTGCGTCAAATTGCCGAAGAACTTGACTTAGTGACTGCCAAGAAAAAAGATTCCACTGGCATTTGCTTTATTGGCGAACGTAAATTCAAAGATTTCCTCGCTCGCTTCTTGCCCGCTCAACCGGGCGATATTCGCACCGTTGATGGCGAGATTATTGGTCGCCACGATGGATTAATGTACCATACCCTAGGACAACGCAAAGGCTTAGGTATCGGTGGCTTAAAAAATGCAGGCGATGAAGCTTGGTATGTGGTAGAAAAAGATCTTGCCAATAATGAACTCATTGTTGCGCAAGGGCATAACCATCCAAAACTCTATGCCAAAGGCTTGATTGCTCAACAATTACACTGGGTTGATCGCCAAGCCTTGCAACAACCTTTACGCTGTAGCGTCAAAACCCGCTATCGCCAAACGGATATCGCCTGTACTATTGAGCCAATCAATCAAGATTGCATTAGCGTGATTTTTGATGAACCTCAAATGGCGGTTACCCCGGGACAATCTGCTGTTTTTTATCAAGGCGAAGTTTGTTTAGGTGGGGGGATTATTGAACAATCCTTGAAATAATCCAAGTCAGATTAAAGAGCCAATAAAACTGTTGGCTCTATGCCTAAGTGCGGTCAATTTTTCATTTATTTTTTCCCTATATTTCCACAAGTATTAGTATAGTCGTTTCTCTTTAAAAGAGAACGACTATATTTTATCCGTCAAAAGCCTTATACTTTCAAGCATAACTTTTCATCATCGCCATTTCACAAGGGAGAAAATATGAAATATAAAGTAATCGCATTTGATTTAGACGGTACATTATTAAATAAACAAGGGCAAATTTTGCCCTCAAGTCAGCAAGCCATTGAACAAGCAATCCAACAGGGTATAAAGGTGGTTTTAGTAACAGGACGACATCACACCGCCGTAAAACCTTATCATTACCAACTCAATCTTTCCACACCGATCATTTGTTGTAATGGTACTTATTTATATGATGCCGCTACGGATCAAACCCCTCTCGCTAATCCTTTAAGCCTAAGCCAAGCGGAACAGGTTATTCATCTTGCGGAAAAATACCAAATCCATTTATTAATGTATTCAAGAGATGCCATGAATTATCAGGTATTAAATGAACATATGCGTAAATTTAGCCAATGGGTAGCGGATTGTCCTGAACAAGTGCGTCCTAATTTACGCCAAGTGGCAGATTTTCGTCAGCTTTTAAATGAACAAGAAACTATTTGGAAATTTGTGATTAGCCACCCTGATCGCCAAATTATGCAACAAGCAGTGGCTGAATTATCGCCACAACAGTTTAATTGTGAATGGTCTTGGGTGGATCGTGTTGATATTGCCAACCAAGGCAATAGCAAAGGAAACCGTTTAGCTGAGCTACTAGCATTGTGGCAAATTCCTTCCGAACAAGTTATTGCTTTTGGCGATAATCATAATGATATTAGTATGTTAAAAACCGTAGGCTTGGGCGTAGCTATGGGGAATGCGGAAGAAGAAGTAAAAGCACAAGCAAAACTGGTTACCCTATCCCATAATGAAGACGGCATTGCTCAAGTGTTAAAGCAATATTTATAAGTCTTTCTACTTTAAATAGTACGGCGAGGCGAACCAACGCCGTATTATTTTAAAGTGGAACGACTATAAAACGTCCATATAAAAAAGAGAAAAGTGCGGTCAATTTTTAAAAAATTTTTCTTTTTCCCTTGAATTATGCTTATTAGTACCCACTTACATAAACAAAGTAAATGATAGAATTGATTTAATGAATATCATTATTTAGCAGAATAGTAAGACAGAGAGGAAAAGCAGATGAATATAGAAAAATTTACCACCAAATTTCAACAAGCCTTAGCTGAAGCACAATCTTTGGCATTAGGCAAAGATAATCAATTTATTGAACCTGTACATGTAATGCTGGCGTTGTTAGATCAGCAAGGTGGCTCAGTTGCCCCTATTCTCACTGCAAGTGGGGTAAATGTTGCTCAGTTGCGAAATGAGCTTACACAAGCATTAACAAAATTACCGCAGGTATCGGGTTCGGGCGGTAATGTTCAGCTATCAAATAATATCGTTAGATTATTAAACTTATGCGATAAAATCGCTCAGCAACAACAAGATAAATTTATTTCTTCTGAGCTGTTCTTATTGGCGGCATTAGAAGAAAAAGGAGAATTAAGTTCAATTTTACACAAAGTCGGCGTGCAAAAAGCACGTTTACAACAAGCTATTGAACAAATTCGGGGAGGACAAAACGTGAACGATCAAAATGCGGAAGAAAACCGCCAAGCCTTAGAAAAATATACTATTGATTTAACCGCTCGTGCCGAGGCAGGCAAACTTGATCCTGTGATTGGGCGTGATGAAGAAATTCGCCGAACCATTCAGGTATTACAACGCCGTACCAAAAATAATCCTGTATTAATTGGTGAACCCGGGGTGGGAAAAACCGCCATTGTAGAGGGTTTAGCTCAACGCATTGTTAATGGCGAAGTGCCAGAGGGATTAAAAAACAAACGTGTGTTATCCCTTGATATGGGGGCATTAATTGCAGGGGCAAAATTTCGTGGCGAATTTGAAGAGCGTTTAAAAGCAGTATTAAAAGAATTAGCCAAAGAAGAAGGGCGTATCATCTTATTTATTGATGAAATCCATACGATGGTGGGGGCTGGTAAATCTGATGGGGCAATGGACGCAGGTAATTTATTAAAACCCTCTTTAGCTCGTGGGGAATTACATTGTGTTGGTGCAACGACATTAGATGAATACCGTCAATATATTGAAAAAGATGCCGCACTTGAACGCCGTTTCCAAAAAGTGTTTGTGGGCGAACCAAGTGTTGAGGATACCATTGCGATTTTGCGTGGTTTAAAAGAACGTTATGAAATTCATCATCACGTACAAATTACCGATCCTGCGATTGTAGCGGCAGCAACCTTGTCTAATCGTTATATTACTGATCGTCAGTTACCTGATAAAGCCATTGATTTAATTGATGAGGCGGCGAGTTCCATTCGTATGGAAATTGATTCTAAACCGCAACCATTGGATCGCCTTGATCGCCGTATAATCCAATTAAAATTGGAACAACAAGCCTTGAAAAAAGAGGAAGACGAAGCAAGCCGTAAACGTTTAGCTATGCTAGAGCAAGAGCTAGCCGAGAAAGAACGTGAGTATGCGGAGTTGGAAGAAGTGTGGAAAAGCGAGAAAGCGGCACTTTCTGGTACACAACATATTAAAGCCGAGCTAGATAATGCAAAAACTCAAATGGAGCAAGCTCGCCGTGTGGGTGATCTTAATAAAATGTCAGAATTGCAATATGGCGTGATACCGTCCCTAGAGAAACAGCTTGCTCAAGCTGAATCCAGTGAGGGTAAAGAAATGAAATTACTTCGCTATCGTGTTACTGACGAAGAAATCGCGGAAGTGCTATCAAGAGCAACAGGGATTCCTGTGGCAAAAATGATGGAGGGCGAAAAAGAAAAATTATTGCGTATGGAGCAAGAGCTACATAAACGGGTTATTGGGCAAAATGAAGCGGTTGAGGCTGTTGCAAATGCGATTCGCCGTAGCCGAGCAGGCTTAGCGGATCCAAATCGTCCAATTGGTTCTTTCTTGTTCCTCGGACCAACAGGCGTAGGTAAAACAGAGCTTTGCAAAACCTTAGCTAATTTCTTGTTTGATGATGAAAACGCAATGGTGCGGATCGATATGTCCGAATTTATGGAAAAACACAGTGTTTCTCGTCTTGTGGGTGCACCACCGGGATATGTGGGCTATGAAGAAGGCGGATATTTAACTGAGGCTGTACGCCGCCGCCCTTATTCGGTTGTTTTGCTTGACGAGGTAGAAAAAGCTCACGCTGATGTGTTTAATATCCTATTGCAAGTGTTAGATGACGGACGTTTAACCGATGGGCAAGGGCGTACTGTGGATTTCCGTAATACAGTGGTGATTATGACCTCTAACCTAGGTTCTGACTTAATACAAAATCATCAGCAAGAAAGCTATGATGAAATGAAAATGTTAGTTATGTCAGTGGTTGGGCAACATTTCCGCCCAGAGTTTATTAACCGTATTGATGAATGTGTGGTATTCCACCCATTAGCCAAAGAGAATATCAAAGCCATTGCAACCATTCAATTACAACGGTTAAGCAAACGTATGGAAAGCCATGGCTACCATATTGTATTCAGCGATGCGTTATTAGACTTTATCAGCGAAGTGGGCTATGACCCTGTTTATGGTGCAAGACCATTAAAACGGGCAATCCAACAAGAAGTTGAAAACCCATTAGCTCAACAAATTTTATCAGGTCAAGTGTTACCAACCGAAAAAGTAACCGTTGATTATGAACAAAATAAAGTTGTGGTTAAACAATAAATCAATATAAGCGGGTATATGCCCGCTTTTTTATACTTTATATAGATGATTACAACGTATTAATACTCCAAATAAATATTCTTCTCTGAATTTCTATTCTCATCACAGTGATTTTATCTTAAAAAATATTTACCCCTTTATCCTCTTTTGCTAGAATAGTGAAATTGAAATTTATTCTCAATTAGATAGTTAAAACCTTTTAACACTTTTTTAATTTATCCATAGGTGTACAATGAGCTTATTTGAATTTTTACAAAATTATATTGATTATATTATTCTCGGATTATTGGCTTTAATGAGCTTTATCATGCTTTGGGCGGTAATTGAACGGTTTATTTTTTTAAATCGTGTTGATGTGAGCCAATATAGCAATAAATACCAACTGGATATTGATTTGACACGCAATTTAACCACCATTTCTACCGTGGGAGCAAATGCACCTTATGTAGGGTTATTAGGTACAGTAATTGGTATTCTATTAACTTTTTATGAATTAGGTAATTCTGGCGGTGATATTGATGCGGCCGCCATTATGGTACATTTATCCTTAGCCTTAAAAGCCACTGGTGTAGGTATCTTAGTCGCTATTCCTGCGATGATTTTTTATAGTGCTCTTGGGCGTAAAGTGGAAGTTAATCGTTTGAAATGGAAAGCCTTACAGCAACACCAAGCATAAATTAAGGGGGGATAATGAAAAAGTTTGATGAAATCAATATCATTCCTTTTATTGATATTATGTTGGTTTTGTTAGCCATTGTATTGATTACAGCTTCTTTTATTTCACAAGGAAAAATTGAAGTCAATGTGCCTAAAGCTTCTAGTGCGGTAGCATTTAAATCTGATGAACTAGCAAAATTATTGACGGTAACTGAAAAAGGCGAGCTTTATTATAATGATAAACCCATTGATAAGTCAGCGCTTGAACAAGAAGTGAGTCAATGGGATAAAGATCAGCGAGTAACTCTTAAAGTAGATGCCAATGCTCCGTTTCAGGATTTTGTATCTATTACCGATATTATGGCAAAAAATGATATTAAAAATGTTGCGATTGTAACATTAAAAGAAAAAGGCGAATAAGGATGCAAAAAAAAGATTCCTTAATCGGTTTTTGCGGTTCGCTGATTATTCATATTGTTATTTTTTCGCTATTAGCTTGGGCTATTTTTAAAGATAAAGCTGATGATACCGCTAATGGTTTTGAAGCTAATGTTGTCAGTACCCATATTTCTATGGAAATGATGATGGCAACTGTTATGGAAGAACCTGAACCAACTCCTGAGCCACAGCCTGAACATGAGCCAGAAGTAAAAGAGGAAATTCCTGATCCAACGGTAAAGCCCGAGCCTCCAAAGCCAGAAAAACCAAAGGAAGAACCAAAAAAAGAACCGCCAAAACCGAAACCAGAAAAACCAAAACCAGTAAAACGAGAAAAGCCTAAGCCTGATCGTCCTAAAGCTAATCGAGAGGTAAATTCCGATTCCGCAATTAACTCACAAGCGGCAACGACAGGACCTGTAACGACCAATAATCCTAATTTGGTGGGGAATGGGCGTAATACTGATGAAATCAGTGCTTATCGTAGTGCATTACGCCGAGAAATTGAACGGCATAAACGCTACCCACAAAGGGCAAAAATGATGCGACGTCAAGGGGTTGTTACAGTAAGTTTCAATATTGGTGCAAATGGAAACATTACTGAGGCAAAAATTGCTAAATCTTCTGGTAATGATGATTTAGATAATGCAGCATTAACCGCTGTAAAAAATGCACGCCCTATTGGGCCAAGACCAGCAGGAATGCCTGTTAGTATTACTGTTCCGATCAGTTTTAAAATTCAATAATTCCTCTTAATTTAAGGGTTATCATCAATGAGGTAGCCCTTTTATTTATAAAAAATGTGGGAAAAAAGTGGGTTAAGACCTTATACTGCAAGGCTTTAACCTACTTTTTTGAAAATGAATAAAAAATTGCCTATATTGTCAAAATAACTCAATCCACAAACATGGAAAGAAAAATACCATTCAACGCTATAAATGCAATCATTGTAATAAAACTTTTACCTTTCAAAATAAATTAAATCCCACCGAAATTTGGTTTTATTATTCTCAAGGAAAACAAACGTATAAAGAGCTTGCCATTAAATATCAATATTCTGTTAAAACAATCCAAAGATATATTGATAAAGCCCCTAAAACAGCGTTAAAATTTCCTCTATCAATACATTTAAATATTATTATGGATACCACTTTCTTTAAGCGAGATTTTGGTGTGTTAGTGTTAATGGATAGCCTGACAGAAAAAGTGATTTATCATCAAATTGTAAAAACAGAAAAGGATATTTATTATCAACTAGCTTTAAATAAATTAAGAGAAAAAGGCTATATTATTCAATCAATTACCTGTGATGGTCGTAGTGGGCTGTTAAAAGAGATATTCAATACACCTGTTCAAATGTGCCATTTTCATCTTGTGGCAATGGTGATGAGAAAATTAAGAAAAAAACATCAATCTCAGGCTGGAAAGGAATTAAAAATTATTATGAAAACCTTAAAAGAAAGCCAAAAACATGATTTTTTTCGTCGTTTGCATTATTGGTATTTAAAACATCAAGATTATTTGAATGAACGCTCAGAGAAATGTAATGAAAAAGGTTATTTCCCTTATAAACATAAAGGATTAAGAGGGGCATTAGAGAGTATTAAATATTATGAAAAGTATTTATTTACTTTTGAAAAATATTCGGAATTAAATATTGAAAAAACAATAAATCGGTTAGAAGGTTTATTTAGTGAACTTAAGCGTAAATTAATTAATCATAATGGATTAAGTGGAAAGCGTAAGATTATGTTTATAAAGGATTTTTTAAATAAAAATAGTTGCTAATAATTTGAGGAAATTATTATTAGCAACTATTTTGTCCATTACACCTTAAAACGCCATTCACATTCTTTTAAATACAGCTCAAAATGGGCTTTAGGAATACCATTAAACTTACGTAAATAGCGTTTTGCTTGACTCCAAAAATTTTCAATGCCATTAATATGATTATGATTTTCAGCAAAATGTGTGCTGTGATTGATGCGAAAATAACTAAATTCACTCAAATCAAGTACATCATCTCTGTGATAAGTATCGGTGTAAACAATACTATCAGGTTTTACTTTTTCTCGAATAATAGGCAGTAATGTCGCTGATTTTGTATTAGGGGCAGCAACGGTATAAACTTTACCATTACGCTTCAAAAGCCCGAATACAGCGACTTTACCTGCTGCACCACGTCCTCGTTTACCTTTACGAGCGCCGCCAAAATAACTTTCATCAGCTTCAATTTCTCCCTCAAACATTTCTAAATGAGGACTATTTTGATAAATGAGTAAGCGTAAGCGATGAAAATAAAAGGCTGCTGTATTTTTATTGACATTCACGAGTTCAGCGGCTGTTCGTGCCGTAATACCTGCAACGAAAAGTTCAATAAGTTTGTGTTGTTTATACTGACTTAGACGACTTTTTCTCATTGGACTATTGTACCCTAAATGGAAAATTTGTCAGTTATCTAGTACAGCCCCTTTATTTTTATTAAGCTCTCCGCCAAGTTGTACCATTTGCACTATCTTCTAAAATAATGCCCATTTCGGTAAGTTTATCACGAGCTTGGTCGGCGATTGCCCAATCTTTATTAGCACGAGCAGTATTGCGTTGTTCAATAAGTTGTTCAATAAGTACAATATCATCTTGGTTTGCCCCTGCTTGTAGAAATTGCTCTGGATCTTGGTATAAAAGACCCAATACGCTAGCTAATTCACGTAATCCTGCGGCGAGTTGATCGGCTTTTTGTTGATCTTCATTTTTTAATTTATTGAGTTCACGAGCCATATCAAACAGTACAGCTAGAGCGGACGGTGTGTTAAAATCGTCATTCATCGCTGTTTTAAATGCCGTAATATATTGTTCTCCTCCTGCGGGCTTGGTATGTGGATTTGTGCCACGTAAAGCGGTGTAAAGACGTTCTAAGGCTTGACGAGCATTGCTGAGAGCCTCTAAATCATAGTTAAGCAATGAACGATAATGTGCAGTGAGAAAGAAATAGCGTAAACTTTCAGCGTCATATTGTTCAAGCATTGTCCGAATGGTAAAAAAATTCCCCAGCGATTTGGACATTTTCTCTTTATCAATAGTGAGCATACCTGTATGTAGCCAATAATTGACATAATCATGTCCATTAGCACAGCAAGATTGTGCAATTTCATTTTCATGATGTGGGAACATTAAATCTGAGCCACCACCATGAATATCAAAATGCTTACCTAAGGTTTTTTGATTCATTGCGGAACACTCAATATGCCAACCCGGGCGGCCTTTTCCCCATGGCGAATCCCAGCTTGGTTCATTAGGTTTTGACATTTTCCATAGCACAAAATCCATGGGATTACGTTTCACCGATTTTATTTCAACCCTTGCCCCAGCTTGGAGTTGCTGTAAATTTTGGCGAGATAATGCCCCATATTGGCTAAAACTTGGTACATTAAACATCACATCGCCGTCCTCTGCCACATAAGCATGACCTTTAGCGATAAGTTTTTCTACCATAGCAATAATTTCTGCAATATTATGGGTGGCTCTTGGTTCAATATCAGGGCGTTGAATATTAAGGGCATCAAAATCTTGGTGCATTTCGTGAATCATTCGCTCTACTAATTGTTCACTGCTTTCGTTATTTTCTAACGCTCGCTTAATAATTTTATCGTCCACATCAGTGATATTACGAACATAAGTCAGATCATAGCCAAGATAACGTAAATAACGGGCAATGACATCAAAAGAAACAAAGGTTCTTCCATGTCCAAAATGGCAAAGGTCATAAACGGTTACCCCACAAACATACATGCCTACTTTATTATGATGAATAGGTTTGAAAATTTCTTTTTCTCGAGTTAGGGTATTAAATATTTTTAGCATAAAATTTTCCAATGATAAGTAAAATTATTCTTCACATTTTATAGCACTTTTTTCTAATTTATGAAATAATGATAACTTCATTTTCTAAATAGGATTGAAAAAATGGTTACATTACATACAAATTTTGGTGACATTAAAATTGCATTGAATCATGAAAAAGCACCTAAAACCGCAGAGAATTTTTTAAATTACTGCAAAAATGGCTTTTATAATAACACAATTTTCCATCGTGTTATTGATGGTTTTATGATTCAAGGTGGTGGTTTAGAAGTGGGTATGCAAGAAAAAGCAACCAATCAACCGATTCAAAATGAAGCAAATAATGGGCTTAGTAACAAACGTGGTACCATTGCAATGGCACGTACTGCTGATCCTCATTCTGCAACCGCACAATTTTTTATTAATACCGTTGATAATGATTTTTTAGATTTTAAATCAGAATCTATGCAGGGTTGGGGATACTGCGTATTTGGTGAAGTTGTGGGCGGTATGGAAATCGTGGATAAAATCAGTAAAGTGAAAACAGGTAACTATGGTTTTCACCAAGATGTTCCAAAAGAAGAAGTGGTTATTACTTCGGTTTCAGTAGATGAATAATAAAGATGATAAAAGAGGGCGTAATATACGCCCTTTAATTTTGCCTAATGTTTACTCTTTATGTGTTTTTGTTATATAAAATATATCTAAATTGTTATTATAATTATATGAGTTAATGCTTTGATTAAACTAGCTTAGTCAAAGCATTTGCTATTTATTTGGAGTATATTAATTTGTTCATAATATAAAGAGGTAATTATGATGAAAAAAATAGGGGTAATCAGCTTATTTACGGCTTTTCTTTTAGGTTGTAGTCAACAACAGTCAAACATGGCTCACGATGAAAAAGCAATACATTCTGTTCATCATCACTGGTCTTATGTTGGTAATGAAGATCCTGCCCATTGGGGAGATTTAGCAACAGATTATCAAGTTTGTAAGTTGGGTAAAAACCAATCTCCAGTGGATTTGTCTGAGTCTATTGTAACGCATTCTCATTCAATTAAATTGCGTACAGCTAAAACAGAGGTAACATTAGAAAATAATGGGCATAGTATTCAAGTAACGCCAGCAAACACGAATAATATGTTATGGATTAAACAAAAACCTTTTGTTTTACAGCAATTCCATTTTCATACACCAAGTGAGCATACCTTTAAACAGCAGCATTTTCCGTTAGAAGGACATTTTGTCTATCAAAGTGAAGATGGGCAGTTGGCTGTCGTTGCTGTCTTTTTTAATATAGGTAAAGCCAATGCTGTATTAACTCAATTAGAACAACAAACTTTATCTGTAGGACAAAAGTATTCTTTAACTCAAGCTATTGATTTAGCCAAACTTATACCTAAAAATCAAAAACATTTGCGTTTAACGGGGTCATTAACGACACCACCTTGTACTGAGGGAGTAAATTGGATTATTATGCAACAACCGATTGAAGCAAGTCAGACACAAATTGATTGGCTAGCGAAAATAATGGGAAAAAATAATCGTCCATTACAGCCGTTAAATTCACGTTTTATTATTCAAGAATAATATTAGGGACTGTTCTAGTTATCTAGTACAGCCCCTTATTTTAAATTGAAATGACTAATACTATAATGCCAATATTTTTAATATTGGCATTAAACTAACTGATTAAACTGTGCAACAAATGAGATTTTTTGATACCCATACCCATTTAGATTATGTTCAACAGCAAACTCAGCAACCTTTAGCTACTTTATTGCACAATGCCAAACAGCATCAAGTAGAAAAAATATTGATTGTGTCAGTCATGGCGAAAGATTTCAAAAAAATTGAAAAAATGACCGCACTTTATCCACAACAACTTTATTATGCTTTAGGCTTGCACCCTTTACATTTGTTACAACACCAAACTAAACACCTTGAGCAATTAGATTCATTATTGGCACAATGCCCTAGCCATTGTACTGCCATTGGCGAAATTGGTTTGGAGCGTGCAGTGCCTGAATTAATTACACCACAAAATTGGCATAAGCAATGTGAATTATTGGAATGTCAGTTGCAACTCGCTAAACGCTATGCCTTGCCTGTAAATATTCATTCTCGTAAAGCTCACGAACAGCTTGTCCCTTTCTTAAAAAGGGCTGATTTAACCATCACAGGGGTTATCCATGGTTTTGCGGGCAGTTATCAGCAAGCAAAGCGTTTTGTTGATTTAGGTTATAAGATTGGTGTTGGTGGAACAATTACTTATCAACGAGCCAATAAAACCCGTCAAACTATGGCAAAATTGCCGTTAGACTGTTTATTGTTAGAAACGGATAGTCCTGATATGCCTGTTTTTGGCTTCCAAGGGCAAGTTAATCGTCCTGAGCGAATTAATCAAATTTTTATGGCGTTGTGTCAATTAAGAACAGAATCGCCACAACAAATTGCCGAGGTTATTTGGCAACAAAGTTGTGGCTTATTTGCGAGTAAACAATATTGAGGGGTTAATTATCCATATAGCCTAAACTTCTTAAGGCACGTTCGTCATCAGCCCAGCCAGATTTGACTTTAACCCATAATTCTAAATGGACTTTTGCGTCAAATAAACGTTGCATATCTTGACGTGCCTCAGTGCCGATAGTTTTGATTTTTTGCCCTCCACGCCCAATGACCATTTTTTTCTGTCCTTCTCGTTCAACCAGAATTAAGCCATTAATTTCATAAATACCACGTTCATTAACTTTAAATTGTTCAATTTCAACGGTTACCGAATAAGGTAATTCCTCGCCAGTAAAACGCATTAATTTTTCACGAATAATTTCTGATGCCATAAAGCGTTGGGAACGGTCAGTAACATAATCTTCAGGGAAATGATGAATACCGGGACGTAGGGTTTTACGCACAATATTTTCTATTTCCTGTACATTTTTGCCCCGTTGAGCGGAAATAGGCACAACATAAGCAAAAGGAAATTTTTCGGTTAATTGGCTAATAAAGGGAAGTAATTCATCTTTATTTTTTACATTATCAATTTTGTTAATTGCCAATAACACAGGGGGGTTTGTTTTGCGTAGTTTATTTAGCACCATTTCGTCATCATCATTCCAATGTGTACCGTCCACTACAAAAATAATGAGATCCACATCGCCAATAGCACTGCTTGCTGCTCGATTCATTAAGCGATTAATGGCACGTTTTTCCTCAATATGTAGCCCCGGTGTATCCACATAAATGGCTTGGTATGCTCCTTCCGTATGAATACCTACAATACGATGGCGGGTAGTTTGTGCTTTGCGTGAAGTAATGGAAATTTTTTGCCCTAAAATTTTATTTAATAAGGTGGATTTGCCTACATTGGGGCGTCCTACAATCGCAATAAATCCACAATAAGTTTGTTGTTCTGTCATAGTTTTAACTCTTTTAAGATTTGTTCAGCGGCGGATTGTTCCGCTTTTCGGCGGCTTGAGCCTATGCCAATAAAGGTTTTTTTCATATTTTCAACATGGCATTTAATTTTAAAGGTTTGGCAATGATCCTTGCCTTGAATATCAAGAATTTCATAGTTAGGTAGAGGTAAATGTTTACCTTGTAGATATTCTTGTAAGCGAGTTTTGGGATCTTTTTGATTTTCACCGGGTTTAATTTGTTGCAATAATGGGGTATACCATTGTCTTACTATGGCACAAGCTGAAGTTAAATCACTATCAAGTAAGATTGCCCCAATAATAGCCTCAACGCCATCAGATAAGATAGATTCACGCCGAAAACCACCGCTCTTTAATTCCCCCGGTCCAAGATATAAATAACTGCCTAACTCAAACTCGCGAGCTAAAATAGCCAAGGTTTGTTCTCTCACTAAAGTGGCTCGCATACGACTAAGCTCACCTTCATTCGCTTTTGGAAAACGGTAATATAGGTCTTCTGCAATGGTTAAATTCAAAATAGCATCGCCAAGATATTCTAGCCGTTCATTATGTTTATACCCTGCACTACGGTGAGTCAGGGCTTGTTCTAATAAAGCAATTTGTTGAAATTGATAACCAATTTTTTGTTGTAGTTTTTTTAATTTATTCATATTATTGGATTTTTGTAAACATACGATCAAATCTTAAACCTGTTGGCCATTGATTTGGTTTTTTATCTAAACTTAACCAAATATAACTTGCTTTGCCTACCACAGATTGTTCAGGCACAAAACCCCAAAAACGGCTATCTTCACTATTATCACGATTATCGCCCATCACAAAATAATGCCCTGCTGGCACAACCCATTCGGTTTGTGGATAATAAAAAGGTTCTGGATTATTTAAGATCTTGTGGGTAACACTTCCATACTCAGTACGTTCTAATTGTGGTTGTTGATAATAGATAAATTCCGGATTAGGTTCAGCTTGCGAGTATTTAAAATGGATCACTTCACAATTTTGCTCACAAGGTTCGCCATTGACATTAGGAATAAGACTAATATCACGTGTGGCTAAATCATAAATCACTTTATCACCACCAACCCCAATAACACGCTTAATATAGTCTAAGCTAGGTTGTGGCGGTGCTTTAAACACAATCACATCGCCACGTTGCGGTTTGCCCGTTTCAATTAAGGTATGTTGAAAAATAGGATCTTTAATGCCATAGGCATATTTTTCTACAAGAATAAAATCGCCTACTCTTAATGTGGGTTCCATTGAACCTGAAGGAATTTGAAAAGGTTCAAAGAGAAATGAACGCAAAATTAATACAAACGCCAATACAGGAAATAATGAACCAATAAATTCAGAACCCTCTGAAAGCGGTTCAATTTGATTTTTTTCTGCCTCAGTCAAGGTTTTACCTGAGCGCTGTTCCGCGCGGGCAATTTGACGCTTACGCTTTGGTAATGCCGAGAAACGGTTATAACACCAAAATATCCCAGCAATAAAGGTTAAAATCACCAGTAAAAGGGAAAAAGTATTAGGTAAGTTAAGACTTTCTAATATTTTCCAACCAATAAAGGCAACAACAAGTAGAATAGGCAGAAAAAATTTTGACATAGTAATTTCCTTTTTTATTTATCCTTACCAACATGCAGAATGGCTAAAAACGCCTCTTGCGGGACTTCCACATTTCCTAAGGATTTCATACGTTTTTTCCCTTCTTTTTGTTTTTGTAACAATTTTTTCTTACGGCTTACATCGCCACCGTAACATTTGGCTAACACGTTCTTACGCAACTGTTTTACTGTTGAACGTGCAATAATATGATTACCAATCGCCGCTTGAATTGCAATATCAAATTGCTGACGAGGAATAAGCTCACGCATTTTCTCTACTAATTCACGACCACGATAAGGGGCATTATCTTTATGCACAATCAAGGCTAAGGCATCAACCCGTTCACCATTAATCATAATATCCACACGCACCATATTCGCTGCTTGGAAACGTTTAAAACCATAATCAAGAGAGGCATAACCCCGAGAAGTGGATTTCAAGCGGTCAAAGAAATCCAGCACCACTTCGCCCATTGGGATTTCATAGGTTAATGCCACTTGATTGCCATGATACACCATATTGGTTTGCACCCCACGTTTTTCCACACAAAGGGTAATCACATTGCCTAGATAACTTTGTGGTAAAAGCATATTACATTCCGCAATAGGCTCACGAATTTCTGCAATATTATTTAATGGCGGCAATTTCGCAGGACTATCAACATAGACTATTTCGCCATTGGTTAATTCTACTTCATAAACCACCGTTGGGGCAGTGGTAATTAAATCAAGATCGTATTCGCGTTCTAATCGTTCTTGGATAATTTCCATGTGCAATAAACCAAGGAAACCACAGCGGAAACCAAAACCGAGTGCTGTTGAGTTTTCTGGTTCATAAAATAACGAGGCATCATTTAAACTTAACTTACCCAATGCATCTCGGAAAGCTTCATAGTCATCAGAACTCACAGGGAAAAGTCCGGCATAAACTTGAGGTTTGACTTTTTTAAAACCCGGTAGAGCAGCATCAGCAGGATTATGTTGGTGCGTGAGAGTATCGCCCACAGGTGCACCCAAAATATCCTTAATAGCACATACAACCCAACCTACTTCGCCACATTTTAATTCAGCGGTATCTACTTGTTTTGGGGTAAAAATACCAAGACGATCAACGCCATAGGTTTGCCCTGTACTCATCACTTTGATTTTATCGCCTTTACGCAATGTACCATTTTTAATGCGTACTAAAGACACTACACCAAGATAATTATCAAACCAAGAGTCAATAATCAAGGCTTGTAATGGGGCATCAGGATCGCCCTCAGGTGCTGGAATTTTGGCAACAATTTCTTCTAGCACATCTTCAATACCCACGCCTGTTTTGGCTGAACAACGTACGGCTTCCATTGCATCAATACCAACAATATCCTCAATTTCTTCCGCAACTCGCTCAGGATCAGCGGCAGGTAAATCAATTTTATTCAGGATAGGCACAACCTCAAGATCCATTTCAATGGCGGTATAGCAGTTAGCGAGGGTTTGTGCTTCTACCCCTTGCCCTGCATCAACCACCAATAATGCCCCCTCACAAGCGGCTAAGGAACGAGATACTTCATAGGAAAAATCTACGTGTCCTGGGGTATCAATAAAATTCAGTTGATAGGTTTGCCCATCTTTGGCTTGATAATTTAAGGTTACGCTCTGGGCTTTAATGGTAATACCACGCTCACGTTCTAAATCCATTGAATCCAAGACTTGTGCCGCCATTTCACGATCACTCAAACCACCACAAGTTTGAATTAAACGATCGGATAAAGTGGATTTACCATGGTCAATATGAGCAATAATGGAGAAATTTCTAATATTTTGCATAAATTAAGGTTTTTTATCTTTTTCTAATGCTAATCATTATTTAATCGGCAAATTTTACCTGAATATTTGTTTTAGTGCTATATATTCCGATCAGAAGACGGAGGACTAAGAACTGAAGACAGGGTTACAAATGTATTTGATGCCAAAAGTGCGGTGGATTTTGAAAAAATTTTCTAAATCTCAATGTGAGGTAAATGTAACGCTCTCTGTCTTCTGTCCTCCGAACTAGATAATCCTAGAAAATTGTTGTCTTCTCGCTTGCTGGCGAGAATAGGTATCAAAACATAAACAAATATTACGAATTAACAAACGCCCCTGTGGTGTAACTTGTAATCCATTATTGTTAATCTCTATTAAGCCATCTTCTGCTAAAGGTGCTAAGAGGGTTAAATCTTCCGCAAAATGCTGTTTAAAATCAATCTGATAAAGATTTTCAATCCAACAATAATCTAATTTAAAGTTACAAATAAGTTGCTTAATCACATCTCGCCGTAAGCAATCTTCTTGCGTCATTGCTAAACCTTTATGTAACGCTGTTCCTTGTTTTTCCACTGCCGTATAATAATGTTTTAATTCTTTTTGGTTTTGAGCATAGGTATCGCCTAATAAACTAATGGCAGAAACCCCTAATCCAAGTAAATCACATTCTTCTTGTGTGGTATAACCTTGGAAGTTACGATGCAATACCCCTTGCTGTTGAGCGAGAGCTAATTCATCATCGGGTTTGGCGAAATGATCCATACCGATAAATTTATAACCAGCTTGAGCAAGGGTTTCAATGGTTTTTTGCAAGATAGTGAGCTTTGTTTGTGGTGCTGGTAATTGTGTTTCTTTAATTTTATGTTGACCTGCAAAGCGGCTTGGTAAATGGGCGTAGTTAAATACACTTAACCGATCTGGATTAAGCTCAATAACACGTTGCAAAGTAAACATAAAACTCTCTACGGTTTGTAAGGGTAAACCATAGATTAAATCAAGATTAATGGAATCAAATTGTAATTCTCTCGCTCGTTTTACTAGAGCAAAGACGAACTCTTCATCTTGCTCTCGATTAATGGCTTTTTGTACGTCTTTATTGAAATCTTGGATTCCCATACTGATCCGATTAAATCCTAATTGACGTAAATGCCCTAGCATAGAGAGTTCAATTTCACGAGGATCCATTTCAATACTAATTTCAGCATTGGCAAGGACATTAAAGTTTTCCCGTAACATGGCCATTAAGCGTTGTGATTGTTGTTCGGTTAAATAAGTGGGTGTGCCACCGCCCCAATGTATTTGACTTACTTGACGTTGTTTAAACAATGGCGAACGGGTTTTAATTTCTTTTTCTAAATAATCTAAATAGATATCTGCTTTATGTTGATGGCGTGTAATAACCTTGTTACAGCCACAAAAATAACAAAGTTTATGACAAAAAGGAATATGAACATACAGGGAAAGTGGGCGTTGCGGATAACGTTGTGTTGCTTGTTGAAAATCTTCCTCACCATAGGTTTCATTAAATTCTAGTGCGGTGGGGTAGGAAGTATAGCGTGGCCCAGAATGATTATATTTTTGAATAAGATCCAAATTCCAACTTACTTCAGTGGTAAGATTGGCGATAGATGCTGACATAAGTTTCCCCTACAATTTTTCTACATCAGCCAGTAACTGATGCAACTCCAACATAATTTTTTGTTCTAATTTGGCTTCTGCACTTTCTCGCTCTAAATCTAATCGCATACGTTCATTTTTGACTAAAGCACGCCGAGCTTCGTGAGTAGGCATATCTTGCACTACCTGATAAAGTTCAAACATAGCAGGATAGCGATCCAATTTGTGCCCAAGGGGTTCAAGGAGCATTTTTAAGCGAATTACCCCCTCGGAATGATTACAATCATTGCTCCTCATTGCTTTGGCAATAATCACAATACTTTCTTTTAAACGATTTTTACGGGCTAATTGAGCCTGCATAAATGCTTTTTTTTGTTTCTGCAATGAAAGTAATAAGCTCACAGCATAACCTAACAAAGCCAAAATAATAATTATGGCGATAATCGCCAACCAAGTGATTAACATCGTCTATTTACTTAAATTGGTTAATATCAATATGGGCAAAAGTGCGGTATAAATCTTCCTCATTTTCCCCTTCTTCCTCTACCATACCAAGTTGTTGCATTAGCTCGTCAATGCGTTGTAAACATTCATCAACAAAGGCTTGATCCTGTGGTTTTAAGGTTTTTCCTGCTTCTAATTGATCTAATAACTCATTTAAAATTTCATTATTTTCCAACCGTTCTAATTCTAGGGCAGGATCCATTGGCTGATATTGTTTCGTAGGGGCTTTATTTTCTCTATTGACAAATTCCACCACCAACGGCACTTTTTTACGACTGCCAAGGCGAGGATCTTGGCGAAGTGTATTTTCCTGTTTGTTATTGTCGCTTGCAACACTATGGCGAGAACCTGAAGGCAATCCCTTATGTTTTCTTTTGCGTTTTTCTTCCCTCGCTTTTGCATCTAACTCGTAACGTGTCAGTTTTTTACCACGACGAGGTTTTTCCGCCAAAGGCTTTTTATCAGCCTTACGAGCAGGCATAATATCTGTTACTTTACGGCTTTTTTTCTTACGTGCCATTTGTTTTACCTTTTTGATCAAAAATTGTTATGAATTGTATCATTATATTCTTTTTCTCTCTATTCTCTCAGCGAGAATAAAAAATCAGAAAATAGACCGCACTTGGTTCAGCTATAGTCGTTTCATTTTAAAGTACGATGACTATTTTTCCGTTTGGGACGTATGGCTAAATTCTTTGCGTAATGACACCATAAGCTGATCAATTTTGAAATTTTCTGTATCAATAATTTCAAATTTATATTTATCATACATGACAAAATCGGTTTTTTTCGGGATTTTGCGTAACATATACATCATAAAACCACTAATGGTTTCATAGTTCTGATCATCTGGAAATTGCTCAATATCCAAGGCACGTTGCACATCTTCCAAAGGTGTAGCCCCATCAATTAACCAAGAGTTTTCATCACGTCTGACAATTTGTTCTTCTTCATTGGAAACCAATTCGCCCATAACAATGCTCATTACATCTTTAAGGGTAATAATCCCCACCACTAAGGCATATTCATTCACAATTACCGCAAAATCTTCGCCTGAAGATTTAAATAATTCTAAAACCTCGTATAAAGACAGGGTATCAGGAATATACAAAGGTTTACGTAAAATACGATTATCGGTCAGGGTAACAGCATTATCATTTTGCAAAAATAAGGTTAAAAGATTATGCGACTCTACATAGCCTAAAATTTTATCAATACTGTTATCACAAATTAATAGTTTGGAATGGGAATTTTGGCTTAGGGTTTCCACCACTTTTTGCCGATCATCGGTTTTATTTAAAAACACAATATATTCACGACTTGTCATGGTTGAGGTAACCGTACGAGCCTGCATATCAAAGATATTCTCAATTAAATATTGCTCTTGGGCTTTAAATACTCCAGCTTGAGCGCCAGCATCAAGCATTGCCACAATATCTTCGGAACTCATACTTTCTTGGCGTACTGTTGGGATTTTGAATAAACGGAAAAGTAAATTAGCAACCCAATCAAAAACCCAAACAATGGGTTTGAAAATAAAAATTGAAATGCTCATAATGCGTACGGTGGCAATCGCCAACTGTTCTGGTTTGGTCATTGCTACACGTTTAGGCATTAAATCCGCAAATAAAATAAAGGACGCTGTGACCAAAATAAACGAAAGCCAAGAGGCAAGGGTTTCAAGCCAAGCTGAGCTAGAATATTGGGCTAATAATTCTTGCAAATAGGGACGAACCGCACTTTCGCCTACAATACCACCAGAAATTGCCACCATATTTAAGCCAATTTGCACTACTGTAATAAATTTTCCCGGCTGTTCTTGTAATTTAAGCACTTCTAAGGCTTTATTATTCCCCTCATTGGCTAACTGTTGTAATTTTAATTTCCTTGCACCAGCTAAGGAAATTTCAGCGGAAGAAATGACCGCACTTATCAGAATTAAAATCATTAAAATAATGATTGCTTCAATTAATCCCATAATATTTCCATTATTAATTAAACAGGACGATTATAATCGTTCCACATTAAAATAATAGGGCATTGGTAAGCCTTGTCTTATTCTAAATTGGAACGACTATAAATTAATCGCCCAAGAAAAGTTTCAATATCGGTTTATGCTTGGCTTGGTTACTTTTCGCTATCAAACCAACCACGAATAAGCTGAATGGATAAGAATAATGTCAGTGCCAAGCAGGCATATAAAATATAGCTTAATAGTGGAATAGCTGGCGTATCTTCGGCGGATACCGCTTTGATGGCTGTAATGTTGCGATATTCATCAAACATTACTAAACGCCAACCATAGTATTTTACTTGAACTAACTGATCTGGTTCATTAGCAAAAGCAGAGGCTTGTGCTTGTAAATTGGCAGAACCAAATTTAAAGTAAAATGGAAAACCCCAACGGGTATCTTCGTTACGATAAACCATAGGACCGCTAGTATTTGATTGTTGCGTATAAATATAGTAAACATCACGAGTTGGACCGTCCGCAGGATTGGCTTTGGTAATTGGACCGTCTTTATCCACACGCTTTACTTCAACCCCAGTAACTCGGGTAATTTCATAGTGCGGTGTAACATAATTGACTACCGCAAAAAGAAAAAGATGAAAAGCGAGAGTAACGAGAAGTAAAAAGTATTTAATATATTTTCTAATTGCCATAATTGATCCTTATTAAACGAGCAAACATCATACACTATACTAATTTGATTTTGAATAAGTCCATAAAGTTTTGTGTGGTAATTTCAGCGAATTCTGTCATAGATAATCCCTTTAATGTTGCCACATATTCGCAAACTTCTCGTACATAAGCAGGTTGATTTTGTTTACCACGATAAGGGACAGGGGCAAGATAAGGCGAGTCAGTTTCTACTAACAAGCGATCTAACGGAATATAGCGTACTACATCACGCAATTCTTCCGCATTTTTAAAGGTAATAATGCCTGAAATGGAAATATAAAAACCAAGATCGAGGGCTTGTTCTGCCATTTGTTGGTTTTCCGTAAAACAATGCAAAACACCACCGCACTTATCTGCTTGATGCTCTCTCAATAATTGAATTGTATCTTCTCGAGCCGAGCGTGTATGCACAACCACAGGTTTATTTAACTGCTTAGCGATCTCTATTTGTTGCATAAATACATTCTGTTGTAATGATTTATTTTCCGCACTGTAATAATAATCTAATCCCGTTTCGCCAATGGCTACTACTTTCTTATCGCTGGCTAAGGTTAATAAACGCTGATAATTAAAAGGCTCTTCCTCAAGATCTAAAGGGTGAACTCCACAAGCTAGCGACACATCGTCACGATGAGCTAAACTATCACGCATTTTTTCAAATCGGCTTAGTGTAACCCCAATAGATAATAAATGTTTTACGCCACGAGCTTTGGCTTTATCAATGACATCATCAATATTTTGGTGAATTTTTTCATAATCTAAGGCATCAAGATGACAATGGGAATCCACAATAAACATAGTATTCTTCACATTCCTTAATCAATAAATCGGTAAAAAAGCGTTAAAGTGTAACATAGTGAGAGGGGAAGGGCTATATAACAATTTTGTATTTCTTTTTATAGGAAGTAACAAGTACCGATTTTTTTATAGTCGTTTCAATTTAAAATGAGACAAGGCGGTACGCCGAAGACAGTACAAGTAGTACGGCGAGGCGTACCAACGCTGTATCATTTTAAAGTGGAATGACTATAATCGGTATTCGTTAATGGTCTAAGGCTTAGTAATATGCTTACGCATTTTAATATTAATCATCTCCACCACCACAGAAAAGCCCATGGCGAAGTAGATATAGCCTTTAGGAATATGCAGATCCAGCCCCTCACCTAATAATGCCACACCAATTAAAATCAAGAAAGATAAGGCTAAAATCTTTAAGGTCGGGTGTGATTCTACAAAGTCACTAATGGATTTTGCAGCTAACATCATTACGCCCACTGCAATAATAATGGCAAGGATCATCACTTCAATATGATTTGCCATACCAACAGCGGTAATGACGGAATCTAAGGAAAATACAATATCAAGTACGGCAATTTGTGCCAAGATACTGAAAAAATTAGCGTGTTTAGGCGCGTGTTGTTCATCGTTTTGTTCAGGCATCATCGCGTGATGAATTTCATGGGTACTTTTTGCCACTAAGAATAACCCTCCTATTAATAGGATCAGATCACGCCCAGAAATTTCATTGCCCATAATACTAAACAAGGGGGCTGTGAGTTTCATGACCCAAGCGAGGGAAAGTAAAAGTAAAATTCGCATTGCCATAGCAAGGGTTAAGCCAATTAAACGGGCGGATTGGCGTTTTTGTGCTGGCAGACGACTGACTAAAATGCTAATAAAAATGATATTATCAATGCCTAACACAATTTCCAATGCGGTTAGGGTAAATAATGCGACCCAAGCCTCAGGGCTTGCTAGCCATTCAAACATAATATAATGTCCTTAAATGTAGAATTATCGTTGTCCCACTTTAAAATAATACGGCGTTGGCATACCTTGTCACACTTGTTGTACTGTATTCGGCGTACCGTCTGGTCTTATTTTAAATTGAAACGACGATAAAATAGAAAGTAAAAAGAGAGATCATAGCTTGTTATCATAATAAAGCAACTTATTTACTTATTTTTATGGGCATTTTGTGCTAAAAATGCTTGTAATATTTGTGTGGTAAATTCTTTGCGTAAATAAAAACCAAGGGGAAGGGTATCTATAACTTGCCCGTTTTTGCCGATACCTTTGGTTAAGGCACGACGATTTGCCCCTTTGGGACGTAATTGCAATACTTCCCCTAATTTGGCGTTAATTTGTTGTACTTTGCCTAGGGCAATGTAATCCATGAGTTCTTCCCAATCTTGGCGTAATTGCTGTTCTTGTTGTGGACTAGGTTGCCATAAAATAGGACAACCTATCCGCCGTTCGGCGAGGGGGATTGTGCGTTCGCCCTCAATGGGTATCCATAAGACTTTGGATAATTTATGGCGAACATGGGAATTTTGCCAATTTACCCCAACATTCTGGATCAAGGGAGCGAGGCTTACGAAAGTGGTTTCTAACGGTAAACCTTGTTGATTGATTGGGATTGTTTTTAACTCGATCCCTAAATGGGCAAAATCTTGTTCTGCTTTACTGCCCGCTTTTGCCCCCAGTGCAGTTTCAATTAGCATACCCACCCAGCCTTTATCACGTTTAAGATCAGGAGGAACGGCAATGTTTAAACTGCGAGCTAATTCAGCAAAGGTTAGCCCAGCAATATCGTAGGCTCGTTGTAGTAATTCTTGTTCTGATTGTGGTGTTTGTATCATGCGTATTTAATTGTTTAATAAATAATCATCAAGATCCGATCCCAATATTGATCCTGTTAATTTATTCATACTGAATATTTATCACTATGATAAATAAAGAAAAAATATTAGATCTTAATGTTTGTTTTAAAGGCTAAAAAAGTTATTCTAAATTATACCTTATTTCAACCACAATTTTATCCACAGAAAATCTGAATAACTCACAAAGCAAAAAATATTTATCAATATTGATTAGGATTACAACAAGATTTGTTGCTTTTTTATCTGTTTTATTCAGTAAGATAACGTTAAAAAGTGAGGTATTATTTGAATAATACAAGGTTTATTCAAGATTTATTCATAACTTATCCACAAGCTAGAGTATCGCCATTTCACTTTAAAATAATACGGTATTGGCACGTCTTGCCTTATTTTAAATGATTAAGTGCGGTCTAATTTAGCAAAATTTTATGATTGCCTAATCCTTTTTCAATTGAGCAAGGGATTGCATTGATAAAATTAACAAACCTTTGGATTTAAAGTATAATTTGTTTAATCATTAGGCTGTCGTTGTTTTACTTTGCAATAATACTGTGTTGTCTCGTCTTGCTTTATTTCAAAGTGAACAACAATAAAAAGTGCGGTCAATTTTTGTAACGTTTTTATAAGGATTATTTATGTTTGAGAATTTATCGGATCGTCTAACAAAGACCTTGCGTAATATTACAGGTAAAGGACGATTAACCGAAGATAATATCAAAGAAACTTTGCGTGAAGTGCGTATGGCATTGCTTGAGGCTGATGTCGCCTTGCCCGTAGTGCGTGAATTTATTAACCGAGTGAAAGAACGGGCGATTGGTGAAGAAGTCAATAAAAGTTTAACGCCCGGGCAAGAATTTCTGAAAATTGTACGGGCAGAGTTAGAGTTAGCTATGGGAGAGGCGAATGAAAGCCTGAATTTAGCTACTCAGCCACCTGCGGTTATTTTAATGGCAGGTTTGCAAGGGGCGGGGAAAACCACTTCTGTGGGCAAACTCGCGAAATTTTTGCGTGAACGCCATAAGAAAAAAGTCTTAGTAGTTTCGGCTGACGTTTATCGTCCAGCAGCGATTAAACAGTTAGAAACCCTTGCTCAAAGCGTGAATGTGGACTTTTTCCCTTCTGATGTACAACAACAGCCCGTACAAATTGCTCAGTCAGCATTGCAACATGCCAAGTTAAAATTCTATGATGTGTTGATTGTGGATACTGCTGGTCGCTTACATGTGGATAGCGAAATGATGGAAGAAATTAAACAGGTTCATCAGGTATTAAATCCTATTGAAACCCTGTTTACTGTGGACGCTATGACAGGGCAAGATGCCGCTAATACAGCGAAAGCCTTTAATGAAGCTTTGCCTCTAACTGGGGTGATTTTAACTAAAGTTGATGGCGATGCACGTGGTGGTGCGGCGTTGTCCATTCGTCAAATTACAGGGAAGCCTATTAAATTTTTGGGTGTAGGCGAAAAAACCGATGCCCTTGAGCCGTTTCACCCAGACCGTATTGCCTCAAGAATCTTAGGAATGGGCGATGTTTTATCCTTGATTGAAGATTTAGAACGTTCCGTTGATAAAGAAAAAGCGGAAAAAATGGCACAAAAGTTCAAGAAAGGCGATGAATTTACCCTTGAGGATTTTCGTGATCAGTTGATCGAAATGAAAAAAATGGGGGGAATGATGTCTATGTTAGAAAAATTGCCGGGGGCTAAAAATTTACCTGACCATATTAAGGGGCAAGTTGATGATAAAATGTTTAATCGTATGGAAGCGATGATTAACTCTATGACTCCAAAAGAACGCCGCCGTCCAGAAATTATTAAGGGATCACGCAAACGCCGTATTGCTATGGGATCAGGCACGCAAGTACAGGATTTAAATCGTATGCTTAAGCAATTTGATGAAATGCAACGTATGATGAAAAAAATGCGTAAAGGGGGTATGGCTAAAATGATGCGAAATATGAAAGGTATGATGGGCGGTGGTTTCGGTGGTATGTTTGGACGCTGATACCTAAGCAAAGTGCGGTGAGATTGAGTAAAAATTTTATTATATAGTTGTTCCACTTTAAAATAAGAAAAATTGAGCCGCATACCTAAAGCTTTAATCAAAATAAAGAAAGGGGGAACAAATGAGAAAATATGTTGTTACAGTCATGATGTTGAGCTTAGTTGCTTGTAGCCATAGTGAAAATGTTGATTTAGCGAGACCTCAACAAGTGGAAACAGGTTTTATACAAGTGCTTAATCAACCGGGTTATTATATTGATAGTGCCTCTATTTGGATTGATAGCAAATCCCCTGCGGTAATTAATTTTGATATGGTAACCAATTTAAGCCAAGGGCAACAAGGCTTTAAACATTATCCTACGGAAATAGCTAAGTCTGTGCGTAGCCACAAAAAAATAAATTGTCAAACCAATACTTATTCAAGAGCTGGCGAAATTGTTTATTCTGATTTTTGGGGAAAAGGCATTGCATTAAGCCAACATCGTCAATTATCAAGAACAGTGACGATTCAACCTGATACGCGACTTGATACAGTGGCAAAAGTGCTTTGTGCGAATTTTTATAAAGATTAAATGGACGACTATAAGTATAAAAAACCTAATCTATATAGATTAGGTTTTTTATACTTTTACTTAGGATTATAGGTTAAATACGGCAAATAATACTAATACCGAGTATAAAGTAGATAACCCATAAAAAATTAAACCACCAGCGGGTACATGGATTTTAAAATCGTGCATACCATGATGAATACGGTGCATAGCTCCCCATACAGGGAAAATTAATAGTACTAAAATAAGTAATTTACCAATAATGGTTTGTGAAAAAGCAACGAGATTTTCCACGCCGCCATCAATAAGACCAAAGGGAAGTAAAAAACCAAAGATTAATACTAGTATTGGATAGAACATGGCACTAACCGTTGTCCCTGCACCAAAAAGTAACCATACAACAGGTTCATTGGAACGTTTTGGATCTGTTTTCATATTTCCCCCAATTTATCGATAAATTAGCACTAAGGCAATAATACTTACCAATGCGGTCGCAATCCAAAGACCAATAGTAATAATATTTGGATTAAGACGTTCGTTTTTAACCACAATATTTAATACCTTCGGTGTCATCACATAATAAGTAACGGTATTTAGTAATACAGCGGCTAAGGTAATCACATTGAGGATTACTACCACAGGATTTTGCAAAAACGGAATAAAATGTTGTTTTACACTTTCAACACCGCCACCTAAGCAAATTACCCCATAAAATAGGATAAGGCTGAACCATAAGGTTGGAATTGCAGTGGCTTCACGAAATACATAAAGTTTATAAAAATCTAATTTCGTCCACCAATTTGCTTTTATTTCACGCACATATTTGCGTCTTTTACTGGTTGTTGTCGTCATTTTCCTCTCCTTATTTCTGTGGTCTTAACATGGCAATAATATAGTCTTTTGAACTTTCCACTTTGCCTTGGTTCACTGCAGCGGCAGGATCCACATGTTTTGGACACACTTCGGAACAATAACCCACAAAGGTACAGCTCCATACCCCATTTTTGCCATTAATGATCTTCATACGCTCAGCTTTACCATGATCACGATTATCAAGGTTATAACGGTGAGCAAGGGTTAATGCGGCTGGTCCAACAAACTCAGGATTTAGACCAAATTGTGGGCAAGCGGCATAACATAGACCACAATTAATGCACATAGAAAAAGTGCGATATTTTTCTAATTGTGCAGGTGTTTGTTTGGTACGGCTTTTGGCAAGTTCTGCTGATGGGTGAGGTTTACCGTCTAAGGCAGGAGCTTGGTTGCCGATAATATAAGGTTTGATTGCCTCTAAACTTTCAATAAAGTGGCTCAAATCCACCACTAAATCTCGCTCAATTGGGAAGTTAGCCAAAGGCTCAATACGCATATGACCACTGTAATCACGTAAGAAAGTTTTACAAGCGAGTTTTGGCTTATTATTTACCATCATACCGCAAGAACCACAAATTGCCATACGACAAGACCAACGATAAGAGAGTTCTGGTTCAAGTTGATCCTTAATATAACCTAAAGCATCAAGTAATGACGTTTGGCTATCATAAGGCACTTGATAACTTTTTAAGTACGGTTCTTTATCTTCTTCTGGATTATAACGCAGCACTTCAATATTCATCATTTGTTGATTTATCATCTGCTTACTCCTTTGCTTTAGCGGCTTCTTGGGCTTCAGCTTCTGCACCATACACCCGTTTCGCTGGTTGAGATTTCGTGATTTTTACATCGCTGTATTCAATACGTGGCATACCATTTTCATTGTAAAATGCGAGGGTATGCTTCAAGTAATTGACATCATCACGTTCAGTATAGTCTAAACGTTGGTGTGCACCACGAGACTCTTTGCGTTCAATGGCTGAGTTGGCAATAGATTGTGCCACATCCAAAATATAGCCTAATTCAACGGTATATAAAACGTTGGTATTAAAGACGCTAGAACGATCAGCGATACGAATGCGTTTATAACGCTCTTTTAATTCGGCAATTTTATCTACGGTTTTTTGCATACTTTCTTGAGTACGATAAATCCCGCACCCTTCTTCCATAGAATCGCCCATTTCATCACGAATTTGTGACCAAGATTCATTACCTTCTTGGTTATAGAGATCTTGCAAACGATTAACCACATCTTGAGCTTGAGCATCTACTGCGGTTTGATTTACGGCGGTGGCTTCTACAGCACGTTGTGCGGCATATTCCCCTGCAACACGACCCAATACTAATAATTCAGCTAAAGAGTTAGAGCCTAAACGGTTTGCACCATGTAAACCTGATGACGCACATTCACCTACTGCAAACAACCCTTTGATGCGTGTTTCACTGTTAAAATCTACCTCAATACCACCCATAGTGTAGTGTACAACAGGACGTACAGGAATTGGTGATTTAGCAGGATCAACCCCTTCATAAGCACTGGCTAGCTCACAAATAAATGGCAAACGTTCGTGTAAGTATTTTTCCCCCAAATGACGTAAGTCGAGGTGAACCACATCAACCCCTTTTGCTGTTTTTAAGGTATTACCTTTACGCCATTCTTGCCAGAAGGCTTGTGATACTTTATCACGAGGGCCTAATTCCATATATTTGTTTTCAGGTTTGCCAATCGGTGTTTCAGGACCTAAACCATAATCTTGCAAATAACGATAACCGTCTTTATTGACTAAAATACCACCTTCACCACGACAACCCTCGGTCATTAGAATCCCTGTGTTTGGTAAGCCTGTTGGATGATATTGCACAAATTCCATATCACGCAACGGCACACCATGGCGATAAGCCATAGATAAACCATCGCCCGTTACAATACCGCCATTGGTATTAAAGCGGAAAGCACGACAACCACCACCTGTAGCAATGACTACTGCATTGGCATTGATTTGGACAAGTGTTCCCTCCATCATATTCATTGCCACTAAACCACGAGCATGACCATCATCAACAAGAATATCAAGGACGAAATGTTCATCAAAACGCACGATTTGCGGAAATTGAATAGAAGTTTGGAATAAAGTATGTAATAAATGGAAACCTGTTTTATCGGCGGCAAACCAAGTACGCTCAATTTTCATACCACCAAAACGGCGAACATTCACATCACCATCAGCTTTACGACTCCAAGGGCAGCCCCAACGCTCAAGCTGTGTCATTTCCACAGGGGAATGTTCCACAAAATATTCCACCACATCTTGCTCACATAACCAATCGCCACCTGCTACGGTATCGTGAAAATGTTTATCATAAGAATCTTCTTCTTTAATCACTGCCGCAGCACCACCTTCAGCGGCAACGGTATGGCTACGCATTGGATAAACTTTTGATACTAATGCAACTTTTAGATTCGGATTTGCTTCCGCAGCAGCGATCGCAGCCCGTAAGCCACCGCCACCAGCACCAATAATTGCAATATCGACATTAATGCTTTGCACGATATTCCTCCAAGAATTAACAAAAGTAAAATAAGAAAATAACTTTCTTTTATTAGGGTAGGGTTATTCTGCCATTATTTACGCAGGGATTTAACTTTTTTTTATAGAAAAACCAAGAAATTAATTCATTTCGTGATCTACCTCAAAAAAGTTAATTTGCTTAATTGGTTATCATTTTTATTTGTATATTGAGAATAAAAATCTTTGCGAGTTAGTGAAAATTATTATCAAATGGTGTAAGAGAATGAATAGTGAAAGAGGGAGAAAATAAGTGCGGTCAAAAATCAAAAAGTTTTTGACCGTTTTTTATAGTTGTTTTTCAATTTATAGTTGTTTCAATCTAAAATAAGACAAGGTAGTATGCCATTGCCAATATACGAAATAAAGTTACATAGGCAGAGAAAATAAAAAAATCCCCTTAGTAACTAAGGGGATTATTGAGGAGGAAAATGTCTTAAATAACAAAATAATACATTATGCCTCAATACCGTCAAATAATACGGTACTTAGATAACGTTCTGATGCTGACGGTAAAATTACCACGATTTCTTTATCAGCAAATTCTGGTAATTTGGCTAAGCGATCTGCTGCAGCGAGGGCGGCCCCTGAGGAAATTCCTCCTAAGATCCCTTCTTCCGCCATTAAGCGGCGAGCATATTGTACAGCGGTTTCGCTATCTACGGTTTCCACACGATCGACTAAAGATAAATCTAAATTTTTAGGAATAAAGCCAGCCCCAATTCCTTGGATTTTATGTGGACCCGGCTTGGCTTCTTCGCCGGCACGAGTTTGGGTAATGACAGGTGATTCTGCTGGTTCAACGGCAACAGAAATAATTTGTTTGCCTTTTTCTTGTTTAATGTAACGGCTAACACCTGTAATGGTACCACCAGTGCCTACGCCAGCCACTAACACATCAATTTTTCCTTCAGTGTCATTCCAAATTTCTGGACCTGTGGTTTTTTGATGAATATCAGGGTTGGCTGGGTTTTCAAATTGTTTTAACATGATATAGCGGTTTGGATCAGAATTGGCAATTTCTTCCGCTTTAGCGATTGCCCCTTTCATACCTTTTGCCCCTTCGGTCAAGACTAAATTAACGCCTAAGCCTTTTAATAGTCTTCTACGCTCTAAACTCATGGTTTCAGGCATGGTTAGGGTAATTTTATAGCCACGAGCCGCCGCCACATAGGCTAATGCGATACCTGTATTACCACTGGTAGCATCAACAATCTCTTTGTCTGCATTGAGGATACCGTCTTTTTCCGCTTGCCATACCATATTGGCACCAATACGGCATTTCACACTAAAACTTGGATTGCGCGATTCAATTTTGGCAAGAATATTGCCATTGCCAAAATGTTTTAAACGAACTAATGGGGTATTACCAATGGTTAATGAATTATCTGCATAAACGGTCATTTGGATCTCCTTGGATATGATATTGTTATTGGCGATTTATTCTGCATTATTTTTAACATAGCTTTTTATATGTAAAAAATAGTTATTTGCTATATTTTATAACTAAATGCTATTTTAGTATTGTAATTTCATTGGATTGATTTGTTTTATTCACTTGTGTATCAGGTAATTTTGTACGATATTGCTCTACCCACATTGCGGTTGCTCCGCAAACTGCTACAGGAATAATTAAAAAGTTGACCAGAGGCACAAAGGCACAGAGTGCTACCAAGCTACCAAATGTGGTATTTAACACAGGTTTTTGAGCGAGTTGATCACGCATAATGCGGAAAGGGATTTTATGATTATCAAAAGGATAATCACAATATTGAATGGCTAACATCCAAGCAGTAAAAATAAACATCAAAACAGGCGCGATAGTTTGCCCTAAAGCAGGAACAAAACCCAGTAGAAATAAGAATAATAATCTTGGTAGGCTATAACAAAGTTTTTGCCATTCACGTTTGAGCATACGCGGAATATCTTTAACAAAATCCCACATATTGCCGGTAGAAAAGTCTTCTCCTGTAAGCATTTTTTCTACTTTTTCCGATAATAGTCCATTAAAAGGGGCGGAAATAAAGCCTGCTAAGGTAGTAAAAATAAAATAAAAAACGAGGAGTATCATAATGATAGCCAATACTAAAATTACTGAACTTAGCCAGTCAAGCCAATCAGGCATGACATCAACAAACCACGCCGTAAATAGGGAGAGTTGAGATAATGCAATCCAAAAAATGGCACTAAGGAGTAGGATATTAATAAAAATGGGTAAAATTACAAAACGGCGTAAGCCTTTCTGCCCAATTAATTGCCAACCTTGAATAAAATAACCAATTCCTGCACTCAATTCTTTATGCATATTTTTTCTCCATTAGGGTTTACTTACTCTGACAAATAAATTCTCGGATTAGCTTATAAAAATAGGAAAAAATATGATAAGCTAACGACAAATTTCTTCTTTATTATATCCATAAATTCTCTTATTTTTAACTTGAAGTAGGGCGTATTTGTAGGATATGGATAAACAACAGTCAACAGAATGGGTTAATAATGGATTTGAATACAATTTTGATTATCTTGGGCATACTTGCGTTAGTTATCTTGATTGCCCATGGGTTATGGTCAAGTCGCCGTGAAAAAACACATTTTTTCAAAAATGCCAATACCTTTACACGAGATGGGCGGATTGAACAAGTAAATACCAATGTAACGGATAAACAAACCGATCCATTAACAGGATTGCCTATTCAACAAGCGGGGCAATTACATGGGCAACAACAACCTTTAACTGCACAAATAGAGCAACCAAGTTTAAGCCAAATTTCCCAACAAACTCAGCCAATACAACAAGGATTAGATTTTGAGGCGTATGATGTAACAGCGGATAAAGTTTCTGTTGAGCCATTAAGCGCATCGGCTACGGATAACTCAGCGGAAGTATCATTAGAACAAGCCGTAAATGAAATAAAAATTACCTTGCCTAACCAGTCTCAAGCAGAAAAGGCTGAGCCTGTTTATTATGATATGTCCTCAAGTTCACGAGCGAATACCGCTCATCAATCTACTTATTCATCGCCTTCTACATCTTATCAATATCATCAGCCTACGCCAACCAACACACAACAAGCGGATTTAGCATATCGTTCCATTGCGGATATTGAAGCAAGTTTAGGCGAAGAGGGCGTGAACTTATCCTCGCAAGTATTGCGTGAGCAATTAGCGACCGCTTCGTTACAAGGACGATCTGGAGCAAATAGCGCGACAGCACAAACGACATTAAATCATTCTTATGACGAACCTCAGCCTTTAGTGGATACTCAACAAAATCAACAATCTCAATCCACCAAAGCAACCAGCAATCATCAAGCTCAAGATTTTATTGTGCTTTATGTGGTTGCACCAGAAAACCGAGAGTTTAATGGCACACATCTCGCTCAAGCCTTAGAAGAATTAGGTTTTGTGTATAGCGATGAAGGCATTTTTAATCGTCATTTAGATACAATGGCAAGCCCTGTGCTTTATAGCGTGGCGAATATTCACCAACCGGGTACATTTGATCTGAATACAATGGCTGACTTTAGCACCATTGGTGTAGCGATCTTTATGCAATTAACGGGTAATGCAAATGATCGTGTGAATTTTATTTACCTATGCCAAGATGCTAAAAATTTAGCTGATAAATTGGCAGGCTATGTATTAGATGAACAACAAGAACTCTTTACAGAACAAACTAAAGCTAGCTATCTTGCTCGTTTAAATTAATGATTTAAGTAAAGAAATTTTCGCAAAACCGACCGCACTTTTAGGGCTATAAAAGTGCGGTTTGTTTTGAAATAATTTTTTATTTAGGAATAATGAGATTAAATCTATGCAACAATCAATAGAACAGCAACTTGAACAATTACGCCAACAGCTACGTCATTATGAGTATCAATATCATGTATTAGACAAACCAACAATCCCTGATGCCGAATATGATCGGTTAATGAACCAATTAAAAACCTTAGAGCAACAATATCCCGAATTAATTAGTGCCGATTCGCCAACTCAACGTGTAGGAGCAAAACCCCTCGCCAGTTTTGCTCAAGTACGCCACGAGATCCCAATGTTATCCTTAGATAATGCCTTTTCGGATCAAGAGTTTTATGCCTTTGTAAAACGCATTCAAGAGCGTCTAGGCTATGGCAATGATGATTTAACCTTTTGTTGTGAGCCAAAATTGGACGGATTAGCGGTAAGTATTTTGTATGAAAATGGCATTTTGAGCCAAGGCGCAACCCGTGGTGATGGTAGCACAGGCGAAGATATAACCCTCAATATTCGTACCATTCGCAATATTCCTTTGCAATTATTAACGGATAACCCACCTGCTCGTTTAGAAGTGCGAGGGGAAGTATTTATGTCGCAAGCTGGCTTTGAGCAATTGAATGAAAGAGCGTTGGCACGCGGCGAAAAAACCTTTGCCAACCCACGCAATGCAGCAGCGGGATCATTACGTCAACTTGATCCCAAAATTACTCGTCAACGCCCTTTAGTGTTTAATGCTTATGGTATAGGTATTGCTGAGGGCGTGGTATTACCTGATACTCATTTTGCACGCTTACAGTGGTTAAAACAGATTGGTATTCCCATTAATCAAGAAATTGAACTATGCCGAGGCACTGAACAAGTGCTTGAGTTTTACCGCCAAATGGGGCAAAAACGTGATGGATTAGGCTACGATATTGATGGCACTGTATTAAAAATCAATGAGATAGCCTTACAACAACAGCTAGGTTTTGTGTCTAAAGCACCAAGGTGGGCAATCGCTTACAAATTCCCTGCTCAAGAACAATTAACCATTTTAAAAGCCGTTGAGTTTCAAGTGGGAAGAACAGGGGCTATTACCCCTGTGGCAAAACTTGAGCCTGTTTTTGTGGCAGGGGTAACCGTTAGCAATGCCACTTTGCATAATGGCGATGAAATTGCACGTTTAAATATTGCCATTGGCGATACGGTAATTGTTCGCCGAGCAGGCGATGTGATACCACAAATTATTGGGGTCGTGCTTGAACGCCGTCCAGCTAACGCACAAGCTATTGAATTTCCAACACAATGCCCTGTGTGTGATTCTGCCATTATTCGTATTGAGGGCGAGGCAGTGGCACGTTGTACTGGCGGATTAATTTGCCCTGCACAACGTAAAGAGGCATTAAAACATTTTGTATCACGCCGAGCGATGGATATTGATGGTGTAGGGGGCAAGTTAATTGAACAATTAGTGGATCGTGAATTGGTGCATACCCCAGCAGATTTGTTTAAACTTGATTTAATTACCTTAATGCGATTAGATCGTATGGGGGCAAAATCCGCAGAAAATGCCTTAAATAGCCTAACTAAAGCTAAACATACCAGCCTTGCTCGTTTTATTTTTGCCTTAGGTATTCGTGATGTTGGCGAGGCAACCGCATTAAATTTAGCTAATCATTTCAAAACCTTAACCGCATTAAGACAAGCGGATATTGAACAACTCAAAGCGGTACAAGATGTGGGCGATGTGGTGGCAAATCGCATTTATCTGTTCTGGCAAGAACCCCATAATGTTGCAGTGGTGGAAGACTTAATTGCACAAGGGGTACATTGGGACGATGTACAAACTCAACAACCAGCCAGTGATAATCCTTTTAAGGATAAAACAGTAGTGCTTACTGGCACATTAACCCAAATGGGACGCAATGAAGCAAAAGCTTTATTACAGCAGTTTGGAGCAAAAGTAACAGGCAGTGTATCCGCTAAAACCGATTTTGTCATTGCCGGCGATAATGCGGGTTCAAAATTAACTAAAGCACAAGAGTTAAATATCCCGATCTTAACAGAGCAAGCGTTTTTGGCGTTAGTCAATTAAGGTATAATTTTGTTTATTACACCTCTTATCGGAGGACGAAATAATAGATACCACTAATTAAGTGACTATTCAAAACTAACACTGTATTCCGTCCTCTGAACTTGATTATCGCTTAACCGCCTGTAAAATCAAACTTTGCTTTTTATCATTTTGAATAGAAATTTGATTAGGGGCGCGGTTTTTCTTGTGGATAATGGCGAGGATATTGTCAAGTTGGATAATGTCCTCGTGTTTACTGCGTACATTGAGTTTGCTGGTGTCGGTTTGTTTATCAAACAACAAAAAGGTGGCGATTTTGGTGGTTTGTACCTTATCTAAACCCAAGCGGTTTTTGCTGTTGATTTTATAACTGGGGATAACTCGGTGTTGATATTGTTTGTCCTCATTGCTTAAGTTTGCCTCATTAATCAACTGTTCTAAACGACTAATTTGGGCGATGCGTTGCTCTTGCTCCGGGCTAAGGATAATGGGGGTGAGATTGGCTTGCTCTTGCGTGGAGTGGTCAATTTTTTCGTCAGGCTTTTCTTCTGGCTTTTCTTCCGTCTCCGTGTGTTGAGTTTGCAAGCTCTCTCTTTCCTCAGCCTGATTATCTTGTGGTTGTGGCTTTTCTGTTTCGTTATGTGCCGTTGGTTTTTGTCCGGTTTCCTCTGTTTGTGCAAGGATTTCCACCTCTAACCGATTGGCGGGTGGGGTAGGGCGTTCAAAAATCACTTGCCCAATATATTGTTGTGGTTGTTGTTCCCGTTGTAAGGGTTCATCGCCGGAGGAAAGCACTAAAAACACACGGTTACCTAAGGTTTCAAAGCGAATATTTACTTCGGGTAATTGTTGTTGAATTTGTTGGATAAGCAGAGGTAGAGGTTGGCTTTGGTTATGGGTATCAAGTTGAATAGGGCGGGTACTATCCACATTATAGCTAATAAAGCCTATATTTAGCCGTCCTGCCAGTTTTTGTAAAAAGTCGCCTAGTTCCCCTTGATAATTCAGGTTAATTTTAGCTTGTTCATAACGATTTAATTCCATATTTTGTGCCAACGCAGGAGAGGTGAGCAGAAAAAATAAGCCAAGTGCGGTGAGTTTTGAGATTTTTTTTAACATGATGATTCCTTGTTTAATCTTGCTGTGTTTGACATTATGACAGGCTATCCTTGTGGGATAGCCTGTTTACCTAAGACGAGGGTTGCCATGATTTAGCTTAGAATACCCAACCAATCCCCACTTTGGCAGCAGGTTTAGTCGCGCCGTTACCGGTGAGCGAGGTTCCTACCCCCAGGGAAATATTCATTTTGCCCGATTGGGAGAGGTAATTACCATTAATGGCAATGGCAGTCTGGCTATCATAAAAGCCTGTGCCGATACCCACAGCTAATTCACCTGGGTGCTGATTAGGCACTTGGGTAGAAAGGGCTAAAGCTGAGGCAATCCCTTGTGATGCCACTTTACGGTTACGCTGAATTTCATGGCGTAAGGTTTGGCTTACCGCTCCCACCGCTTGGCGTACTTGCCCTACGGTGGCAGCATCGGAATCTAAAATCCCATCAGCCACATTGGTAATACGGCGTTTTAATTCCGTATTCCCCACAGAAAACTCTGCTGTTCCCGGGGCATTGGCGCCCGCCTCACCAGTACGTGAACCAAAACCTAATGCTACATCAAGAGGGTTATTGGCTTGTGCTCCACTACCAATGGCAACACCACCATCGGCATTGGCGGTAGCACCACCACCGATAGCCACCGTTTCACGTCCTTGGGCTTGTGCTGGGGCAAGCTCGGAATTGGTACGGGTGTATTGGGTGCCATTTTGGTTAATATGGTCAATGGCGGTACCAATATTATTGACGTTTCGAGTACTGCCATCTTGGTTATAGACGGTATAGTTTGCCTTGACAGTTACCGAGCCATCAGGATTGACCACTAACTCACTGTCATCGCCTGCAAGAGATTTTACTGCGGTATAAAGCTGTGCCCCATTAACAGCCTCGCTACTGGTGCTACTTACTGCACCTGCCGCCACGTTACGAATTTTAGTTGGGGTGGTGGTTAAACCATCACTTGCCACGGTTGATAGCATAACTAAAGCATTATCAATCACCGAGGTAGTGGCTTGCCCTTGTTCATTAGCAAGATAGAAATTGCCGTCCTCACCCCGCACCAAACGATTCCCCTGAGCGTCGGTATAAACTAAAGCACCCGCCTCGCCATTGCGTAGGGCATTGACTTTGCTATTCACGTCTTTGCCATTTAGTCCATCTTCACCTGCAGCGCCTACCGCGCCATTAGTGCCGTTTGTACCGTCAGAAATAGGTGTTTCTCCACTAATAATTTGGCTAATTTGGGCAATCTTATCATCTAAAGTACCTAAACTATTTTGAGTTTGCTGAGTAATGGTTTCAACAGTGGTTACTCGACCATCTAAGCCGTTAATACCATCTTTAGCTTGTTTTACATCAGCCTCAACGGTGGTTACTCGACCATCTAAACCGTTAATACCATCTTTAGCTTGTTTTACATCAGCCTCAACGGTGGTTATTCGACCATCTAAACCGTTAATACCATCTTTAGTTTGTTTTACATCAGCCTCAACAGTGGTTACTCGACCATCTAAACCATCAATATCGTCTTTAGCCTGTTTTATGTCCGTTTCTACTGTGATTACTCGTTTATCTAAACCTGAAATATCTTTTTGTTGAGCAATCAGTTTATTATCAAGCGAGTTTACAGATTTATCAAGTTGTGCCTTGTTGACAGCTTGATTATCTTCTTCTGCCTCTTTTACGCCAGTTAGCGTACGATCACCTTGTTTACCAGATAAATCTACTTTATCACTCGCACTGGTTTTAGCGATACTAATAGCTTGATCATCTTTATCCTCTTGTACCAAACCATTCCCACTTGTTTGAATATTGTTAATGATTTTCTCAAGGCTTTCTACTTTGCCACCTAAGCCATTTACACCGTTTTTCGTTTTCAACACTTCTTCATTGAGGCTATCAATGCGAGTATTAATGTTTTTAACACCAGTTTTAATGCTTTTATCTAATTGTGCTTTATTGACGGCTTGATTATCTTCCGTTGCCTCTTTAACACCAGATAGGATACGGTCACCACTAGTTCCAGCAAAATTGACTTTTGCACTGTCGCTTAAAGAAGCAATATCAATAGTTTTATCATCGCTATTTTCTAAGACTAAACCAGTGCCACTGGCAACTTGTAGGTTATTAATAGTTTTTTCCACTTTTTCAATACGTCCAGTAACCCCATCAATACCTTGTTTTACCGTATTATCTAATAATCCTTTATTTACCGCTTCATGATCAAGGGTAGCCTCAGCAATATTAGCAAGTGTAACAGGGTTAGAGGTTGAGCCATTTGCACCTACAGCGGAAAGTTTAATCTGTTCCTGATTAATCTCTTGGTTGAAGTCAGGAGTGCCATCGGCTTTAGCAAGATAGAATTTATTATTTTGTTGAATAACCCGTTTACCTTGTTGATTGGTATAAACGATATTACCTGCCTCTCCATAACGTAAAGCATCAATTTTATCAATAATGTTTTTACCAGTAAGTCCATCTTGTCCAGCAATGCCATCTTTGCCATTATTACCATTGGTTCCCGCAATACCGTCTTTACCATCGCGACCATCGGAGCCTGCAATACCAGCAATACCGCCTTTACCATCGCGACCATCGGAGCCAGTGATACCAGCAATACCGTCTTTACCATCACGCCCATCGGAGCCAGCAGTACCAGCAATACCGTCTTTACCATCACGCCCATCGGAGCCAGCGATACCAGCAATACCATCTTTGCCATCACGTCCATTAGTACCAGCAGCACCATCAATGCCATCTCTACCATCACGTCCATCTCTGCCAGAGGTTCCAATAAGTTTAGCGATTTCATCAAGGCGACTATCTAAATCTTTAACAGAATTATCAAGTTGTTCTTTATTTACGGCTTCATTATTCTTGGTTGCAGATTTAATACCAGCGAGGATACGATCACCTTGATTTCCCGCTAAATTAACAGTATCACTATCACTTAATGTCGCCACATTAATGGTTTTATTGTCTTTGTCATCAACGACTAAACCATCACTATTTCCCATTTGTATATTGGTAATAGTACGTTCAATATTTTCTACTTTACCGTCTAACCCATCAATGCCTTGCTTATTCGCACTAATTTGATCATTTAAGAGTTTGACAGAGCTATCCAGTTGTTTTTTATTTACTGCATGGTCGTCTTGCGTTGCCGTTTTAACGCCTGCTAATGTTCTTGCACCTTGAGAACCCGTAATATCTACTTTATCGCTTTCACTAGACTTAGCGATAGTAATGGTATTACTTGCTTGATCATCAAGTACTAAACTACCACCATTTATTTGTAGATTATTGATGGTTGTTTCCATTTGATTTACTTTTCCATCTAAGCCAGTAATATCTTGTTTATTGGTATCAATTTGTGAGGTTAATAGGGCAATGGATTTATCCAACTGTCCTTTATTTACCGCATCAGAGCTATCTTTCCCCTCAGCAATATTACTTAGCACAGTGGGATTATTAGCGGAACCATCAGGATTGATCGTAGCAAGTTTGATATTTTTATTGTCTACTTGCTGAGTTTTATCAATGGTTCCATCATCTTTGGTAAGATAGAATTTACCGCTCTCATCGCGTACTGCCCGTTGTCCCTTATTATTCACATAAACCACAGCACCAGCTTCGCCATTCCGTAGGGCATTTACTTTTTCTACCAAGTCTTTGCCGTTTAAACCATCTTTACCAGCAGCACCCGTATTGCCATTACGTCCATTGGTGCCATCTTTACCGTTTTTCCCTGAGGTACCAATAAGTTGAGTAATTTGGCTGATTTCACCTTTTAGACCATCAACGCCATCTTTGGCTGTTTTGGTATCCAGTTTAATATTAACAATATCCTTATTGATGCTATCAATTTGCTGTTTATTATCGCTAATTTTACCATCAAGATTATTGACAGCTTTGTCCAACTGTCCTTTATTTGTCGCATCAGAAGCGTTTTTCCCCTCAGCGATATTACTTAACACAGTGGGATTATTAGCGGAACCATCAGGATTGATCGTAGCAAGTTTAATATTTTTATCGTCTACTTGCTGAGTTTTATCAATGGTTCCATCATCTTTGGTAAGATAGAATTTCCCGTTCTCATCGCGTACTGCCCGTTGTCCTTTATCATTCACATAGACTACTGAGCCCGCCTCACCATTACGCAAGGCATCAATTTTTTCCACAAGGTTTTTACCCGCTAAACCGTCCTGCCCAGCAATGCCATTTCGTCCGTTGATACCATCTTTGCCATCTTGCCCAGAATTACCCACAATAGCGGTAATTTGACTGATTTTATTATCCAGGCTTTTTATTGATTTATCTAACTGCCCTTTATTGACCGCATCTGAATCTTGTTGCCCCTCGGCGATATTTCGCACTAAAACAGGAGAGAGCGGTGAAAGTCCATCAGGATTGACCGCACTTAATATCACCTGTTTCGCATCAACAGGTTTATCGGTATCCGCGATAGTTTGATTATTTTCATCAAGTTTAGTTTGGTAGAATTTGCCCTCTTGGCGAATAAGGTTATTGCCCTCTGTATCGGTAAATACTAATGTACCAGAACCATTGGTACCAATTTGTTCAGTAATTTCTTGAATAACCTTATTAACGATTTGCTCGTTTTTGGTTTCTACATTAGTAACATATTCATAAGAGGTGTTAATTTTTTTAGTAATTTCGTCGGCGAGTTTGATTGAATATTTAGCCGTAATACCATGATAACTAGCTGATACTTGAAAATCAGGAGAAAATTTTGTACATACATTAACACCTCTAGTGCTTTCTTCCTTTGAGCCCATTTGGACATATTTCTGGGCCGAATATATCCACCCCTGAGTTCCAGCAGGGTTACAAGGTTGCTCATATCTACTACTCGCCGTTACTCTAAACGCATCTGCCTCTATAGGATTTATTAGAGATAATAATCCTAATAGCGTAATGCAAACTAATTTATTCTCCTTAGATTTCGCCAACTCCGACACCGCAATATTTTGCCCTAAGGCATTTTTAACAATTTTATAGACTTTATTCATAAGAACCTCGATCAAATAAGATTAATGTTGTGACTGTGCATAATTCACCTGAATTTCCACCCGACGATTAGGCTGTAAACAGGCTTTTAGCTGTGTAATAGGTTGTGCTTGGCATTGTACCAACGGCTCGTTTTCCCCTTTGCCTTGGGCAATAATTTTGACATTTTGTAAATTTAGCCCCTGCTGTTGCCAAGATTGACGGAGATATTGCGCCACCGTTTCCGCTCGGCGTTGCGATAATAATTGATTGCTTTGCTCCGAACCGATACGGTCGGTATGTCCCGTAATTATCACTTGTTCTAGACGAGAGCCTTGCTTTGTCATTCTAGCGGCAAATTCCTGCAGGGATTGTTGACCCTGTGGCAAAATATCCTGATAATGCCATTGCCCAAATTTAAACAACGCCTCGGCATCAAGGCGAATATGCTCTGTTTGGCTTGGACAATGCAAAATGCCCTGTTGAATTTGCCCTAAATATTGCTTGGCTTGCTCGGCAAAATGCTCGCCATGTAAACGGTAATCGCCGTAACCCTCTTGGCTTTCATATTCCAAACCGAGCAGGGCAACGTCGGCACAAGCAAAGGCTTTTGGTGCACAGGCAACGCCCCGCTGTTGCGCTAATTGAGTTAGTCTTTCCCGTTGTGGCAAGGCTAAACGAGGATAGCCTGGGCTAGCGGGGGTAAACAGAGGAATACTTTGTTTATTTAAGGCTGCTTGCTCCGCCGTTATGGCTTGTTGCGTCAGATATTCGGTAATACCTGTGGTGCGGGTTTCACGGTAAGTCCATTGTGCCAGTTCAATCAAACATTGGGCTTTAAGATAGGCATAATTATTATTGAATTCGCCGGTTTGGTTATGCTGTTGCAGGCGATTTTGTAAGGATTGTAAATCTTGTGCGGTAACATAATTGCCCGCCCCTTGCCAACCATATTCAATGGTTTTATGAGAGAGTTCCGCCAGAAGATTGGGATTAGAGGAAGAAGAACAGGCAGTGAATAGCCCAGCAAAAAACAGATAAAAAAGACTTGAAATTAGGGTAGAGAAATGATTAACTTGCTTGCTTGCTTGCTTGCTTGCTTGCTTGCTTGCTTGCTTGCTTGCTTGCTTGCTTGCTTGCTTGCTTGCTTGCTTGCTTGCTTGCTTGCTTGCTTGCTTGCTTGCTTGCTTGCTTGCTTGCTTGCTTGCTTGGCAGATAGATATTTATCATAAGCGATCCTTAAATAGAATGACCATAAAGAAAATTAATGTAAATAAATGTTTTGCCAGATATGATAATATCAAAAATACAAAAAACAAGATAAATTTTGATTAAAATCATTTTAGTTTTTGGAGTAGGGAAATAAAAGTGAAAAAAATCTCAAAACTCATCACGCTTCCCATTTATCAACATATTCATCAATGAAAATCACTAAAAATATTGCTTTTTTAATCAATTTACTTATCCTATCTATTCAATTAACCATAATAACAATTTGAGGTAAAGTGTGAGTTTATTGAAAACAAAGGGGTTTTTGCCCTATCTTGCTATTGCATTTTTGAATGCTAGTGTGGATTTAGCCCATAAAATTACTATTCAAAATGTATTGTTGAAGAGTTTTGATGGAACAACCTTAGTGGTATTGACTGCATTAATCAATGCGATGATTTTGCTACCCTTTATTTTCTTGTTTTCACCATCAGGTTTTATCAATGATAAATATTCTCACACCAAAGTGATTCGTCTTGCCAGTGTGGCTGCTGTGTTAATTAGTGCCGCTTTGTTTATTTGCTATGTGGCTGGTGCTTTTGAGTTAGCTTTTATGCTTACTCTGGTGCTTGCAACGCAAAGTGCGGTTTATTCGCCAGCTAAATATAGCATCATTAAATCTATTGTAGGCACTGAAAACCTAGGGCGAGCCAATGGGATTATTCAGGCTTTGACGATTGTTGCCATTTTATTTAGTTCTTTTGCTTTTTCTTTTGTATTTGAGCGGTTTTATGTGGTGGGTGATAGCCCTGATGCCATACTTGCCAGTATGTATGTAATTGGTTTTTGTTTGGTGTTATTAAGTGCCTTAGAAGCGTTTTTTGCCTTTAAAATTCCGTTTTTTGCCGCCAAAAATGATGATGTACAAGGGGAAAAATTTGATCTGAAACGTTATTTTACCCTGTCATATTTAAAACAAAATATGCAAATTGTGCGCCAAAATCATAATATTTGGTTAAGTATTATTGGATTAAGTGTATTTTGGGGCGTGTCGCAAGTGATTGTGGCTGCATTTCCTGCTCATTATAAAGCGATTTTTGCCGATGATAATGCCATTATTATTCAAGCGATTTTGGCGGTAAGCGGTTTAGGTTTAATTGCGGGATCAGCGATTGCGGGGGCGATGTCAAAAAAACATATTGAGCATGGTATTGTGCCAGTAGGGGCTTTGGGGATTTTCTTTGCCATTTTCTTTATTGCTTCTTCCTCAAATCTTGCGGTAATGGTGCTATGTTCATTCCTATTTGGCTTATTTGGTGGCTTATTTATTGTGCCATTAAATGCCACCATTCAATTTTTTGCCCCTGAAAAGACCAGTGGTAAGATTATGGCGGGCAACAATTTTATGCAAAATATTGCTATGGTTGCCTTCTTATTATTGAGCATTGCTTTTGTGTCAGCTAATGTTTCTACACGAGGTTTATTGTTATTTGCGGCGGCGGTATGTTTAGTGGGGTCATTTTATGCGGTATTACAACTGCCTCATTTATTTACCCGTTTGTTGTTATTGCCTGTGCTAAAAACAGGTTACCGCTTTAATGTAGAAGGCTTGAACAATCTTCCGCAAAGTGGCGGTGTGTTATTGCTGGGTAACCATATTAGCTGGATTGACTGGTTAGTATTACAAGCTGCAAGCCCTAGAGCGATTAAGTTTGTGATGTATCGGGGTATTTATAACAAATGGTATCTCACTTGGTTATTTAAAATTTTTAAAGTGATTCCTATTGGGGCAGGTTCAAGCAAAGAATCTATTGAAAAAATTCGTCAATTACTTGCCAATGGGGAAGTCGTGGCATTATTCCCTGAAGGGCATATTAGTTATAACGGACAAATTAATGAATTTCAACGTGGTTATGAGTTAGCTATTAAAGATCTTGAAGAAGTATGTATTGTGCCTTTTTATCTACGGGGATTATGGGGTTCAAGTTTTTCACGAGCAGAGCAACATTATCGTGCCATTTCTAAAGTAAGAGGCAAGCGAGATATTTTGGTGGCATTTGGTAAACCGATTCGCCAATTTATTGATCGTGCAGCAATGAAACAAAAAGTGGTGGAATTGTCATTCTCTTGTTGGGAAAACTTTATCGATCGTCAGCAGCCCTTTATGTATGAATGGATTGATAGTGCTAAGAAACGTTTATTTAAAACTTGTAGCGTAGATAGTATGGGTATGAACCTCAGCAATTTGAAGTTTATTACTGCGGTATTGGTGTTTAAAAAATTATTCTCCCATCAGCTTGGCGAAGAAAAACATATTGGTGTGTTGTTGCCGAGTTCGTCCATTGCAGCGATTGTGAATATGGCGTTATTTATTAGTGGTAAAGTGCCTGTGAACCTCAATTATACCTTGAGTGAGCAAAGTATGACGGCGGCATTGAATAAAGCCAATATTCATACCGTTATTACCTCTGAAAAATTTTTAGCCAAGTTACAAAATAAAGGCTTTGATTATCAGCAATTATTAGCAGACAAAGCCTTGTTGGTGGAAGCATTGTCAAAGCAAGTGAAAAAATCGCAAAAAATTTTGTCATTATTGACCGCACTTTTATTGCCAGCGAGTTGGTTAAAATTAACCTTTAGCCATACCCCTTTACAGGATACGGCGGTAATTTTATTTAGTAGTGGTAGCGAGGGCGAGCCAAAAGGCATTGAATTAAGCCATAAAAACTTATTAACCAATATTAAGCAAATTAGTGAGTTATTAAATTTCAAACAAAGTGATGTGATTTTAAATTCCCTGCCGGTATTCCATTCCTTTGGCTTGACGGTAACCACATTATTGCCTTTATGTATGGGAATAAAAATGGTTAGCGTACCAGATCCTACTGACAGTGTGGCAGTAGGCAAAATGGCAGCACGTCATAGTGCAACCATTTTATTTGGTACATCAACTTTCTTTAGGCTTTATATTCGCAATCGCAAATTGCACCCATTAATGTTCCAATCTATACGAATGGTGGTAGCAGGAGCTGAAAAATTAAAACCAGATGTTAAAGAGGGCTTCAAATTAAAATTTGGGCTTGAGGTTTATGAGGGCTATGGTACAACGGAAACCGCCCCAGTTGCCTCAGTGAATATGCCAAATATTTTAGATCCTGATAGTTTAAAAGAAATGGTCTTTAACAAAGTGGGTTCGGTGGGTATCCCATTGCCGGGTACGATCATTAAAATTGTTGATCCACAAACCTTAACCGAATTACCTATGGGTGAAGATGGCTTAATTGTCATTGGTGGCGGACAGGTTATGAAAGGCTATTTAAATGATCCTGAGAAAACGAATGATGTGATCGCCGAGATTGATGGTATTCGTTATTACAAAACTGGCGATAAAGGACATATTGATGAACAGGGCTTTATTACCATTGTGGATCGCTATTCTCGCTTTGCCAAGATAGGCGGAGAAATGATAAGTCTTGGCAGTGTTGAAGAACAAATTGGTAATATCTTAGGCGAACAAGCTACATTTGTTGCCGCTAATGTACCTGATGAGAAAAAAGGCGAAGCGGTGGTTTTATTAGTGAAGTCAGAGCTTGAATTAACGCAAATTCAAGAACGGTTAAAAAATTCAACCCTTCCACCACTAATGCAACCTTCGGCAATTTTTATGGTGGAAGAGATTCCAACCTTAGCCAGTGGTAAAGTGGATTTTAAAGGTGCGAAAAGTTTAGCGATGACCTTATTGCAACAAGTATAACATTGCCATTTTTAAATTAAGCCTTGGTTTGTTTTTAGCCACTTTATTTTGGCGAAAACAAACCAATGGTAGAAAATATATAAATTAAAAAAATAGTTAGTAAAATATTTTGTGGTTTAATTCAACGTGTGATCAATTTTGCAATTATTTTGCTCAATAATCTCAATATCCCCAATTCTTCTCCCCCCCCTTTTTTAAAACACCAACTCAAATACCTCTTTATAGGTATGAAGTTGTTATAAATTAAACACTTAATTTAAAAAAATTGATCAAAAACAAAGAAAATTCACATAATTTAGCAAGGGCTGGGGGTTTTTGCTATTTTAGTCTTGCGTAAATTTCAAATTAGTAATCTATCTTGTTGTTTTAAATGATAAATATTCTCATTTTGAATAACAATCTTACCCATTGACCATGGTTAAAATTTTATGGAGTAATTATCGTGAACGTCCTAACTAAGAGCCTCGTTATTACAACTGCGGTGCTGGCTTATGTGCTATCGCCACAAGCTATTGCAGAGTTTAAATATACCCCGATTGAACAAGAGGTTAAGCCTGTTAATCCTGAGTTAATTGTGGAGTCCGCCAATCATCAATTTGCTGAAAAATATCCAAAACAATATCAAACTTGGGCGGATACTGCACAATCTGATGCCATTGATTCGGTAAATGTGGAAGATCCTCGTACTGTGATTTTATGGGCAGGCTATGCTTTTGCTAAGGAATATAATAAACCGAGAGGGCATTTTTATTCTGTGATTGATGTGCGTAATATTTTGCGGACAGGGGCACCGGGGGTTACAGGGGATACGCAACCTATGGCTTGTTGGACTTGTAAAGGCCCTGATGTGGCTCGTTTAATTGCGGAATGGGGCGAGGAAGGTTATTTCAGTGGTAAATGGTCAAAAGGCGGTGCTGAGGTGGTAAACGCTATTGGCTGTGCTGATTGTCATGATACGGGGTCAGAGGATTTTGCTCAGGGTAAACCTGCTTTAAGAATTGCTCGTCCTCATGTATTAAGAGCCTTGGATAAGTTGGATATGTCCTTTGATGGCTTGGATCGTACCGATCAACGTGCTGCCATTTGTGCAAATTGTCATGTGGAATATTATTTTGCTGGGGATTTGAAACAGGTTACTTTTCCTTGGGAAAAAGGGGTAACAGCAGATGCCATTGAGCAACATTATGATGAAATCGGTTTTACTGACTGGACGCATAAAATTTCTAAAGCTCAAATGTTAAAAGCACAGCACCCAGATTATGAAACTTGGATGTTGGGTATGCATGGTAAAAATGGGGTAACCTGTATTGATTGTCATATGCCAAAAGTTAAAGGGGCGGACGGTAAAGTCTTTACCGATCATAAAATTGGTAATCCATTTGATTCTTTTAACAATACCTGTGCCAACTGCCACGATCAGAGCAAGGAAACCTTACAAAATATTGTTCAATCTCGTAAAACAGAAATTAAAGATGTGATGATTCGCTTAGAGGATCAGTTGGTTCACGCACATTTTGAAGCACAAGCGGCTTGGAATGCTGGGGCAAGTAAGCAAGAAATGGAACCTGCTTTAGTGGATATTCGTCATGCGCAATGGCGTTGGGATTATTCTGCTGCAGGGCATGGTGGGCATATTCATGCCCCAGAAGTGGTGTTACATGTGTTAGGCACTGGATTGGATAAAGCCGCTGATGCTCGAGTGAAATTGGCTCGTGTTTTAGCGAAACATGGTATTACTGAGCCAGTCAAAATTCCTGATATTTCTACCGCAGAAAAGGCTTGGGCAGCCACAGGAATTGATATTGATGCAGAGCATAAAGCAAAAGATGAATTCTTAAAAACAGTTGTGCCTCAATGGGATAAGGAAGCGAGAGCGAAAGGTTTACTTCCTGAGGATAAAAAATAATTTAAAAAAACACCGCACTTGGTATTCATCAAGTGAGATAAAGAAAAGTGCGGTTGGTTTTCCCCATTTTTTGAGGTAATAAATATGTATAGAAATCAGATAATGCAAGCGAGTAAGCGAGCTTGGGGGTGGTTGGGGTTATTGTTAATGGTATTATTGCCCCTAGCTAGCCAAGCCAATGATGAATTAAGCTATGAACCTGTTTTAGAGCATCAACGTGATCCTAATCAATATTGTGCGAAATGCCATAAATTTGAGGGGAGCGAGGGGCAATCAGGTGGGGTGTTTCACGCTGGAAAATTTCATGGTATTCATTTAAGTAAGCAAAGTCCTAATACGGGCGAGCCTATTACTTGTGTGAGTTGCCATGGCAATATTGGTGAAGATCATCGCCGAGGGGCAAAAGATGTGATGCGGTTTGAGGGCGATATTTTTAATGAAAAATTGCCGATGTATAGTGCGGAACAGCAGAACCAAGTGTGCTTTGCTTGTCATCAACCAGAGAAATTACGTGAAAAGTTGTGGGCTCACGATGTACACGCGATGAAATTACCTTGTGCAAGTTGCCATACTTTGCACCCAAAAAAAGATGCGATGTCCGATATTCCTCATCGTGATCAGGTTAAACTTTGTGTAGATTGCCATGGCAAACAACAACAGCGTTTAGAACAACAGGAACAACAAAAGGATAGCCAATGACTTGCTCACGCCGAAATTTTATTACTGGTATGGGGGCTTTAGCTGTGGTGTCAGGTATTGCGGTAAAATCCAGTGCAAAGGAAAATCAACCCGAGCAGAAGATACGCTATGCTATGGTGCATGATGAGGTTGCTTGTATTGGTTGTACCGCTTGTATGGACGCTTGTCGTGATGTTAATGATGTGCCAGAAGGGGTATCTCGCTTAGAAATTTTACGCAGTGAACCCTATGGCGAGTTTCCTCATCAGAAATATCAATTTTTCCGTCAATCTTGCCAGCATTGTACCAACGCCCCTTGTGTGTCTGTTTGCCCTACAGGTGCGTCTTTTATTGATAAAAGCACAGGCATTGTTGATGTGCATAAGGATCTGTGTGTGGGTTGTCAATATTGCATTGCGGTATGCCCTTATCGTGTACGTTTTATTCACCCTGTGCATAAAAGTGCCGATAAATGTAATTTTTGCCGAGATACCAATTTAGCCCAAGGTAAACAACCTGCTTGTGTGGAGGCTTGTCCAACCAAAGCCTTGACCTTTGGCGATATGAATGATCCGCAAAGTGAGGTGGCAAAAAAAGTAAAAAGCAACCCTGTTTATCGCACCAAAGTGGAGCTTGGTACACAACCTAATTTATATCATATTCCATTCCAATATGGGGAGCCAAGACGATGACCTTAGATTATCCTGTTCCTTTTCATACCCCTAATTTAGTTTGGGATTCAACCATTGCCATTTATTTGTTTTTATTAGGCATTTCCTCAGGTTCGTTGTTATTGGCGATTTTATATAAGCGTCATCGCCAATTAACTAAACCCAGTGAAAATTGGATAATCCGTAGTGCAGCGATTTTGGCCCCAAGTACAGTGATTATTGGATTATTGTTGTTAATTTTCCATTTAACCAAACCTTGGACGTTTTGGTATTTAATGTTTAATTACCAATTCAATTCCGTAATGTCTATGGGAGTAATGCTATTCCAAATTTATATGGCATCGGTATTTATGTGGATCGGCATTATTTTTCGGCAAGAAATTGGTTTGCTATTGCAACGTTTTATCCCCAAATTATCCTTTGTGGTAAATTGGCTTAATGTTTTACAGCGATTTGAACGTTGGTTAGAGTCATTATTATTGATTTTGGCGGTATTATTAGGGGCTTATACGGGCTTTTTATTGTCCGCTTTAATTAGCTATCCAATGCTAAATAATCCTGTATTACCTGCTTTATTCCTTGCATCAGGTTCGTCATCAGGTATTGCTATGGTGTTTATCCTGATTTTAACCCTAGGCAAATTGAAAGGACATTCTGACGAAGTGCATTTTATGCACAAGTTTGAAGTGCCGATTATGCTGGCGGAGCTGTTTTTAATTGTGTGCTTTTTTGCTGGCTTACATTTTGGTGGCGGACAAAAAACCGTTGCCATGTATAATGCCTTGAGCGGATTTTGGGGCGGCATTTTCTGGATAGGCATTATGTTTATTGGGATTTTAATTCCATTATTGGGGAATTTAGCGGTGAGCGATAAGCTAAAATATCATCGCCATTTTATTATTTTCGTCTCTATTTGTGATTTAATTGGCGTATTATGTTTACGTTATTTTATTCTTTATGCAGGACAGCTCACCATAGCATAACCACTTAATCAATGGATAACTTAATGATTGCAGAATTAGGATTTATTGCGTTAGTTTTTGCCACAGTCTGTGCTTTATTGTTATCCATTTTGCCCCATATTGGCATTTATAAACATAATGCTCAGTTAATCAGTAGTGCGTGGAATTTAAGCTATTTAGTCGCTTTATTTAGCATTATTGCCATTGCCTGTTTAGTTTATGCCTTTGTGCTTGATGATTTTTCCTTAGAATATGTGGCGTCCCATTCTAATTCTCAATTACCCCTGTTATTTAAAATAGGGGCAACTTGGGGCGGACACGAGGGATCAATGCTATTTTGGTTGTTTGCACTGAGCTTATGGCTAACCGCCTTTGCTTGGCAAAGTCGCCGTTATGATCCCCTTATTGCCGCTCGTTCTCTCGCTATTCTTGGGCTAATTTGTCTGGCATTTTGCCTATTTATTTTATTGCTTTCTAATCCCTTTAACCGCTTATTTCCTTCTCCCCTAGAAGGGCGAGATCTCAATCCAATGTTACAGGATATAGGGCTGATTTTTCATCCGCCATTATTGTATTTTGGCTATGTGGGCTTTGCGGTGAATTTTGCCTTGACCTTGGCTGGCTTACTCAGCGGTCATCTTGATGCCGCCTTAGCTCGCTGGATACGCCCTTGGGTATTGGTTTCTTGGTTATTTTTAACCTTAGGTATTGCGTTAGGTTCTTGGTGGGCTTATTACGAGCTAGGCTGGGGCGGTTGGTGGTTCTGGGATCCAGTGGAAAACGCCTCATTAATGCCTTGGCTTGTGGGATTAGGCTTATTACATTCCCTGATTGCCACCCAACAACGAGGGATTTTTAGTTATTGGACAATTTTATTATCCATTTTTGCCTTTGCTTTAAGTGTATTAGGCACATTTATCGTGCGTTCAGGGGCATTAACCTCGGTACACGCCTTTGCCATTGATAGTGCCAGAGGGGGAGCATTATTATTATTGTTTTTCTTATTGTTAGTGGTTGCCCTCAGCTTATTTGCCTTTAAAGTCAAACTGGTCAAAAGCCCTGCTCGTTTTCCATTATTGAGCAAAGAAAGCCTATTATTGTTTGCTAACCTGTTATTCAGTGTCGCCACCCTTTGTGTTTTTCTCGGCACATTTTATCCTATGTTATTTAGCACCTTGGGTTTAGGCTCAATTTCTGTGGGTGCACCTTATTTTAATAGCCTATTTATGCCCATAATTATTTTGGCTTTGTTGGCAATGTTATTGGCATTATTGGCACGTTGGAAAAAAGTTGAACAACGCCGTTTAAGCAAGTTAAGCCTATTATTGTTGCCAGCATTAGGGCTAAGCAGTGCCATTATTATGATGCAATTACGCCAAGAAGCGAGCCTAACATTTCATCTTACCGCCTTTATTTTTGTCAGTTTGGCTTTTTGGTTATTGCTGGCTTGTTTATGGCAAAATTGGTTTAGGTTACCTTTACAACGTAAAGCCATGTTGGTGGCACATATAGGCGTGGCAATAACCGTTATCGGTGCGGTAATGAATAGTTACTATGGTAGCGAAATTGGGGTAAGATTAAAGCCTGAGCAAAGTGCGGTGCTAAATGGCTATGAATTTCGTTATTTGGGTTTTCGCAATGAACTGGGTAAAAATTTTACCAGCGAAAAAGCCATTTTTCATATTTATAAAAATAATCAAAAACTGACCGCACTTTATCCAGAGCGCCGTCATTATGATGTAAGAACTATGAATATGAGCGAAGTGGGGTTACAGCGTGGTTGGTTTGGCGATCTTTATATTGTCATGGGCGATAAACTTGCTCCCAATGAATTTGCTTTCCGCTTGCATTATAAGCCCTTTGTGCCTTGGCTATGGTTAGGCGGTTTATGTATGGCGACAGGGGCTTTACTGGGCGTATTGGCTTTACGGAAACAACGCAATGAATAGAAAGATTTTATTTCTCCCTTTGATCTTAGTGATTGCCATTTGTGGCTTATTGTTAGCAGGGTTGCAACAAGATCCCAGAAAGATTAGCTCGGCATTAATAGATAAAGCCGTTCCTGAGTTTTATTTAGCGGATTTAGTTGAACCACAACAACAATTAACCCAGCAACATTTGCCGAAACAATGGTATTTGCTTAATGTTTGGGCGAGTTGGTGTACCGCTTGCAGAATAGAACAGCCTTTTTTAATCTATTTATCACAACAAAATATCGCCATTGTGGGCTTAAATTACCGAGATAAACGGCAAAATGCCTTAGAGATGTTAGCCAAAATGGGCAATCCCTTTACGCTAAATTTATTTGATCCACAAGGCATATTGGCGTTAAATCTTGGGGTGGACGGTGCGCCAGAAACCTATTTAGTGGATCAATATGGTATTATTCGCTATCGTCATTCAGGTTTACTGGATCAACAAAGCTGGCAACAACAATTTGTGCCAATTATTGAACAATGGACAGAAAAATGAAATACAAGTTACTGATAATATTAGGATTATTATTGAGTTTTACTGTTCAAGCTGAAATGGTGGATACTTTCCAATTTTCTAGCCCAGAACAACGCATAAGGGCAGTGGCTTTAGCTAAATCGCTACGTTGTCCGCAATGCCAAAATCAAAACTTGGTAGAGTCTAATTCCCCTATTGCCTATGATTTACGTTTAGAAGTGTATCGTATGATTGAAGAGGGCAAATCTAATCAGCAAATTATCCAACTGATGACCGACAGATTTGGGCTTTTTGTGCTATACAAACCGCCTTTACAATGGAATACCCTGTTATTATGGGGCTTACCCTTATTGTTATTAGTGGGTGGGCTAATGATGATGATTTTTCATATTCGCCGTAAATCCGCTACAACGTATTCATCATTAACCCCACAGCAACAACAAGCTCTCGCTCAACTGCTTGCCCATAAGGATAAACAATAATGTTATTTTGGTTTGTTTTGGTTTTATTTAGCTTATTGACTGTCATTTTGCTCTGTGTGCCAATGAGCAAATTTATTGATTGGCAAAAAAATCATCGCCAACAAACCAATATTGCCCTGTATCAAGCTCAACAAACTCAACATACTGAACTTGCCAACGAAATGGCACAGCGTTTATTGCAAGATGAACAATATAATGCTCAGTATCGCCCACTAAGTGCGGTGCGTTTTCGTCCTATTTTTGCCTGCTTGCTCGCCTTATTGGTTTTAGTGGCGAGCTTCGCTTATTATTTTACTCTCCCTCGTTATCAACAGGCTCAACAAGGACAACAAGCCAATAGACAGCAACACGCCACCTTAGCACAAAGCAATAGCCAACAAAAAAATGATATACACCTTATTAATGTCCAAAATCGGCTAAGACAAGATCCCAATAACGGCGAAACTTGGTATCAATTAGGGCAACTTTATTTATTTAACAATGAATTTGCTAACGCCTTTGAATCCTTTCGCCGAGCAAAAATTTTACTTGGCGATAAACCCTATATATTAGGTGCTATGGCAACGGTCTTATATTATCAGGCAGGGCAAAAAATGACCGTACAAAGCCAACAATTCGTTCAGCAAGCCCTCGCTCAAGATCCTTTAGATACCGCCAGTTTATCTTTGCTTGCCTCAGAGGCATTTTTAAATGCCGACTATGCTCAAGCCTTAACCATTTGGCAACAAATTTTAGATAGTGGACGCAGTACAGTGGAACGGCGTAGTATAATCCAAAGTATGCAAATGGCAGAGGGATTACAGCGAGCGACACAGCAATGAACAGCGAAATTATTATTATTGGTGCAGGGGCGGCAGGTTTATTTTGTGCTAGCCAACTGGCGAAAGCAGGCAAACAGGTTAGCATTTTAGATAATGGTAAAAAAATTGGGCGTAAAATTTTAATGTCAGGTGGCGGATATTGTAATTTCACTAATCTTGAGGTTAGCCCACAACATTATCTTAGCCAAAATCCGCATTTTGTGAAATCGGCGTTAGCAGGGTTTAGCCAATGGGATTTTATTGCCCTTGTCGCTCAATATGGTATCGCTTATCACGAAAAAGAGCAGGGGCAACTCTTTACCGATCAAGGGGCAGAGCAGATTGTTGCTATGTTGCAACAAGAATGTCAAAAAGCTGGGGTAACCATTTGCTTACGTCAGCAAGTAGAGCAAGTTACCGCCACTGCACAGGGTTTCCAATTACAAGCTAACGGGCAAGTATGGCAAACACAGCACCTTATTATCGCCACAGGGGGATTGTCTATGCCAGCCTTGGGGGCGAGTGCCTTTGGCTATCAAATTGCCGAACAATTTGGCTTAAAAATCGTTGCCCCTCGTGCCAGCCTTGTTCCCTTTACTTGGCGAGAAAAAGAACAATATTACACCGCACTTGCAGGCATATCTTTGCCTGTTAGCGTAAAAAGCCAAGTAGGACAATCTTTTAACAATCAACTGTTATTTACTCATCGAGGGTTATCAGGCCCTGCAATTTTACAAATCTCTAATTATTGGCAACCAAATCAAAGCATTGAAATTGATTTATTACCACAACAAGCCATTGACCAATATTTAACTCAGTTACGCCAACAATCGGCAAAATTGCAATTAAAAACCGCCCTTAGCCGAGTATTGCCCAAAAAATTGGTGGAATTATGGTTACAACAACAGCACATTCAAGATCAACCCCTTGCTAATTTAAGCAAGCTACAATTAAAACAGTTAGTCAATTTAATTCATCATTGGCAAGTTACCCCAAATGGCACAGAGGGGTATCGCACCGCAGAAGTTACCTTAGGTGGCGTGGATACCCACGATATTTCCTCAAAAACCATGCAAGCTAACAAGGTAAAAGGGCTTTATTTTATCGGCGAAGTGCTAGATGTAACAGGCTGGCTCGGTGGCTATAATTTCCAATGGGCTTGGAGCTCAGCTTATGCTTGTGCTAAGGGGATTATTGAGCAAGGTTATAGTCATTCCACTTTAAAATGATACAGCGTTGGTACGCCTCGCCGTACTACTTGTACTGTCTTCGGCGTTCCGCCTTGTCTCATTTTAAATTGAAACGACTATAAATCTCCTTGTGGGCTAATTACATTCCCCTGAGGATCGTATATAATCAATTTCACTTCATTTTATTTTTAACAATAAGGTATTAATATGCAAAATCCAAAAGATGATGTACTTTATGCCCCTGTACAATGGGTGGATCACAGTGCAGGCTATACGGACATTCGTTATCATAAATCTAGCGATGGGATTGCAAAGATTACAATTAATCGCCCTGAAGTGCGTAACGCTTTCCGTCCGCAAACTGTCAAAGAGATGATCCAAGCCTTTTCTGATGCACGTTTTGATGAAGAAATCGGTGTGATTGTATTGACAGGCGAGGGCGAAAAAGCCTTTTGTTCTGGTGGCGATCAAAAAGTGCGTGGCGATTATGGTGGCTATAAAGATGAGGCTGGGGTACATCATTTAAATGTATTAGATTTCCAGCGTGATATTCGCACTTGCCCTAAACCTGTGGTGGCAATGGTGGCTGGTTATGCCATTGGTGGCGGACATGTACTACATATGTTATGCGATATTACCATTTCCGCCGATAATGCCATTTATGGGCAGACAGGTCCGAAAGTAGGCTCTTTTGACGGCGGTTGGGGAGCGTCTTATATGGCTCGCTTAGTGGGGCAGAAAAAAGCACGTGAAATTTGGTTCTTATGTCGCCAATATAATGCTCAAGAAGCATTAGACATGGGATTAGTGAATACCGTTGTTCCTTATGCTGAATTAGAGCGTGAAACAGTGCGTTGGTGTCGTGAAATGTTACGTAATAGCCCAATTGCATTACGTTGCTTAAAGGCGGCACTTAATGCCGATTGTGATGGACAAGCAGGCTTACAAGAGCTAGCAGGCAACGCCACAATGTTATTCTATATGACTGAAGAAGGGCAAGAAGGTCGCAACGCTTTCAATGAAAAACGAGCTCCTGATTTTAGTAAGTTTAAGCGTAATCCTTAATAAGATTAAAAAGTGCGGTAATTTTTACCGCATTTTTTTTTACCACTAAACCCTCTTGGCATCGTAAAAAGGAAAAATGCCTATGCTTAAAATGATGATAACAATGCTTTTCTTTTTTATATCCTGTTGCTTTTCACATACTGTTTGGGCAGTAATCGAGCTAAAATATGATCCGAACAGCAAAGGATTTACTTCTTATTCAAGTGAAGATGTGCGAGAGTTATGTTCCAATCGGCGAGGACGACCTTATCGAGGATTAGTCGTCATTGAGATTAATACAACTTCCTTATCCTTAAATTCCCCTTACCTTTCTTCTTATACCAATCGCCTTGATTTACAGGCTCGTATCGCAGGACAAAAATTTGTCATAAGGGGGTCTCAACAACGGATTGCAGTGGACGCTCGTCGTTCAGCAAAACTGGAACTTGAGGCGAGTTTAGCTATTCAGCAAAGTGATGAATATATTTTTGCAGGACAAAATAATGCGGTTATTCCAAGCCAAGTTTTATCGTTAGAGATAAATTGTCAAACACCAGAAGGGATAAAATTACACTCAAGTAAGGTTGATGTACAGGTCAGTGATATTCCCCTTGATTCGCTGGTAAATACCAAGACTTGTGTAATAACCTCTGAACGAAATCTTAATATTACTATGCCAACCATTACGGTTAGCCAATTAACACGCCAAAATGAAATCTTTGGTCGGCGTTTTAGTATTAGCACTGATTGCGGTACGACCTCCTCCTTGAGCAGTGCTTATGTGGTTTTTAGTGATGGAATTTGGGCGGATAATCACAGTGATATTTTAAAGCCAAGTTCAGATTCAGCCACAGGGGTAGGCTTAAAAATTTATCCGCAAGGAAGTTCATCGCCAATAGTCTATTATCCCACAGGGCGTTATGAAAAAGTGCTTAATCGGCAAATTGCTACCCCCTTTAGTTCCTTTCAACAAGGTAAAGGAACGCAAAGTTTCGATGTGTATTATGTGAAAACAGGAACGGTGGAAAGTGGTAGAATAAAAAGTTTGGCAATTTATACATTGTTTTATAAATAGTCTGCTAATTGGTCTGGTTTTAGAATATTTTGCTAAAATAGGTTAATTATGTGGTGTTTATCACTATTTTGCAGGGGGGGGGTGGCTATGCTATTTTTATCAAAATGTCAATTACCCCCCCCCCTATCTCATTGTAAAGTTTTGAAAATCATTACCTGCATAATGTTTACTTATATCGACGATTTCTCTATAATTCGGACTCCATTTAACTATCCACTTAACGTAAAGAGGAATCAATAATGAAAAAATTAGTTTTAGCAACATTAATTACTGCAAGTTTAGGTTTTTCACAACTTGCTGGTGCTACTCAGGGGACTATTACTTTTAATGGAACAATTACTGATGCGACTTGTAAAGTAAAAATTGGTAGTGAAGATACAAATGGTACAGTTACATTACCAACTGTATCAAAAACAGTTTTAAATGCAGATGGTAAAACGGCAGGAACAACTCCATTCACTATTACTTTATCTGAATGTTCTGGTTTGGGAACATTGACATCTGCTAAACCATTTTTTGAAACAAATTCAGATGTAAATACTACTTCAGGTCGTTTAGTGAATACCTTAACAACAGGAAATGCAACTAATGTAGAAATCCAATTATTGCTTGATGATGCTAGTACAGCTATTAATATTGCTAGTTCTAATCAAGGTATTGCGGCGCAACCTGTTACATCTAACCAATCTCAAACCTATAATTTCTATGCACAATACTATGCAACAGGTGCCTCAACAGCAGGTGATGTAACAGCGAAAGCGACCTATACTATTGCTTACGAATAATCCTTAACACAGGATTTTCTCTTATTGGGTAGTATTCACTACCCAATTTTCTATTAAATTCTATTATATTGCCTTAATAAAAGGATTGCGTTATGTATAAAGGTGTTTTATTGATTTTCTGTGCTATTTGGGCAAGTCTAAGCCAAGCCAATATCGTGGTAACAGGCACTCGAATTATCTATCCAGCAGAACAAAAAAATATTACAGTACAACTGACTAATGTGGATAAATCGCCCTCTTTAGTACAGGCTTGGATTGATAATGGCGACCCACAAGCCGCACCTGACCAAATTAAGACCCCCTTTGTGATTACGCCACCCATTACTCGAGTGGACGGCAATAAAGGACAAAGTTTGCGTATTACCTATACTGGCGAGCCTTTACCACAGGATCGAGAATCGGTTTTTTACTTTAATATCTTAGATATTCCGCCGAAACCTAGTGCCAATTCTGGTGTGGATAATTATTTACAAATCGCCATTCGTAGCCGTTTAAAATTATTTTATCGTCCGCAGAATTTGCCGATAAGCGTTGATGAAGCCTATAAACAAGTGCAATGGCATATTGAGCGACAAGGCAATAAAACCTTTTTAGTGGCAAATAATCAAACCCCTTATTTTATTACCTATTCGGAGCTTGCGGTGGAGCAAAATGGCGGACGTAAAGTCAGTGTGAAAGAAGCGGATATGCTTGCCCCTTTTAGCCAACAAAAATTCGAGCTGGCTGGCAATGTGAGCCAAGGCACTGTTGCTTGGACGGTTATCAATGATTATGGTGCAAGACCAAAGGGGACTTCTCCGTTACGTTAAATTTCATTTAACAGACTAACCCAATAACGAAACAAATAAAAGATTAATATTATGAAAGTAATAACATTAGCGACACCTTTACCTAAGTCTTATCAGAGCTTTAAATTGAATAAACTATTGACGGCATTACTTGGTTGTATGGCATTGCCTAGTTTTGCCCAATCGGATTTTGCCGAGTTTAATGCGGATTTCTTGCGAGGTTCATCGGCGAACCAAATTGATATTCGTCGTTTTAGCTATGGTAATCCTGTTAATGAGGGGGAATATTTAGCTGATGTTTACTTAAATGATAAGTTGAAAGGACGTATTAATTTGCAATTTGCGGAAGTCGCCGAGAAAAATAGTGCGTCTTTATGTGCAACGCCTACCCTATTAGAGTTGCTTGATCTCAATTCACAAGCAATTCATACCGATAAATCAGGGTTGGCACAATGTCCGTTATTGAGTGAAGTCGTGCCAGAAGCGAAAGTCAAATTTGATGTGGCAACTTTGACGCTGAATGTGGAATTGGCACAAGCCTATATTCGTCAACGTCCAGCAGGTTATATTTCACCTGCCCAATGGCAAACAGGTGTGCCTGTGGCTTTTGTTCGTTATGATGCCTCTTATTATCGTTATAATTATGCTGGTACTAGCTATGATCAAAGTTATTTAGGTATTGAGGCAGGGGTAAATGTGGCTGGTTGGGCATTACGCCATCGAGGGAGTCAAACGTGGTTTAAGCAAAAACGTGATCCTTATCAATCAATCTCAACCTATTTACAAACTGACGTTGCCCCTCTGCGAGCGCAATTCGTTGTCGGCGATTTTACTACTTCTGGGGATTTAATGGAAAGTTTTGGCGTAAGAGGATTGCAATTACGCTCCGATGACAGAATGTTGGCGACCTCTGAGCGAGGTTATGCCCCAGTAATAAGAGGGGTTGCCAATAGCAATGCGTTAGTGAGTATTCGCCAAAATGGTAATTTGTTAAAAGAGGTCAATGTGCCAGCAGGACCGTTTGCGATAGATGACCTTTATCCGATAAGTTATGGTGGCGATTTACAAGTAGAAATCTTAGAAGCCAATGGCGAACGCCGTTATTTTACCGTTCCTTATACCGCAACCGCTCAGTTAATGCGTCCGGGGTATAGCCGTTATCAATTTACCGTAGGTCGTTATCGTTACGATGGTCGGTTATATGAAGCAAAAGTCGGTCAGGGGACGTGGCAATATGGTTTAAGCAATGATGTAACGATAAATTTGGGGGCAACGGTTTCAGAAGGCTATCATTCAGAACTCCTAGGTTTATCGTGGAATACGGGTATAGGTACATTTTCGAGCAATATAACGTTATCGAACGGACGAATAGAGGGAGGCGAGAAGAGTCGTTATAGGGGTTATAGTATATATGGTAGTTATAACACACGTTTAGATAAGACGAATACGAATATCACGTTAGCGGCGTATAGATATTTGTCGAGGGATTATTTGAGTTTAGAGGATACGTTAAGAGCCCGAGAGGGTAATGGTAGAGCTTATGTATTTGACAGAGGGGTATTAGGTAATAGGTCGAAACATCAGTTTCAGTTATCGATAAGTCAGACATTTAAAGCGGGTTGGGGTTACGGTTATATATTGGGGACGAGTAATCGTTATTGGAATAAACGTAAGCCACAATTGGAATATCAATTAGGTTATAGCAACAATTACAAGCAATTAAACTATAACGTAGCGTTTTCGCAGAGTCGGAATCATTTTGGAGTAAAAAATAATGCGATTTATGTAACGTTATCTTATACATTTGGTAGTGGTAAGAATCGTCCATATTTATCGCAAACAATCAATATAGATAGAAGTAATGGTAATACATTTAGCAGCAGTTTATCAGGTAGTTTAGGTGAAGATTATGCCTATAACTACAATATAGGTATAAATCATCAAAGTAGAAATAACACATCAGGAATAAGTATAAGCAATAGTTATACGAGTTCGTTAGCCCGAATAGGAGGTTCATGGAGTCGGAGCAATTCAGGTAGTGAACAATGGTCAGGGAATATATCAGGTGGGTTGGTAGTTCATCCGAAAGGGGTAAGTTTAACGCCAGAATTGGGAGAGACGTTTGCGATAATTCATGCGAAAGGAGCGACAGGGGCGAAGATAAATGGAACGAGTGCGAATAAGATAGATTATTTTGGTAATGGAATAGTGCCTTATGTAGATCCATATAATGTGAATTATGTAGGAATCAATCCAGAAAGTTTATCAAATGAAGTGGAATTATCGGCGACAGAGCAACGAGTGATACCGAGAGCGAATAATGCGATATTGGTAAATTTTGCGACGCAGATAGGTCAAGTAGCGTTCTTTGATTTAAGCAATATAGATGAAGATTTTCCGCCGATAGGAACGGAAGTGTTTAATGAGAGTGGAGAGTCAGTAGGCGTGGTAGCTCAAGGAGGAAGAATTTATAGTCGCGGTTTGAAAGAGCGAGGTAAGTTACATTTATCTTGGGGAGAGAAGCGTTGCGAGTTTAGTTATGACTTACGGATTAAATCCGCATCAGAGAGTTCATATCCATTGATATTGCCAGTGGTGTGTAAATTTGATTAGGTTATCAATTTGAGAGAATAAGCGTAATCAGGTAAGCAATATTATCAATGTTGTCAATGTTATTAAAGGGTCAATAATAGTGAGGAGAAAAGCAGTGAAGTATTTAAAGAGAGGATTTGAAGAGAGCAAGGGTAAATTACCAAGGGTATTAGAGAGAGTTTTTTTGGGTAAGATATGGTTATGTATGGGATTGGTTTTTAGTCTCTCTGCTAATGCAGTAGTAATAAAAAATTTTACTTCAACGGGTACACGTGAATCATCAAATACAACCTCGGATGGTTCAACAACCCTCGTATATAAATTTAATCTAGGAAATAGACTTAAAGATTTATGTGCTGGTTATGTTGGTGCAAGTTGGCAATTAAATGCGACTTTTTACCCACATATAGTTGGGGTACAAAATTATATTGACAAATATGTTGTTATGAACAATACAACTTTACGACCAAATGTACAATCTTCATTTATATTAAGAGATAATAATACAGTAGTTTTAAATGCGATCCTAACATTATCTGCTGATAATAAATTATTTTCAGGTGAAAATATTACCATTTTATCTGGTAGCAGTTTAGGTACAGTAGGTTATAATTGTATTAATGCCAATCAGAGTAATTCAGGTACTTATCAACAAGGTAGTATCGCTTTAAATTTACCTAGTGAAGTAATAAAGCCACCTGTATTAAATACTTGTACATTGGCTTCAAACCAAGATCAAAATATTCCTTTAACGCCAGTTCTTCGTTCAACATTAGAAACCGCAGGAGAAGTTAGAGGTGGATCTTTTACCATTAGTTTGGTTTGTCAAAAAAATGATGGAATAAAAACAGGATCGGAAATAGATGTTTATGCAAGTTTTATTGATGGCACAACGATCGCTAATACTACTAATTTATTAAGTTTAACCACAGACTCTACCGCTTCTGGCGTTGCTTTAAGAGTTTATCCAAGTGATAGTGATACTGCCATTACTTTTACTCCAGCTGCAATAAATTCGCCAACGGTTATTGGTGTTAATGAAGCCTATAAAATGGGGAGCTATAGTAAAGCTAATGGCGGTTCAGTGACGAAATCTTATAATGTTAATTATGTTAAAACAGGCACTGTAACAGCAGGTTCTGTTATTGGTGTTATGCGATATAATATTTTCTATAAATAAGAATTTTGAGAACGCCCACGAGGATACGATTTATCGTATCCTCGTGGGCGTTCTTTTCCCATTGTGTCGCCCTCCCCATTAAGGGGAGGGCGACACAATGGGAATAATTTAGCAAATATAGTTATTCTACTTTAAAATAACGACATTATAGACGTCCCACTTTAAAATGATACAGCTATATTTATTGATAAAATAAATTGTAAATCGCCAATCCCTCAACATTTCCTGCTGTTACCGTATCGCCTGTTTTAGCATAATAAACATCAAAGGTTTGCGAACCACTGCCAGATTGAAAATTACTCATTTTATAGCCTGCTGACTCAGCAAGTACCCATTTAGTGAGTCCTTCTGGGTTATATGTAATTGCTGTTGAGCTACCAGAAGGATAAATTTTTAAGCCAACGCCTTGAGCATAGCCATCGCCACTGGTTGTTGTTAATACATTAGTTGTATTACTTGAGTTGTTACCATCAGTAAACACCACATAAGCACTTTTTACCGCTGAACTTGAACCACAATTAGTGCTAATGGTAAAAGAACGACCAAAAACTTCTCCATCAGATATTAACTTAGCTCGGGTAATTGAATTCATATTAATTATTTGATTAACATCTGAAGTAATAGTACAAGTTTTAATATTGACTGGGGAGGTTAGTGTAAATGGGTTGAGCCTAATACGTAAAAAATTATAATCTGCTGCACCATTTTTTCCCCAACATACCGCTACAATTTGTGAAACCTGAATTTTTTGAGTTAACGCCCAAGGTAAATCATCTGTCCACGAAAAAATATTTCCGCTAACTGTTTTAGGAAACTCAAGTGTAGCAGTTAATGTACCACGACTATAAATTGAAGGTGTTACGCCTCGAGCTATTCGTTGCCCATTATAGGAGGCACTTCCATTAATCACTGTTGCATAATTAGTAATTTTACTCGCATTACTACCAAATAAAGTTGTAAGAGAATTACTACTATTTGAAACGGCAAAATCGAAATAGCGAAAATCATTTATATTTATACTTGGGCATAAAGTCGCTGTTGTACCTACGGTATATGAACTAAATGTTCCTGAATTTGGATCATATGTTATATCAATATCATAATAGTGCATTCCCACAGCCCCAGCCTCTCGAACAAAAAGAAACTGGCTAAATATCAATCCCATACATAACCATATCTTACCCAAAAAAACTCTCTCTAATACCCTTGGTAATTTACCCTTGCTCTCTTCAAATCCTCTCTTTAAATACTTCACTGCTTTTCTCCTCACTATTATTGACCCTTTAATAACATTGACAACATTGATAATATTGCTTACCTGATTACGCTTATTCTCTCAAATTGATAACCTAATCAAATTTACACACCACTGGCAATATCAATGGATATGAACTCTCTGATGCGGATTTAATCCGTAAGTCATAACTAAACTCGCAACGCTTCTCTCCCCAAGATAAATGTAACTTACCTCGCTCTTTCAAACCGCGACTATAAATTCTTCCTCCTTGAGCTACCACGCCTACTGACTCTCCACTCTCATTAAACACTTCCGTTCCTATCGGCGGAAAATCTTCATCTATATTGCTTAAATCAAAGAACGCTACTTGACCTATCTGCGTCGCAAAATTTACCAATATCGCATTATTCGCTCTCGGTATCACTCGTTGCTCTGTCGCCGATAATTCCACTTCATTTGATAAACTTTCTGGATTGATTCCTACATAATTCACATTATATGGATCTACATAAGGCACTATTCCATTACCAAAATAATCTATCTTATTCGCACTCGTTCCATTTATCTTCGCCCCTGTCGCTCCTTTCGCATGAATTATCGCAAACGTCTCTCCCAATTCTGGCGTTAAACTTACCCCTTTCGGATGAACTACCAACCCACCTGATATATTCCCTGACCATTGTTCACTACCTGAATTGCTCCGACTCCATGAACCTCCTATTCGGGCTAACGAACTCGTATAACTATTGCTTATACTTATTCCTGATGTGTTATTTCTACTTTGATGATTTATACCTATATTGTAGTTATAGGCATAATCTTCACCTAAACTACCTGATAAACTGCTGCTAAATGTATTACCATTACTTCTATCTATATTGATTGTTTGCGATAAATATGGACGATTCTTACCACTACCAAATGTATAAGATAACGTTACATAAATCGCATTATTTTTTACTCCAAAATGATTCCGACTCTGCGAAAACGCTACGTTATAGTTTAATTGCTTGTAATTGTTGCTATAACCTAATTGATATTCCAATTGTGGCTTACGTTTATTCCAATAACGATTACTCGTCCCCAATATATAACCGTAACCCCAACCCGCTTTAAATGTCTGACTTATCGATAACTGAAACTGATGTTTCGACCTATTACCTAATACCCCTCTGTCAAATACATAAGCTCTACCATTACCCTCTCGGGCTCTTAACGTATCCTCTAAACTCAAATAATCCCTCGACAAATATCTATACGCCGCTAACGTGATATTCGTATTCGTCTTATCTAAACGTGTGTTATAACTACCATATATACTATAACCCCTATAACGACTCTTCTCGCCTCCCTCTATTCGTCCGTTCGATAACGTTATATTGCTCGAAAATGTACCTATACCCGTATTCCACGATAAACCTAGGAGTTCTGAATGCGGAAAAGATTATTCTTGATTTTTATGAGATTTTTGTAATGGGGGAGATGGGGCGTGAGTTAAAAAGTGCGGTGATTTTAACCGCACTTTTTTATTTTTATGCCATAATCGGACTTAATTCCGTCATATTCCAGCGTGGTTTAACTTGAATTGCGAGATTTTGTTGTTGGCCGTTTTTTAGGCGTAAGAAGCCTGCGTAGGCAATCATTGCACCGTTGTCGGTACAGAATTGAGGTTGGGGATAAAAGACTTCGCCACCAAGTTGGCTCATTAATTGTGCGAGGTGTTGGCGTAGTTGTTGGTTGGCACTAACACCGCCTGCAATCACGAGGCGTTTTAACCCTGTTTGTTGTAATGCTCGGCGACATTTAATGGCTAAGGTTTCTACTACCGCTTGTTGAAAAGCATAAGCAATATCTGCTTTGGTTTGTGCGGTGAGGTGTCCCTCTTGTTGTATCGCTTGCTGAATGGTATTAGCAGCAAAGGTTTTTAATCCTGAAAAGCTGAAATCCAGTCCGGGACGATCAGTCATTGGGCGAGGAAAAAGAAAGCGATTAGGGTTGCCTTGTTGAGCGAGGCGAGATAATGCTGCCCCACCGGGGTAGTCTAAACCTAATAATTTGGCGGTTTTGTCAAAGGCTTCGCCAGCGGCATCATCAATGGATTCGCCTAAGAGTTGGTAATTGCCTACACTTTCTACTTGGACTAATTGGGTATGTCCGCCAGAAACCAATAAAGCGATAAAGGGGAATTGAGGTGGTTTTTCTTCTAGCATTGGGGCGAGCAGATGCCCTTCCATATGGTGTACACCTAAAGCAGGGATTTGCCAAGCATAAGCTAAAGAGCGAGCAATGGTTGCACCGACTAATAAAGCCCCTACTAAGCCGGGGCCAGCAGTGTAGGCAATAGCGTCAATATCTTTGGCACTAAGATTTGCCTGTTGTAAGGCAGCTTGGATAAGGGGGAGCGTTTTGCGAATATGATCCCTTGAGGCCAGTTCAGGTACAACGCCACCATAATCGGCGTGTAAGTCAATTTGGCTATAAAGTTGGTTGGCAATTAGCCCTTGATGTTCGTCATAAATGGCGACACCTGTTTCATCGCAAGAGGTTTCAATACCTAATACTTTCATTAAATTTCTCTCATTGGCTATTATTGCAGGGTATTCTAACAGAAATATTGTGAAAAATGACCGCACTTTTTGTGGAATTTTGGCATAATAAGTGGGTTTGAATTTAGGAGAAGAAAATTTTATGCAACAAGGTAATCTTTATATTATTTCTGCACCCAGTGGGGCAGGCAAATCTTCATTGATTAATGCGTTATTGGCGGATTCAGAAACTATGAAAGTTTCTGTTTCTCATACCACACGCCAAGCAAGACCCGGAGAGCAGGAGGGCGTGCATTATTATTTTGTGGAGCAAGCGGAGTTTGAACGTTTGATTGAGCAAGGGGTATTTTTGGAATATGCCAAAGTGTTTGGCGGACATTATTATGGTACTTCATTACCGATGATTGAGCAGTCTTTGGCACAGGGTATTGATGTGTTTTTGGATATTGATTGGCAAGGGGCTCGTCAGATTCGTGAAAAGATGCCAAGTGTAAAAAGCATTTTTATTTTGCCCCCTTCTTTAGCTGCGTTGGAACAACGTTTGATTGGGCGAGGACAAGATTCGGCAGAAGTGATTGCACAACGTATGGAAAAAGCACAGAGTGAAATGAGCCATTATGATGAATATGATTATGTGATTATTAATGATGAATTTTCTCAGGCCTTGCAGGATATTCGTCATATTTTGGCAGCAGAACGTTTAAAAACTCAAGTGCAGAAGATAAGTCAGCAAGGATTAATTGCTGAATTGCTAGCAAAATAGACCGCACTTTAGTATGATATACGCCCTTTATATTGAGAGAAATTGGAGTAAATTATGGCTCGAGTAACAGTACAAGATGCGGTTGAGAAAATTGGTAACCGTTTTGATTTAATTTTAACCGCAGCACGTCGTGCAAGACAGTTGCAATTACATGTGCGTGAACCTTTAGTCCCAGAGGAGAATGATAAACCTACCGTTATTGCGTTGCGTGAAATTGAGAAAGGTTTAATCAATAACGAGATTATGGACGCTCAAGAATTACAACTTGAAGAAGAAAGAAAAGAAAGCGAAGATTATGCGGTATCTTTGCTCAGCGAGAATGGGTAATCTAGTTTAATTATTGTGGGCGAAGTGCGGTCAAAATATGTATCTTTTTGAAAGTTTAAATACCATTATTCAAGGTTATTTGCCAGCGGAGCAAATTGAATTAGTAAAACGTGCATTTGTGATTGCTCGAGATGCTCATGAGGGACAATATCGTTCTAGTGGTGAACCTTATATTACTCACCCTGTGGCGGTGGCTTCCATTATTGCGGAGATGAAACTGGATCACGAGGCAGTAATGGCGGCGTTATTGCACGATGTTATTGAGGATACGCCTTATACGGAGCAACAATTAACCGCCGAATTTGGCAAAAGTGTTGCGGAAATTGTAGAGGGCGTGTCAAAACTTGATAAATTAAAATTCCGTACACGTAAAGAAGCAGAGGCAGAAAACTTCCGTAAGATGATCTTAGCCATGACCAAAGATATTCGGGTGGTTTTGATTAAATTAGCGGATAGAACCCATAATATGCGTACTTTGGGAGCATTGCGTCCTGATAAACGTCGGCGTATTGCTAAAGAAACCCTTGAAATTTATAGCCCTTTGGCGCATCGCCTTGGTATTGAGCATATTAAAAATGAATTGGAAGATTTGGGCTTTGAGGCGATGTATCCGCAACGTTACTCGGTATTACAAAAAGTGATCCAAGTGGCACGCGGTAATCGTAAAGAGATGATTCAGCGGATTGCTCAAGAAATCCAAGGGCGTTTAGATGATGTGGGAATTAAAGCCAGAGTATTTGGGCGTGAAAAACACCTTTATTCTATTTATCAGAAAATGCGTCTAAAAGAACAGCGTTTTCATTCTATTATGGATATTTATGCTTTTCGTGCGGTAGTTACTGATGTGGATACTTGCTACCGAGTATTGGGGCAAATGCACAGTTTGTATAAACCCCGCCCCGGCAAAGTCAAAGATTATATTGCCGTTCCTAAAGCTAATGGTTATCAATCGTTGCATACTTCAATGATTGGTCCGCATGGTGTGCCTGTGGAAGTGCAGATTCGTACGGAAGAAATGGATCAAATGGCGGAAATGGGGGTGGCGGCACATTGGGCGTATAAACAAAATGGCAAAAATGACTCTACCACCGTACAAATTAAGGCACAACGTTGGCTACAAAGCATTATTGAGCTGCAACAAAGTGCAGGCAATTCTTTTGAATTTATTGAAAATGTAAAATCAGATTTATTTCCTGATGAAATTTATGTGTTTACCCCAAAAGGACGGATTGTGGAACTGCCAGCAGGGGCAACACCAGTGGATTTCGCCTATGCGGTACATACTGGCATTGGTAATACCTGTGTTGGGGCAAGGGTTGATCGTGAGCCTTATCCCTTAGCACAAGCCTTACAATCAGGGCAAACGGTGGACATTATTACAGCCCCAGCAGCTCGCCCTAATGCAGGTTGGTTAAATTTCGTGGTTACTGCGAAAGCGAGAGCCAATATTCGCCAAACTTTGAAAAATTTACGCCGTGATGAGTCCATTTTATTAGGCAAACGTCAGTTAGTTCATGCCTTAGCCCCTGTAAAATTAGACCAGCTAGAACAGTCGCGTATCCAAGCCGTATTGCAGGAATTAAAGTTAGCAAGTTTTGATGATTTGTTGGCTGAAATTGGTTTAGGTAACCAAATGAGTGCGGTGATTGCGGTAAAATTATTGGGTGAATCCATAGAAATTGATACCGATGGCGATTTACATAATCAGCAACAACATTTAGTGATAAAAGGGGCGGAAAGTTTATTAACCACCTTTGCTAAATGTTGTCGTCCTATTCCGGGTGATCCTATTGTGGCCTATGTTAGCCCAGGTAAAGGGTTGGTTGTTCATCATGAATGTTGTTCAAATTTAAAAGATCGGCAAGAAAACCCTGAACAATATATGACGGTGGAATGGGAAAAAAGCGAAAATAAAATTGAATTTGAAACCGAGTTAAGGGTGGAGATTATTAATCAGCAGGGGACTTTTGCTAATTTAACGACAGCGATTACTGAGGCTGGCAGTAATATTCATGGGATTTCTACTGAAGAACGGGACGGGCGTTTGTACCAAGTTACCTTGGTATTGACTACTCAAGATCGTAAACATTTGGCGAATGTGATACGCAAAATCCGTACTGTTTCTGGTGTAGTGAATATTGTGCGTAATAAAAATGAATAATGATGACAACACAATTACTTGATGCTGTTCCGCTTACGGCTTTATCAGGGGTAGGTGCAGCTATTGCAGAGAAATTAGGACGCATTGGCATTAATAATGTACAGGATTTGTTATTTCATTTTCCATTGCGATATGAAGATCGCACCCGAATTACCCCAATTATTGATTTACGTCCAGAGCAATATGCCACAATAGAAGGTGTAATACAGACTTGCGAAGTGCAGACAAGTCGCCGTCCAATGTTAATGGTTACTTTATCCGATGGGACTTCAAAACTGGCTTTGCGGTTTTTTAATTTTAATGTGGCTATGAAAAATAGCTTGCAAGTGGGGGAAAGGGTAAAAGCCTTTGGCGAAGTGAAACGTGGACGGTTTATGGCAGAAATGCACCACCCTGAATACCAAGTGATTAAAAATAATGCCCCTTTACAATTAGAGGAAACCTTAACGCCGATTTATTCAACCACAGAGGGCTTAAAACAAGCGACATTGCGTAAACTAACGGATCAAGCCTTAAAATTATTAGATAAAATTCAAGTACAAGAGATTTTACCTGAGCAATTTAATCCACATTATTATAGTTTAAAGCAAGCCATTCAATTTTTACATCGCCCTACGCCTGATGTTAGCCCACAATTATTAGAACAAGCTCAACACCCCGCTCAGTTACGCCTTATTTTTGAAGAATTATTGGCTTATAATTTAGCGATGCAAAAAGTGCGGTCTAAAATTCAACAGAATTTTGCTTATCCACTTGTGATTAAGACTGATTTGGTAACCAGATTTTTAGCAAGTTTGCCTTTTCAACCTACTCAAGCACAACTTAATGTAAGTACGGAAATTAAACAGGATTTAGCCAAACAAGTGCCGATGATGCGTCTTGTTCAAGGTGATGTGGGGTCAGGAAAAACCTTAGTGGCGGCGTTGGCGGCGTTAATTGCCATTGATAATGGTAAACAAGTTGCCTTAATGGCACCTACGGAGATTTTAGCAGAACAACATGCACAAAATTTTACCGCTTGGTTTGAGCCGTTAGGATTAAAGGTGGGCTGGCTAGCGGGTAAGGTAAAAGGTAAAGCAAGACAAACACAATTAAGCCAGCTAGCTGAGGGACAAATTGATATTATTATTGGTACACATGCTTTATTTCAAGAGCAAGTTCAATTTGCCGATCTCGCTTTAGTCATTGTTGATGAACAGCATCGTTTTGGTGTACATCAACGTTTAATGTTGCGTGAGAAAGGGGAAAAGCAAGGCGTTTATCCTCATCAGTTAATTATGACCGCAACTCCTATTCCTCGCACATTAGCGATGACCGTTTATGCGGATCTTGATACTTCTATCATTGATCAGTTGCCACCGGGACGCACACCGATTACGACGGTAGTCATGGCAGAAGATCGGCGTGATGAAATTGTACGGCGTGTTTATCATGCTTGTAGTGAAGAAAAACGCCAAGCCTATTGGGTGTGTACCTTGATTGATGAATCCGAAGTGTTAGAAGCACAAGCGGCAGAGGCTATCGCTGAAGATTTGCGTCAATGTTTACCTCAGTTAAAAATTGGACTTGTACATGGGCGAATGAAAGCTCAAGAAAAACAAGCGATTATGGCTGAGTTTAAACAGGCAAAATTGGATTTATTAGTGGCGACGACGGTCATTGAAGTAGGGGTTGATGTTCCCAATGCCAGTGTAATGATTATTGAAAACGCCGAGCGATTGGGGTTATCGCAGTTACATCAGTTACGAGGGCGAGTGGGGCGAGGCTCAACGGCGTCCTATTGTGTATTAATGTATAAAGCCCCTTTAGGCAAAATTTCACGTCAACGATTACAGGTTATGCGAGATAGCCAAGACGGTTTTGTTATTGCGGAAAAAGATTTGCAAATTAGGGGAGCTGGCGAAGTTTTAGGGACAAAACAAACAGGTATGGCGGAATTTAAAGTGGCGAATTTGGTACGAGATCGCAAAATGATTCCTAGTGTACAATATTATGCTAAACAAATTATGCAAACGTCGCCACAGCTTGCCGATGAAATTATAAAACGTTGGTTAGGGCAACGGGAAATTTATACCAATGCGTAAATAAGGAATAGGATTAATGAAACCCACCATTTTATTTTTTGATTCTGGTGTGGGCGGATTGAGTGTTTATCGAGAAGTTCGTCAATTATTGCCAGATTACCATTATTTATATTGTTTTGATAATGCGTTTTTTCCTTATTCTGAAAGAGCTGAGGCTGAGATTATTGAACGGGTATTGATGATTTGTCAGCAACTGGATCAACGTTATCCCCTTGATTTAATTGTGATTGCTTGTAATACAGCGAGTACGGTGGTGCTACCTGCATTACGTCAAGCCTTTCGTTGCCCCATTGTTGGGACCGTACCAGCCATTAAACCAGCGGCAATAATCAGTAAAACGAAACATATTGGATTATTAGCCACCAAAGGCACGATAAACCGCTCTTATGTTGCGGAACTTATTTGTCAATATGCGAAAGATTGCAAGGTAGAGAAAATTGGTTCAACTCAATTAGTCCAACTAGCAGAACAAAAATTACATGGACATTCAGTGGATCTTATTGCTTTGCGTAAGGAATTACTCATTTGGTTGGAACAAACGGATTTAGATACCGTTGTATTAGGTTGCACCCATTTCCCTCTATTAAAAGAAGAAATTCAAATTTGTTTACCTCAGGTAAAATATTTTGTTGATTCAGGACAAGCTATTGCAAAGCGTATTCAATCTTTGTTGGAGGATTATCAGGAGAATAAATCTGAAGAAATGCAGGCATTATTATTTAATCAGGCTTTTTGTACTCATGATTTTTCAACATTGTTTCAATTTGAACGTAGATTAAAACAATGGGGATTTGCAACGTTAACATTATTATAAGTGCGGTCAATTTTGATATTATAGCCGTTCCACTTTAAAATGATACAGCGTTGGTACGCCTCGCCGTACTATTTGTACTGTCTTCGGCGCACCGCCTTGTCTCATTTTAAATTGAAACGACTATATTTTTCCTTATTTAAGGACAAAAAGGCGAATTTGTTCGCTGATTTGCCGTAAAAATATGCAATTAAGCAAAAAAGTCAAAAAAATTGCAAAAAGCACTTGCAAGGCGAAATGAAATCACTATAATACGCCCCACACAACGACGCTGTAGTTGATAAGATGAAAAATCAGCGTCGTTTTTCTTTCTGAATAGAAAGTTGTTCTTTAAAAAATAAATCAGACAATCTGTGTGGGCACTCGTGTGCTTGAGTTTGAAAATATTGAAAATTTTAGATTTAACACACCAGTGCTGAACAATTTATTTGAAGTCAGTATTGAGTGTAAGGATTAAACTGAAGAGTTTGATCATGGCTCAGATTGAACGCTGGCGGCAGGCTTAACACATGCAAGTCGGACGGTAACAGGGGAGAAACTTGTTTCTTTTGCTGACGAGTGGCGGACGGGTGAGTAATGCTTGGGAATCTGTCTTGAGGAGGGGGATAACCACGGGAAACTGTGGCTAATACCGCGTATAATCGGAAGATGAAAGTGTGGGACCGTAAGGCCACATACCTTGAGGTGAGCCCAAGTGAGATTAGCTAGTTGGTGGGGTAAAGGCTTACCAAGGCGACGATCTCTAGCTGGTCTGAGAGGATGACCAGCCACACTGGGACTGAGACACGGCCCAGACTCCTACGGGAGGCAGCAGTGGGGAATATTGCGCAATGGAGGAAACTCTGACGCAGCCATGCCGCGTGAATGAAGAAGGCCTTCGGGTTGTAAAGTTCTTTCGGTGGTGAGGAAGGTTGTTGCTTTAATAGAGTAGCAAATTGACGTTAGCCACAGAAGAAGCACCGGCTAACTCCGTGCCAGCAGCCGCGGTAATACGGAGGGTGCGAGCGTTAATCGGAATAACTGGGCGTAAAGGGCACGCAGGCGGTAACTTAAGTGAGGTGTGAAATCCCTGGGCTTAACCTAGGAATTGCATTTCATACTGGGTTACTAGAGTACTCTAGGGAGGGGTAGAATTCCACGTGTAGCGGTGAAATGCGTAGAGATGTGGAGGAATACCGAAGGCGAAGGCAGCCCCTTGGGGAGAGACTGACGCTCATGTGCGAAAGCGTGGGGAGCAAACAGGATTAGATACCCTGGTAGTCCACGCTGTAAACGCTGTCGATTTGGGGATTGGGCTATATGCTTGGTGCTCGTAGTTAACGTGATAAATCGACCGCCTGGGGAGTACGGCCGCAAGGTTAAAACTCAAATGAATTGACGGGGGCCCGCACAAGCGGTGGAGCATGTGGTTTAATTCGATGCAACGCGAAGAACCTTACCTACTCTTGACATCCTAAGAAGCCTTTAGAGATAGAGGCGTGCCGTAAGGAGCTTAGAGACAGGTGCTGCATGGCTGTCGTCAGCTCGTGTTGTGAAATGTTGGGTTAAGTCCCGCAACGAGCGCAACCCTTATCCTTTGTTGCCAGCATTTAAGGTGGGAACTCAAAGGAGACTGCCAGTGATAAACTGGAGGAAGGTGGGGATGACGTCAAGTCATCATGGCCCTTACGAGTAGGGCTACACACGTGCTACAATGGTGCATACAGAGGGCAGCGAGAGTGCGAGCTTGAGCGAATCTCAGAAAGTGCATCTAAGTCCGGATTGGAGTCTGCAACTCGACTCCATGAAGTCGGAATCGCTAGTAATCGCAAATCAGAATGTTGCGGTGAATACGTTCCCGGGCCTTGTACACACCGCCCGTCACACCATGGGAGCGGGTTGTACCAGAAGTGGATAGCTTAACCGGAAGGAGGGCGTTCACCACGGTATGATTCGTGACTGGGGTGAAGTCGTAACAAGGTAACCGTAGGGGAACCTGCGGTTGGATCACCTCCTTATGAAGAGGCTTGAGTACACGAGGTGTCCACACAGATTGTTTGATAAAGATAATGCTCAACTCTGCGGGTCTGTAGCTCAGGTGGTTAGAGCGCACCCCTGATAAGGGTGAGGTCGGTGGTTCAAGTCCACTCAGACCCACCACTTGATAAAAGCAAGTGGCAGAGTGAATAGAGGGTATTTGGGGATATAGCTCAGCTGGGAGAGCGCCTGCCTTGCACGCAGGAGGTCAGCGGTTCGATCCCGCTTATCTCCACCAAATCACTTTATGGCGAAATCCTTATGGGTAAAAGGTGATAAGAAATGACTTTTTACCCATGATGATTGATAAGATTATCTGATGTTCTTTAACAAGTAGGAAACAAGCTGAAAACTGAAGACTTTCAAGAAAAGTCTGAGTAAAGACCTTAATTTATTAAAAAGGGTAAATTAAGGACATTCTTAAGTAGACCTCAAGTGAGAGCACTAGAGGTTGTATAGTTAAGTAATGAAGCGTACAGGGCGGATGCCTTGGCAATCAGAGGCGAAGAAGGACGTGCTAATCTGCGAAAAGCTTGGATGAGTTGATAAGAAGCGTTTAATCCAAGATGTCCGAATGGGGAAACCCAGTAGATGAAGAATCTACTATCATTAACTGAATCCATAGGTTAATGAGGCGAACCGGGAGAACTGAAACATCTAAGTACCCCGAGGAAAAGAAATCAACCGAGATTCCGTCAGTAGCGGCGAGCGAAAGCGGAGTAGCCAGTAAGTGATAGTTTTGTTATCAGTAGAAGGTGTTGGAAAGCACTGCCATAGCGGGTGATAGCCCCGTATACGAAGATAATGGAATGGTACTAGGCTTACGAGAAGTAGTGCGGGACACGAGGAATCCTGTATGAAGATAGGGGGCCCATCCTCTAAGGCTAAATACTCCTGATTGACCGATAGTGAACCAGTACTGTGAAGGAAAGGCGAAAAGAATCCCGGTGAGGGGAGTGAAATAGAACCTGAAACCCTGTACGTACAAGCAGTGGGAGCCTGTTAAGGGTGACTGCGTACCTTTTGTATAATGGGTCAGCGACTTATATTTTGTAGCGAGGTTAACCGCATAGGGAAGCCGAAGGGAAACCGAGTCTTAACTGGGCGAGAAGTTGCAAGGTATAGACCCGAAACCCGGTGATCTAGCCATGGGCAGGTTGAAGGTTGGGTAACACTAACTGGAGGACCGAACCGACTAATGTTGAAAAATTAGCGGATGACTTGTGGCTGGGGGTGAAAGGCCAATCAAACCGGGAGATAGCTGGTTCTCCCCGAAATCTATTTAGGTAGAGCCTTAAGTGAATACCTTCGGGGGTAGAGCACTGTTTCGGCTAGGGGTCCATCCCGGATTACCAACCCGATGCAAACTGCGAATACCGAAGAGTAATGCTTAGGAGACACACGGCGGGTGCTAACGTCCGTCGTGGAGAGGGAAACAACCCAGACCGCCAGCTAAGGTCCCGAAGTCTATATTAAGTGGGAAACGAAGTGGGAAGGCTTAGACAGCTAGGATGTTGGCTTAGAAGCAGCCACCATTTAAAGAAAGCGTAATAGCTCACTAGTCGAGTCGGCCTGCGCGGAAGATGTAACGGGGCTAAAATATAGCACCGAAGCTGCGGCATCAGGCGTATCACTAATAAGTCTAATGAGAGACGATTAACAACGTGTTCGCGTAGCGAACGGGTTGTTCAAGCGTCAACCACGTTGAGTGGTAAAGAGGTAGAAAAATAGACATATTAGTGATACGCCTGTTGGGTAGGGGAGCGTTGTGTAAGCCGTAGAAGGTGTATTGAGAAGTATGCTGGAGGTATCACAAGTGCGAATGCTGACATAAGTAACGATAAAACGGGTGAAAAACCCGTTCGCCGAAAGACCAAGGTTTCCTGTCCAACGTTAATCGGGGCAGGGTGAGTCGGCCCCTAAGGCGAGGCTGAAAAGCGTAGTCGATGGGAAACGGGTTAATATTCCCGTACTTGAATAAACTGCGATGTGGGGACGGAGCAGGTTAGGTTAGCAGTAGATTGGATAGTACTGTTTAAGTTTGTAGGTGGGGTTTTTAGGCAAATCCGGAAACCTGATAACACTGAGAAATGATGACGAAGCTCTACGGAGCAGAAGTAACTGATACCCAACTTCCAGGAAAAGCCACTAAGCTTCAGGTTTATTTAAACCGTACTGAAAACCGACACAGGTGGTTAGGTAGAGAATACTCAGGCGCTTGAGAGAACTCGGGTGAAGGAACTAGGCAAAATAGCACCGTAACTTCGGGAGAAGGTGCGCTGGCGTAGTGTGAAGTTTGCACAAATGGAGCATGAACCAGTCGAAGTGACCAGCTGGCTGCAACTGTTTATTAAAAACACAGCACTCTGCAAACACGTAAGTGGAGGTATAGGGTGTGATGCCTGCCCGGTGCTGGAAGGTTAATTGATGGTGTCATCGCAAGAGAAGCACTTGATCGAAGCCCCAGTAAACGGCGGCCGTAACTATAACGGTCCTAAGGTAGCGAAATTCCTTGTCGGGTAAGTTCCGACCTGCACGAATGGCATAATGATGGCCAGGCTGTCTCCACCCGAGACTCAGTGAAATTGAAATCGCCGTGAAGATGCGGTGTACCCGCGGCTAGACGGAAAGACCCCGTGAACCTTTACTATAGCTTGACACTGAACCTTGAATTTTGATGTGTAGGATAGGTGGGAGACTATGAAGTGGTAACGCCAGTTATCATGGAGTCGTTGTTGAAATACCACCCTTTAACGTTTGATGTTCTAACGAAGACTGCGTAACGTGGTTTCGGACAGTGTCTGGTGGGTAGTTTGACTGGGGCGGTCTCCTCCCAAAGCGTAACGGAGGAGCACGAAGGTTTGCTAATCACGGTCGGACATCGTGAGGATAGCGCAATGGTAAAAGCAAGCTTAACTGCGAGACGGACAAGTCGAGCAGGTGCGAAAGCAGGTCATAGTGATCCGGTGGTTCTGAATGGAAGGGCCATCGCTCAACGGATAAAAGGTACTCCGGGGATAACAGGCTGATACCGCCCAAGAGTTCATATCGACGGCGGTGTTTGGCACCTCGATGTCGGCTCATCACATCCTGGGGCTGAAGTAGGTCCCAAGGGTATGGCTGTTCGCCATTTAAAGTGGTACGCGAGCTGGGTTTAGAACGTCGTGAGACAGTTCGGTCCCTATCTGCCGTGGGCGTAGGATAATTGAGAGGGGCTGCTCCTAGTACGAGAGGACCGGAGTGGACGCATCACTGGTGTGCCAGTTGTCTCGCCAGAGGCATTGCTGGGTAGCTAAATGCGGAAGAGATAAGTGCTGAAAGCATATAAGCACGAAACTTGCCTTGAGATGAGTTATCCCAATCTAAGGATTGTAAGGGTTGTTTGAGACGAAGACGTAGATAGGCTGGGTGTGTAAGTGTAGTGATACATTGAGCTAACCAGTACTAATTGCCCGAGAGGCTTAACTATACAACGCTGTAGTGTTTTTGCGAGGTAGAAAGAAGAAAGTATCAGACGAGAGAGAATAGAGAGTTAAAGTAGGCAGCTTGTTTTTGAAGTTAAAGAGAAGAAGAATAAAGAAAGGATAAAATTGAAGTAAATCATCAAAGGAATTATCTTGGCGGCGATAGTGCGGTGGTCCCACCTGACCCCATGCCGAACTCAGAAGTGAAACGCCGTAACGCCGATGGTAGTGTGGGGCATCCCCATGTGAGAGTAGGTCACCGCCAGGTTGTTATGAATAGTACCCCTGTTGTGAAGCAACGGGGTTTTTTGTTTATTAAGAATTAAGAAAAAAATTTTAAAACTGACCGCACTTTATTACACCAAAGTGCGGTCAGTTTTAGAATAATTTTCTCATAAATATTGATATTCTCATTTTCCCTCCTCTTTAAAAAATTTTAGTGTGAATTTATCTATATCTAGATAAGAAGTTTTTAAATAAGTTGGTGTAGAGCCAGAAGCAGAAAGCCTACTATCTTTCAACGATATTTTTCGGATTATAGAAAATCATTTTGTTTAATTAATCAATGTTTACCACAAATTTTAGTAAGATATTCTAATATTGTGGTACATATCACAAATTATCTTTGAAATCAGTTTATAATAAGAAAGTTTAAATGTAAGGTTTACATTTAACTGTGAATGATTAAATTTACCTATATCAAAGAGAGAGGATCATTTTATGGACGAACAGTTACGCCAAGCAGCACTTGATTTTCATGAATTTCCTAAACCGGGGAAAATAGAAGTTACGCCAACAAAGTCTTTAGCAACGCAACGAGATCTTGCTCTTGCTTATTCTCCAGGTGTGGCTGTTCCTTGTTTAGAAATACGAAATGATCCCTTATTAGCACATAAATATACCGCAAAGGGTAATTTGGTTGCGGTTATTTCTAATGGTACGGCTGTGCTTGGTTTGGGCAATATTGGTGCTTTAGCGGGTAAACCCGTTATGGAGGGGAAAGGCGTTTTATTTAAAAAGTTTGCGGGGGTTGATGTTTTTGATATTGAGATTGATGAGCATGATCCTGATAAATTAGTGGATATTATCGCTGCCCTAGAGCCAACTTTTGGCGGCATTAATTTAGAAGATATTAAAGCCCCAGAGTGTTTTTATATTGAACAAAAATTGCGTGAGCGTATGAATATCCCTGTTTTCCATGATGATCAGCATGGTACAGCGATTATTAGTGCAGCAGCGATTTTAAATGGTTTACGTATCGTGAACAAAAAAATAGAGGACGTTCGTTTAGTTGCCTCAGGAGCTGGTGCGGCTTCTATTGCTTGTCTAAATTTATTGGTTAGTTTAGGCATGAAAAAAGAAAATATTACCGTATGTGATTCTAAAGGTGTGATCTATAAAAATCGTGATGAACGTTTAGATGAGACTAAAAAACACTATGCGATTGAAGATAATGGGCAACGTAGTTTAGCTGATGCGATACCTAATGCCGATATTTTCTTAGGTTGTTCAGCAGCAGGAGCATTAACGCAGGATATGGTTAAATCCATGGCAGCAAGCCCATTAATTTTGGCGCTGGCGAATCCTGATCCTGAAATTACACCTCCAGAAGCAAAAGCGGCACGTGCTGATGCCATTATTTGTACAGGACGTTCAGATTACCCAAATCAAGTGAATAATGTGCTATGTTTCCCATTTATTTTTCGAGGTGCGTTAGATGTTGGAGCGACCACCATTAATGAAGAAATGAAAATGGCAGCAGTTTATGCCATTGCCGATTTAGCTTTAGCGGAGCAAAGCGAGGTGGTTTCTTCGGCTTATGGTGATAGTGAACTTTCCTTTGGACCTGATTATGTGATTCCAAAACCTTTTGATCCACGTTTAATCGTAAAAATTGCCCCTGCGGTGGCGAAAGCGGCAATGGATAGTGGGGTAGCCACTCGTCCAATTGAGGATTTTGAGGCTTATATTGAACAATTGACTCAGTTTGTTTATAAAACTAATTTATTTATGAAACCCGTATTTGTTCAAGCTAAGGCGGACAAAAAACGGGTTTTATTGACCGATGGGGAAGAACCGAGAGTTTTACATGCGGTGCAAGAAATTGCTTCTTTAGGCATCGCATCGCCAGTGCTGATTGGACGCCCAGCGGTCATTGCGGAACGAGCGAAGTCCTTAGGTTTAAAAATTCAAGTTGGACAAGATTATGAAGTGATCAATATTGAAGATAATCCTTATCATGAACAATGTTGGAAAACTTACTATGAACAACAAAAACGCCATGGCGTTACCCCTGTTGCAGCACAACGTGAGTTGCGTACTAATCCTACTATTATTGGGGCAACTTTATTGCAATTAGGGAAAGTTGATGCCCTGTTATGTGGTTTACTTGGAAATTATGCTTCCCATTTAGATATTTTGAAAAATGTGATTGGTATTAAATCTGATGTCTCCACTCTAGCCACCGTAAATGGTTTAGTGCTAGCCAAATCAAATTTATTTTTAGCAGATACTTTTGTGAATCTTGAGCCTACTGCGGAACAATTAGCTGAAATTACCTTAATGGCAGCTAAACAAGTGCGTGATTTTGGTATTGAGCCACAAGTTGCTTTAGTTTCCAGTTCTAATTATGGTAGCTCGGATACACCAAACGCGTTAAAAATGCGTAAAGCATTAGCTTTGGTACAACAGCAAGATCCAAATTTAGTGATTGACGGTGAAATGCATTGTGATGTTGCATTATCGCAGAGTTTACGCCAAGAGATTATGCCTGATAGCCCAATTAAGGGGGCTGCGAATTTATTGGTTTTCCCATCAATGGAGTCCGCACGCATTAGTTTAAATTTATTACAAGGTACCGCAACACCAAGTACCATTGGACCTTTATTAATGGGATTAAATAAATCTGCCCATATTTTAACGCCAGTCGCCTCGGTACGCCGTATTATCAATATGGTGGCAGTTGCTGCCGTTAAGGCACAGCATTAACAAAATAAGAGCGGAAAATTTTTGAAAAATAGACCGCTCTTTATCTTAATAAATCATTAAACTTGGTTATAATTTATTCTTATAAGCAATTTTAATGATATTAATCAAAAAATTTGTTAAACTAAACAGGATTTTTAACCCTCAACAAAAGGAATGATTATGGCTTATACTTTACCAGAATTAGGTTATGCTTATGATGCCCTACAACCGCATTTTGATGCACAAACCATGGAAATTCATCACAGCAAACATCACCAAACTTATATTAATAATGCCAATGCTATCTTAGAAACCTCACCTGAATTAATGGCATTAGCCAATGCAGGTTGCCCGGGATCTTTCTTACGTAATTTAGATAAAGTTCCAGCAGATAAATTAACAGCATTACGCAATAATGTTGGTGGACATGCTAACCATACATTATTTTGGAAAAGTTTGAAAAAGGGAACAACCTTACAAGGCGACTTAAAAGCCGCGATTGAACGTGATTTTGGTTCAGTTGATGCCTTTAAAGCTGAATTTGAAAAAGCCGCTACCACACGCTTTGGTTCTGGTTGGGCTTGGTTAGTTTACGAAAATGGTAAATTAGCTGTTGTTTCTACCGCAAATCAAGATTCACCATTAATGGGTAAAGACATTGCCGGCTGTTCTGGTTTCCCAATTTTTGGTTTAGATGTATGGGAACATGCTTATTACTTAAAATTCCAAAACCGCCGTCCAGATTATATCAAAGAATTCTGGAATGTAGTAAACTGGGATTTTGCAGCAGAGCGTTTTGCTAAAGCGACAGCTTAATATTTTCCCCTATATTTATAAAAAACCTTGATAAAATATCAAGGTTTTTTTGTGGGAAATAAATATAGTCATTCAACTAAGTATAGTCGTTTCAATTTAAATTATAGTTGTTCCACTTTAAAATGATACGGCGAGGTGTACCATATTTTGGAAAGGGAGGGGCTATACTTTGTATTGTTTATACTTTCAATAGAGATTTAAGTATTGCTAAAACTAATTGATTTAATAGTTTGATAAGTAATTCCAATAGATAGATAATTTACTAGAAAATTTTAACTATCAATGTTGGAGTGATTATTTATGACACAAAAATGCCCTTTTGATCATCATAGCAAAACCCTTACCACCGCAGCGGGTGCGCCCGTTGTGGATAATGACAATACCATGTCAGCAGGTCCGAAAGGCCCTTTATTATTACAAGATGTTTGGTTTCAAGAAAAATTAGCCCATTTTGCTCGTGAACGTATTCCTGAGCGTGTTGTTCATGCCAAAGGTTCAGCAGCTTATGGGACTTTTACTGTTACCCAAGATATTACAAAATATACTAAAGCGGCTTTATTTAGCGAAATTGGTAAACAAACTGAAGTGTTATTGCGTTTTTCTACTGTGGCAGGCGAACGTGGTGCGGCAGATGCTGAACGTGATGTGCGTGGTTTTTCATTAAAATTTTATACTGAACAAGGTAACTGGGATTTAGTGGGTAACAACACGCCTGTTTTCTTTATTCGTGATCCATTAAAATTCCCTGACTTTATTCATACGCAAAAACGTAATCCACAAACCAATTTGCGTGATGCCAATGCCGCTTGGGATTTTTGGTCAAGACACCCTGAATCAATGCACCAAATTATGATCCTCTTTAGTGATCGTGGTATTCCTGCGACCTTACGCCATATGAATGGTTATGGTAGCCATACTTATAGCTTAGTGAATGCCAATAATGAACGTTTCTGGGTCAAATTCCATTTCAAAACCCAACAAGGTCATCGTTTTTTTACCAATGCTGACGCGGCTAAAGTGGTGGGTGAAAATCGTGAATCCAGCCAGCAAGATTTATATGAATCTATTCAAAATGGCGATTTCCCTCGTTGGACAGTACAAGTGCAAATTATGCCTGAAGCAGATGCGCATAAACATAATTATGCTTTTGACCTCACTAAAGTATGGCCACATAAAGATTATCCGCTAATTGAAGTGGGGATATTAGAATTAAACCGTAACCCTGCAAACTATTTTGCTGAGGTAGAGCAAGCGGCTTTTGCACCAAGTAATATTGTTCCGGGCATTGGTTTCTCGCCTGACCGTATGTTGCAAGGGCGTTTGTTCTCTTATCAAGATGCACAACGTTATCGTTTAGGGGTAAATCATCATCAGATCCCAGTTAATGCACCAAAATGCCCATATCATAACACTCATCGTGATGGTGCAATGCGTGTGGATAATAATGGCGGACAGCATCCGAATTATGCACCAAATTATGCCGGTACTTACACCCCAACCCACGATCAATTATCCTTACAAATTGAACGTGAGGCAGCACATTTTGATTTTCGTGAATACGATCAAGATTATTATTCACAACCAGCGGCTTTATATGCCATTTTTGATGAACAGCAAAAAGCCCGCTTAGCAAGCAACTTTGCGGCGAGTTTAAATGACGTAACAGACCCAGAGATTGTTGAACGTCAAATGGCACATTTTGCCCAAGTAAGCGAACAGCTTGCTCAAGCAATTCGTGCGGAGTTAAAAGGTTAATTCTCCTCAATAATTCACTAAGACCTCTCCTTTAGCGAGAGGTGTTTTTTATCGCCTTTACGGACTTTGCATTCCCCCCCACTTTTCGGTAAAATTAACCACTTTTATATCATCACAACTAGCATTGGCTAACCTTGATAAATAACGAGATATTATGACAACACAATTTGAAATGGCAGATCGTTTTGAACCATCTGCAGTGGAACAAGCCTTATATCAGCATTGGGAAGAAAAGGGCTATTTTAAACCTTCAGAAAATGAGAATGCACCCAGTTATTGTATTGCAATTCCGCCACCTAATGTAACAGGTAGTTTACATATGGGACACGCTTTCCAACAAACCTTAATGGACACCTTAATCCGTTTTCATCGTATGGAAGGCGATAATACGTTATGGCAGGCGGGTACAGATCACGCAGGCATTGCCACCCAAATGGTAGTGGAACGTAAAATCGCAGCAGAAGAGGGAAAAACTCGCCACGATTATGGACGAGAAGCCTTTATTGATAAAATTTGGCAATGGAAAGCCCATTCTGGCGGTACAATTAGCCAACAAATGCGTCGTTTAGGCGATTCAGTGGATTGGCAACGTGAACGTTTTACGATGGACGAGGGGCTATCTAATGCAGTCAAAGAAGTATTTGTCCGTTTGCATGAACAAGGCTTAATTTATCGTGGTAAACGTTTAGTCAACTGGGATCCGAAATTGCATACCGCCATTTCTGATTTAGAAGTGGAAAATAAAGAAAGCAAAGGCAGTTTGTGGCATTTCCGTTATCCGTTAGCCGATGGGGCAAAAACTGCTGAGGGTAAAGAGTATTTAGTGGTGGCGACAACACGTCCTGAAACGGTGTTAGGCGATACAGCGGTTGCGGTACACCCTGAGGACGAACGTTATCAATCATTAATTGGTCAATATGTTGTTTTACCTTTAGTCAACCGTAAAATTCCAATTATTGCTGATGATTATGTGGATCGTGAGTTTGGTACGGGAGTGGTAAAAATTACCCCTGCTCACGACTTTAACGACTATGAAGTGGGTAAACGTCATCAGTTGCCAATGGTTAATGTAATGACTCTCAATGCGGATATTCGTGATGAAGCCGAAATTATTGGAGCAGATGGCAAAGTATTAACCAATTATCAAGCCGTTATTCCAACTCAATATCAAGGATTAGAGCGTTTCGCTGCACGTAAACAAATTGTGGCGGATTTTGAACAATTAGGTTTGTTGGACGAAATTAAACCGCACGATCTCAAAGTGCCTTATGGCGATCGTGGTGGGGTGCCTATTGAGCCAATGTTGACCGATCAATGGTATGTAAGTGTTAAGCCTTTAGCCGAAGTGGCAACCAAAGCGGTAGAGGACGGTGAAATTCAATTTGTGCCTAAACAATATGAAAACCTTTACTTTTCTTGGATGCGAGATATTCAGGATTGGTGTATTTCTCGCCAATTATGGTGGGGGCATCGTATTCCTGCTTGGTATGATGAACAGGGTAATGTTTATGTGGCTCGTAATGAACAGGAAGTGCGGTCAAAATATCAATTAAATTCTGATGTAGTTTTACGTCAAGATGAAGATGTACTAGATACTTGGTTTTCTTCAGGATTATGGACATTCTCAACCTTAGGTTGGCCTGAGCAAACCAAAGAATTAAAAATGTTCCACCCTACTGATGTGTTAATTACAGGGTTTGACATTATTTTCTTCTGGGTTGCTCGTATGATTATGTTTACTATGCACTTTATTAAAGATGAAAATGGTAAACCGCAAGTCCCATTCAAAACCGTTTATGTTACAGGTTTAATCCGCGATGAAAATGGGCAAAAAATGTCAAAATCTAAAGGAAATGTGCTTGATCCTATTGATATGATTGACGGTATTAGTTTAGAGGATTTATTGGCAAAACGCACAGGCAATATGATGCAACCGCAACTTGCCGAAAAAATTGCCAAAGCCACTAAAAAAGAATTTGTCAATGGTATTGCGGCTCACGGCACTGACGCTCTACGTTTTACCCTTGCCGCTTTAGCCAGTAATGGACGTGATATTAACTGGGATATGAAACGTTTAGAGGGCTATCGCAATTTCTGTAATAAATTATGGAACGCGAGCCGTTATGTGTTAATGAACATTAACAATTTACAATTAGCGGAAGGCGAAATGCACTTTAGCCTTGCGGATCGCTGGATTCAAGCGGAATTTAATCAAGCGGTACAATCTTTCCGTTCGGCTTTAAGCCAATATCGTTTTGACTTGGCAGCCAATGCCATTTATGAATTTACTTGGAACCAATTCTGCGACTGGTATGTAGAATTAACTAAACCTATTTTTGCTACGGGTTCTGATGCACAAAAACGTGCTGCTCGCCATACTTTAATTGAAGTGTTAGAAAAATTATTACGTTTAGCACACCCAATTATGCCATTTATTACCGAAGAGATTTGGCAAAAAGTGAAAGGCTTTGCTGGTGTAACGGGCGATAGCATTATGTTACAACCGTTCCCACAAGTGGTAGCAGAATACCAAGATCCACAAGCGGTAAGCCAAATGAATTGGCTTAAAGAGATCATCATTGCTGTACGTAATATTCGTGCAGAAAGCAATATTGCCCCAAGTAAAGTATTAGATCTTTATTTACGCAATTTAGCTGAGACAGAAAAAAATTGTTTGCAAAACAACCGCACTTTATTACAAGCAATGGCAAAATTAGGCGATATTACGGTGCTTGAGCCACAGCAAAATGCTCCGTTATCTGTTACTAAATTAGTAGGCGATGCGGAGCTATTTGTGCCAATGGCGGATTTTATTAATAAAGAGGCAGAACTTGCTCGCTTGAATAAAGAGCTAGAGAAACTCAAAGGCGAAATTGTGCGTATTGAAAATAAATTAGCCAATGAAACCTTTGTGGCAAAAGCACCAGAAGCGGTTATTGCGAAAGAAAGAGAAAAAATGCAAAGTTATCAAGAAGCCTTAGATAAACTCAAATTGCAATATCAAGCTATTGAAAATTTATAAACATTGAAAGCGACAAGTGATTGTCGCTTTTTTCTAATATTTTGTTGTTAATTGTTATATTACGATTTACTAGAGAGTAAAACTTTCAGTTGCTCGAATAGCTTCTGAATGTGTTTTTAAATGACGTAAAAATGCTATTTGAATAACAACTGGAATAGTTACTCGATATGCTGGACCCGCAATATCAAATGCAGTCCATATTCCAGTAATTGCCCAACCAATTGGACCTGTTAATATAGCGGCTGTGCGAGTAAGAAGTATATTACCACCTATCGTTAATCCTCGCCCAATTAATGCTTTTAAAACAGCATTAGCAATAATCACTGTTAGTTGATATGATTTGAATCCTCCCATTTTAAATATAGTAAGTAATGCGGCAGTTGTTGCCTGACTGCTTAAGTTATTTGTATTTTTTAGATCTAGTTGGATAGAGAGTTGTTTTAACTGTTCTGTGGACATCTCATATATCGCTTTTTCTAATATTTTCATGAGCAGATTTTCTTCAATTAGTTTTGTAGAGCTATTGTCATTATATGGCACTTTGAGTTTATCACATACATCACATAATATTTCTCTATAACAAACACCTTTGCCTCTAAATAAATTCATAATTGAATTTCCACCAAATGTTTGAATTTCAGCAGCAATTTCTTCCCAATATTTATTGTGATTTGGTCTGTATTTTTTATATTTATGATTTGAACTCAACTCTTCTGTAAGACGTTTAGTATTATCAGAATCATATATCAATGTTTTTACAAGATCATCAAGTTCATTTGCGTCACAAGTTGCAAGAAATTCCAAATCTGGGTCGTAACGGTATTCCATAGTTTTTCCTCTAAAATCAATGATTCAATGGAATTATTTTATAAAAATAGTTATACTCATCGCTAGGAACAATTTGGGGAGATGAGCTACCTAATTAGTTAATAATGGAGGTTATTATGAGTAATATGCTACTAGAAATGATCCGTAAATTAAGGGAAAGCAAAAAAATAACTCAAGCGGAGATGGCTAGAAGTTTATATATTACAGAGGCTGCCTATGGAAAACTTGAAAGAGGAGAAAACAATATTAGTTTAAAGCGATTAAATCAGATTATGCAAATATTATTAAATATTGACTTTGAGAAAATTCTCATTTCTCAATTTGAAGTTTTAGATTCCCCCCCCCCCAGAGAATATCAATTTTATATTAAAAAAGGATAAGTTATACAATAATGATATAAGATATTTGTTAGGGATAGTAAAACAACAACAAGAAGAAATTGATTTTCTTCGACAGATAATAAAAGATAAAATATCCAAGTAAAATTCATTACATATTAAGTAATACTCTTTTTTAATTATTAAAAGTATTTCTAATGATTTTTGTTTTCTTGCATAAGAAATGTTAATTTTATTATTCGAAGTTTCTCAAAAAGGAGAGGGGGATAAAGGATAGTCAAAAATAAAGTTATCACTATCATTAATCATCTTTAATCTCATTATTTCTCATTTTTTTCATACCAATTTTACTTTTGCTATTTTATCCCTTTTGCAATTTATGGCATAATTAGCCACTATTTAGTTTGCATTTATATTTAATACTATGTCATATCCACAACAAGTTAATAAACGCCGTACCTTTGCGATTATCTCGCACCCTGATGCAGGGAAAACCACCATTACTGAAAAAGTCCTACTCTATGGTAATGCAATTCAAAAAGCAGGTTCCGTTAAGGGTAAAGGCTCAGCGCAACATGCTAAATCAGACTGGATGGAAATGGAAAAACAACGGGGAATTTCTATTACCACTTCGGTTATGCAGTTTCCTTATAATGACTGCTTAGTTAATTTATTAGATACACCGGGACACGAGGATTTCTCGGAGGATACCTATCGTACCTTAACCGCAGTAGATAGCTGCTTAATGGTTATTGATAGTGCTAAAGGGGTAGAGGAACGTACCATTAAATTAATGGAAGTAACTCGTTTACGTGATACCCCTATCCTTACCTTTATGAATAAACTTGACCGTGATATTCGTGATCCTATGGAATTACTTGATGAAGTAGAAAATGTATTAAAAATCCATTGTGCTCCTATTACTTGGCCCATAGGTTGTGGGAAACTCTTTAAGGGAGTTTATCATTTATATAAAGATGAAACCTATTTATATCAAACGGGACAAGGACATACTATTCAAGATGTTAAGGTAATCAAAGGCTTAAATAATCCTGATTTAGATCAAGCGGTGGGTGATGATCTTGCTCAGCAATTACGTGATGAATTAGAACTGGTACAAGGTGCCTCTAACCCTTTTGAATTGGAAGCATTTTTAGCAGGCGAACTGACACCTGTCTTTTTTGGTAGCGCATTAGGGAATTTTGGCGTTGATCATATGTTAGATGGATTAACTCAATGGGCGCCAGCACCACAAGCACGCCAAGCAACCAACCGACAAGTAGAGGCAAGTGAGGAAAAATTTACTGGTTTTGTATTTAAAATTCAAGCCAATATGGATCCAAAACATAGAGATCGTGTTGCCTTTTTACGTATTGTTTCAGGCAAATATGAAAAAGGTATGAAGTTACGCCATGTTAGAATTGGTAAAGAAGTAGTTATTTCCGATGCCTTAACCTTTATGGCTGGGGATCGTAGCCATGCGGAACAAGCCTATGCAGGTGATATTATTGGTTTGCATAATCATGGCACGATACAAATTGGTGATACTTTCAGTCAAGGTGAAGAACTGAAATTTACTGGAATACCTAACTTTGCACCAGAATTGTTTAGACGTATTCGCCTTAAAGATCCACTTAAACAGAAACAATTATTAAAAGGATTAGTCCAATTATCAGAAGAAGGTGCGGTACAGGTTTTCCGTCCATTAGTCAATAATGATCTTATTGTTGGTGCGGTAGGGGTATTACAATTTGATGTGGTGGTTTCTCGCTTAAAAACAGAATATAACGTTGAGGCTATTTATGAAACCGTTAATGTCGCCACAGCACGTTGGGTTGAATGTACCGATCACAAAAAATTTGAAGAATTTAAACGTAAAAATGAACAAAATCTTGCCCTTGATGGTGGCGATAATTTGACTTATATTGCCCCAACAATGGTAAATCTTAATTTAGCTCAAGAACGTTATCCTGATGTGGTATTTTTTAAAACAAGGGAACATGGTTAGTATCGTTTTTTATGATAAAGATCATGAAAATTAAGATTAGCGTAACAAATTTAACATTTTGGATTGTGATCCTTTACTAACAATAATACAATTCGGCTGATTTTACCAAAAACTGGAAAATAAAATTTACATAGGAAAAAATATGACGACTCCGAAAATTCTCATTGTTGAGGACGAAGCGGTAACACGCAATACCTTAAAAAGTATTTTTGAAGCGGAAGGATATGAAGTTCATCAAGCTTCTGAAGGCCTACAAATGAACAAAGTTCTTGCTAATGAACCTATCAATTTGGTTATTATGGATATTAATTTACCCGGTAAAAATGGTTTAATGTTAGCAAGAGAATTAAGGGAAAATGCCGATATTGCCTTGATGTTTTTAACGGGCAGAGATAATGAAGTAGATAAAATCCTTGGCTTAGAAATTGGTGCTGATGATTATATTACCAAGCCTTTCAATCCAAGAGAACTTACTATTAGGGCACGTAATTTATTACAACGCACAATGAATGATAAACATAAAGAGCATAAAGAATCGGTTAATCAATATCGTTTTAATGGTTGGACATTATATATTGATAGTCGCTCATTGATTACCCCAGAAGGGGAAGTTCATAAATTACCACGTAGTGAGTTTCGGGCGATGCTACATTTTTGCCAAAACCCGGGGAAAATCCAAACACGAGAAGGATTACTGAAAAAAATGACGGGGAGAGAATTAAAACCTCATGATCGTACAGTGGACGTAACTATTCGCCGTATCCGTAAACATTTTGAAGATCATCCAGACACCCCCGAAATTATTGCTACTATTCATGGAGAAGGTTATCGTTTCTGTGGGGAACTTGAATAATAATGATAAAAACCTCGATAGCTAGATCGAGGTTTTCTGCTTTAACCTTTTATCAATATTTACTGCCGATACCCCTGCAAAAACCTTGCTAATCGTCCTAGTGCGTCTTCAATTTGGTAAACATAAGGTAGGGTGACGATACGGAAATGATCTGGGCTGTGCCAGTTGAAACCTCGTCCATGCACTAATAACACTTTTTCTTGGCGTAATAAATCTAGCACCATTTTTTCATCATCATAAATATTAAATTTTTTCACATCAATTTTGGGAAACATATATAACGCCCCCATAGGTTTGACACAGCTAATACCCGGAATGGCGTTCAATAATTCATAAGCCCGATTGCGTTGCTCTAATAACCGTCCGCCGGGCAGAATATATTCATTAATGCTTTGATAGCCCCCAAGTGCGGTTTGAATAGCGTGTTGCATTGGGACGTTAGCACATAAACGCATTGAGGCGATCATATCTAAGCCTTCAATATAGCCTTTGGCGTGATTTTTTGGGCCATTTAATACCAGCCAGCCTTGGCGAAAGCCTGCCACACGATAAGCCTTAGATAAGCCGTTAAAGGTTAAGGTTAATAAATCAGGTGCTAAAGCGGCGATATGTTGATGCTCTGCACCATCATATAAAATTTTGTCATAAATTTCGTCAGCAAAAATAATTAATTGATGCTGGCGAGCAATTTCGGCAATTTGTAGTAATAATTCTTTGCTATATACCGCACCTGTTGGGTTATTGGGATTAATAATTACAATGGCTTTAGTGCGAGTAGTAATTTTGCTTTTAATATCTTCAAGATCAGGATACCAATCCGCTTGTTCATCACAAACATAATGTACCGCTTTACCGCCAGCAAGTGTTACAGAGGCTGTCCATAAAGGATAATCTGGCATAGGAATTAACACTTCGTCCCCGTCATTTAATAAGGCTTGTGTTGCCATAGTGATTAATTCTGATACCCCATTACCAATATAAACATCATTTACTGTTACACTACGCATATTTTTAGATTGATAATATTGTACAATGGCTTTACGAGCAGAGTATAGCCCTTTAGAATCGCAATAGCCTTGAGCGGTAGGTAAGTTACGCAAAACATCAACCAAAATTTCATCGGGGGCTTCAAAACCAAAAGGGGCAGGATTACCGATATTGAGTTTTAAAATTTTATTGCCTTCTTCTTCAAGGCGTAATGCTTCTTTATGCACAGGACCACGAATATCGTAACAAACATGCTCAAGTTTTGCGGATTTGGGGAAAATGCTCATATTATCACCTAACTTAACGAATTTTATTGTTGAGAGTAAATTCATCACTTTACGCTTATTTTGTCAATATGAAAAGATTTAGTAAAAAATTATTTCAAAATAGGCTAGAATAGCCCATTATTTTTTCCGTTATCGCCATAAATGTTTGTTTTTTTATATGGATAATTTGCAGTTACTCAAAAGCAAAATAGTTGATTTTGTTGTTCAATATCAAGCTGACCAACATACTTCTATTACTTTGTTTAAAACCCATATTACTGGCTCAATATCCTTATTAAGCTGGTTAAAAGCACAGACAATTTATCCGCAGTTTTATTTTAAATTACGCAATCATACTGCCACCTTTGCCGCTATAGGTAAAGTGCGGTCATTTTCTGATAAATTTTTGGCTCAAGCCTTTATGGCAGAGCAGGATTTTCCCCTTGTGGGCGGTATGCAATTTGCTGGCAATAGCTTATTTTATTTGCCACAATTATTGTTACAACAGGAACAGGATAAGCTATCTTGTTGGCTATTTATTGATAATCAACAACCCCTTGCTCAACAAATTGATCCTTTATTGGCAACACTCACTGATACCGTTTCGTTGCAAGCCATTGATCACATTCAATTTATTGAGCAATATCGCCAAGCCAGCTTTGCACAATGGCAACATTGGATTGAACAAGGGCTAGCTTGCTTTAAACGGAAAGCATTAAGCAAAGTAGTGCTAGCCAATCAATATCATTTAACCAGTGATTGCTCAATTAATGCCAAGGATATGCTCGGGCAAAGTGAGCGAGTTAATTCCCATTGTTATCATTTTTTGCTGGCTGAAAATGCGGATAGTACCTTTTTAGGCTCAAGCCCCGAGCGTTTATATCGGCGTGAACAACAACAATTAGCCACTGAGGCGTTAGCGGGGACGGCTTTTATGGGCAATGATCAAAGAAAAAATCAACAACAAGCCGATTGGTTATTGCAAGATCAAAAAAATCAATATGAAAATCAATTAGTTGTGGACGGTATTTGCCAGCATCTAGCCCCTTATGCACAACATATTGAGGTGCAAGACAAAACATTAGTGCCATTACGCAATGTACAGCATTTATGCCGTAAAATTCAGGTAACTCTAAAGCCTGAGTGCCATGATGCCCATTGTTTGCAAGCCATTCACCCTACCCCTGCGGTGTCAGGTTTACCTCAACAACCAGCGGTGGAATTTATTAAAAATTGTGAAAATTTTCACCGCACTTGGTATGCAGGTTGTCTCGGTGTTATGCAGCCACAACAAGCGGAATTTTGTGTTACTATTCGTAGTGCCTTTGTGGAACACAACAAAATTCGTGTTTTTGCAGGGGCAGGTATTGTTGAAGGATCTAATCCCTTGTTAGAATGGCAGGAAATTGAGCGTAAAGCAAAAGGATTAATTTCCTTGTTTAATCAATCATAATGGAGAAATTATGTCAGAGGTGAGTACTTTTAATCGTTGTTGGGCAAAAGTCATTTTAGCCAGCTTAGTTCGGCATGGCGTACAACATATTTGTATCGCCCCGGGTTCACGTTCAACCCCCTTGACCCTAGAGGCGGCACGCTTACAGCAACATAAACAAGTGCATTGCCATAGCCATTTTGATGAACGAGGTTTAGCCTTTTTTGCCCTTGGTATCGCCAAGGCAAGCCAATCGCCTGTTGCGGTAATTGTTACCTCTGGCACAGCCGCTGCTAATTTATACCCTGCGATTATTGAGGCTCGCCAAACAGGTGTTAATCTTATTGTGCTTACCGCCGATCGCCCGCCTGAATTATTAGAGTGCGGTGCAAATCAAGCGATTTTACAAGCTAATCTCTTTGCGGATTATCCTGTGGCACAGCTTGATCTGCCTCGCCCAAGTGCGGATTATCCTGCGCAATGGCTGATTTCTCGTATTCAGCAAGCCTGCTTGGCTCAGCAACAACAAGCAGGGGTAATCCATATTAATGTACCTTTTGCCGAGCCGTTGTATCAAGCTGATGAACAGCAAATTCAACAACATGCTTGGTTACAGCCGATCCAATCTTGGCTAAGCCAAAATAAGCCTTGGATTGCATGGCAACCCCCACATCAAGAAGTGTTAATTCACGAAAATTGGGATTTTTGGCGGAGCAAACGAGGCGTGATAGTCGTGGGGCAAATCCCCTTAGCACAAAGTATGGGGCTGGCTACTTGGGCGAATACTCAAGGTTGGATTTTATTAACGGATATTCAATCCACTGTTGAGCCTAGCTTGCCTTATGCGGATATTTGGTTGGCAAATCAAACCGTAAGACAAAAATTATTGCAAGCGGATATTGTGATCCAAATGGGAGCAAAGATTATCAGCAAACGCATTAACCAATTTTTAGCGGAATTTAACGGCGAATTTTGGTTAGTTGATCCGCAAGCAAGACAATGCGATCCTTATCATCATCATCAAACCCGTTTCCAAGCAAAAATTCATCATTGGCTACGGGCTCACCCTGCATTACGGCAAAAAACTTGGCTACTTGAGCCTCTGGCGCTATCTAAGTTTTGTGCTACCTTTATTGAACAACAGGTGGGCGGTACATTAAATGAAGCCTCTTTAGCCCATAATTTAGAGCGTGTATTGCCGAGTAACGGCGTATTATTCTTGGGCAACAGTTTATTTATCCGCTTAGTTGATGCACTTTGCAAATTGCCAGAAGGTTATCCTGTTTATACCAATCGAGGGGCAAGCGGTATTGATGGGTTATTAGCGACTGCAGCAGGTATTGGCGTTGCCACTAACCAACCACTCGTGGCGGTGCTTGGTGATACTTCCGCCCTTTATGACCTCAATTCCTTGGCTCTCTTTAAGTCCGTTAATCAACCTACCATTATTTTCATTATTAATAATAATGGCGGAGCGATTTTTGATCTGTTGCCAGTGGACGAAGAACTCAAAAACAACTTTTATCGTATGCCACATCATCTTGAATTCTCTCAAGCCGCATCAATGTTTGAGCTCAAATATGCTCGTCCTTATACTTGGGCTGATTTAGGTTCAGTATTAAAACAAGCCTATGGACGGCGAGAAACCACATTGATTGAAATTAAAGTGAATCCAAGTGATGGCTCAAAGTTGTATAAACAGCTTATTGAACAAATTAGCCACGCAGTAATTGGAGTATAAATGCCATTGCCAAGCTCAAACGCCAATAAACAAGGGCAAAAGCCTTTGTTAGTATTGCTACATGGCTTGCTTGGCGATAAACAAGATTGGCAAAAATTGATGGATTTTTTACCGCACTTTGACTGTATTGCGTTAGATTTACCCTTTCATGGCACTAGTTATTCCGCACAACAACTGGCACAAGCTCAAGATTTTCAACAAGTTTGTGCCTTATTAGCTCAGCATATTCAAGCACAAATACAACAACGCCCTTATTATTTAATGGGCTATTCCCTTGGTGGACGTTTGGCTTTATATGCTTATTTTGCTCAGTTATTGCCAACTCATTCATTGCAAGCTCTGCTGTTAGAGGGCGTTAATCTCGGTTTATCCGATTCCGCTCAACGACAACAACGTTGGCAACAGGATCAAAATTGGGCAAAGCGTTTTGCTCATCAACCCATTCAACAAGTGCTTGAGGAATGGTATCAACAACCTGTTTTTGCTCATCTTACCCCACAACAACGGCAACAACTTATTCAATTACGCCAACATAATAACGGACAAGCCATTGCCCGTATGCTTACAGCTACCTCATTAGCCAAACAACCAGATTTTAGATATAAAGTGCGGTGCGTTTCCTTACCTGTTTTTTATTTTTGTGGCGAAAAAGATCAAAAGTTTCAACAAATTGCCAAACAAAATCAGCTAGATTTAACCTTAATCCCCCAAGCAGGGCATAACGCCCACCAAGAAAACCCACAGCAATTTGCAAAGTTATTGACAGAGAAGTTATGTTCCAGAGAATAAATAATTGTTAATATGCTATTTGGGTAAATAGGCATAAGTAATGTTCTCTTTTTCTTTTGAGCCTAAAGTGCGGTTGATTTTGGAATTATTTTTGCCTCTTTTTCTGACTTTAGCATATCATATCAAAATATTAAATTTCTTATCTGCTACAAAATTAAAAAATTATTCTTAGTTTATAAGTTTTTTGTTATCTATACTTGACATTGTATTGTTTGCGGTGTAAAAGTAGGCAAGTTTTCTACAATTAAGGAATCAACGATGACATTGAATAATTATTGGCAGCTTGCTCGTAAAGAGTTTTTTGGTGGTTGGAAACCATTAGAAGTGGCTTGGATTGTGGTTTTTGTTGGGGCTCAAATTTGGGCTTATGTGCAAGAGCCAGATTCTATTTTGGCAATGATTTCGGGGATTGCGGGCTTGCTTTGCGTGATCTTTGTGAGTAAAGGAAAAATCAGTAATTATTTCTTTGGCTTAATTTTTGCTTATACCTATTTTTATGTGGCTTGGGGGGCGAATTATATTGGTGAAATGAATTCTACCCTCTATGTTTATATTCCTGCTCAATTTATTGGTTATTTTTTATGGAAAGCCAATATGCAAAATGATAACAAAGGCAATGAAACGGTGAAAGTTAAAGCCTTAACTTGGCGAGGCTGGTTAATTTTATTGGTCAGTATGACGATTTGTTCTTTGTTGTTTATTGAAGCTGTAAGCATGGCGGGGGGGGGTAAACCAGCCCTTGATGGCACAACCACAATCATTACTTTTTCCGCTCAATTATTAATGATTTTACGTTATCGTGAACAATGGTTGTTATGGATTAGTTTAAATATCCTTTCTATTGTTTTGTGGGCGGAAACCCCAGCGATGTATATTATGTTTACTGGCTATTTGGTCAATTCCATTTATGGTTATTATAATTGGCTCAAATTATCGCAATCAGCTAAAATTTAAGATAAAACGCCTGAGTTAATTGCTTAAATTTGTCGGTATATTGATTGTTTTGATCGTAAATCACTAAGTTATCTTGTCGCAATGGCGAGGCTTGTTGGGCAAAGCTAATCAACGTTCGGTGAGGTGTTTTGCCCATTTTGGTTATAATGTCGCATTGTTCAATACAATAAAGTGCGGTTTGTTTTGCTTGTGTTTTGAGTAAATTTGCCGCTTGAACAGGTAGTACAAAACAAATTTTACCTTGTGGGCCTAAACAGGATTGTGCCATTGTTAGCCAAGCGAAATGGCTTTGTTGTTGGTAGCGAGCCAATTCTCGTTGAGCTGATGAACAAGCAACCCCTTGAGCAAAATAAGGGGGATTAGCGACAATCAGATCAAATTGTGTCAAGACCGCTGAGCCTTGGCGTGAGGCAACAAATTGTTCAATAGATTGTCCAACGATGTGGATATTGTGTTGCCAAGGACAAGCCTTAGCATTTTCTTTTGCTTGTTGGGTGGCTTGGGTATCATATTCAACCCCTGTTATTTGTGCTTGTGGGTAACGTTGAGCTAACATAATCGCTACCAATCCTGAGCCTGTGCCTAAATCTAAAATATGCTGACAGTTGGCATTGCTTGCCCAAGCTCCCAATAAAATGCCGTCAGTGCCGACTTTCATCGCACATTGATCATGTCTAATAAAAAATTGTTTAAAGCGAAAACCTGTCATAATGTTAGTAAGCATAAATTTTTAAGGTTAAGTGAGTTATAGTCGTTTCAATTTAAAATAAGACAAGGCGGCACGCCGAAGACAGTACAGATAGTACGGCGAGGCGTGCCAACGCGGTATTATTTTAAAGTGGAGCGACTATACGATTTTCATTTATATCACTATCCGCTATAATTCTTGCCAATTTTAAAGATGCAGTGAGAAATGCCATGATATTACCACAATTTGCTGATTTTGACCTTTGTCCTGAATTATTAAACGCATTGCGAGATAAAGGTTATGAGCGTCCTACTACCATTCAACTTGAAGCCATTCCGCAAGCAATGGACGGACGAGATGTGTTAGGTTCTGCACCAACAGGCACAGGGAAAACCCTTGCTTTCCTGTTGCCAGCTATTCAACATTTATTGGATTATCCTCGCCGTAAACCGGGGGCACCTCGAATCTTGATCTTAACCCCAACACGAGAATTAGCGATGCAAGTAGCGGAACAAGCTCAACAGGTAGCGAAATATACTAAGTTGAGTATTGCTACCATTACGGGTGGGGTGGCTTATCAAAATCATGGCGAAGTATTTAATAAAAATCAAGATATTGTGGTCGCGACACCCGGACGGTTGTTGCAATATATTCAAGAGGAAAATTTTGATTGCCGAGCGGTGGAAATGCTTATTTTTGACGAAGCCGATCGTATGTTGCAAATGGGTTTTGGGCAAGATGCAGAAAAAATTGCAATGGAAACTCGTTGGCGTAAGCAAACCTTGTTATTTTCGGCAACCTTAGAGGGGGAATTGTTGCTGGATTTTGCTCAACGCTTGTTGCAAGATCCTGTGCAAGTCAATGCTGAACCCAGTCGGCGTGAACGCAAGAAAATTCAACAATGGTTTTACCATGCGGACAATGTAGAACATAAAATTAAATTGTTAGCACGCTTTGTTCAACAAGAACAAGTAAGCAAAGGCATTGTATTTGTACGGCGGCGTGAAGAGGTGCGACAGCTATCGGAAACCTTGCGTAAGCGGGGAATTCGTAGCACCTATTTAGAGGGTGATATGGCACAGCATCAGCGTAATCAGGCGATAGATAAATTGAAAACAGGGACGGTTACTCTATTGGTGGCGACAGATGTTGCGGCGAGGGGGATTGATATTGAAGATATTAGCCATGTGATTAATTTTGATTTGCCTTATAGTGCGGATACTTATTTGCATCGCATTGGGCGTACCGCTCGTGCTGGGAAAAAGGGCGTGGCGATTTGTTTGGTTGAGGCACATGATTATAAATTATTAGGAAAAATTAAACGTTATACCCAAGAATTATTAAAAGCAAGAACCCTTGAAGGACTTGAACCTCGTACTAAAGCGCCAAAAAATGGCGAAGTGAAATCAGTGAGCAAAAAACAAAAAGCAAGGTTAAAACAAAAACGAGAACAGCTTAAAAAAGAACAAAATAAGAAAAAAATCAAAATTCGTCATAAAGACAGTAAAAACATTGGTAAAAGACGTAAGCCTGCATCATAATTCAAAAAAGGGTTAAGTTTACTTAACCCTTTTTATGTTATAACACTAATTTCTTGCCTGATATAACGCCATTGCTTCAGGCATTAAGCGTTCTAAGTTTTTTTGGCGATCAGCATTGGTCGGGTGAGTGGACATTAACCCCGCTAAGGCACTATTTGAACTGCCTGTGGCTTGGTTCATTTTTACCCATAATCCCGGTGCGGCTTGCGGATTATAGCCTGCTTTTGCCATCAGCATAAGCCCCACTTCATCAGCTTCGGTTTCATTGCTACGAGAATAAGGTTTGTCTAAACCCCAATCTTTTGCAACTCCAATAACTAAGCCACTGGCATCAGAACCAATTTGGGTAGAGAGTGCAATATGAGCAACTTGAGCAAAAATACCAGTGATTTGGCTCATATTGACTTTCTTTTTACCATGTTCTTTTAAGGCGTGTGCCATTTCATGTCCCATTACTACGGCGATTTCATCATCGCTGAGTTTTAATTGATCTACCAAGCCTGTATAGAACACCATTTTGCCTCCGGGCATTGCCCAAGCATTGAGCTGATTAGATTTAATTACATTGATTTCCCAATTAAAGACCTGCCCTGTGTTATTTTCTTGATTAGCATAAGGCACCATTTTTTGGAATACTTTATTTACTCGTTTAGCGGTTGTAGAGCTCGTATCTAACACACCTTGCTCACGCATTTGTGTCATTTCTTGCCGATAGCTTAATGCAGATTGTTGGTTAATTTCTGAAGAACTCGCACAAGCATTTAAGAGGATAATCGCACTAAAAAGTGCGGTCAGTTTTGTCAGTTTTTTTAGTGAATTTAACATGATAAAGGCTCCTTAAAATGATAAAAAAATACCGTTTTCAATAAAACGGTATTTATATAGATTATTGGTTAGCACGCTCAAAGGAGGCTAAAATCTCTTGGCGAGCCTCGTTGACATCCGCCCAACCATCAACTTTAACCCATTTACCCGCTTCTAAGGCTTTATAGCTTTCAAAGAAATGCTGAATTTGTGCTTTTAATAAAGCAGGAAGATCATTGACATCTTGAATATGATCATATTCTTTGGTTAATTTGCTATGGGGAACAGCAATCACTTTGGCATCTTGTCCTGATTCATCCGTCATTTTCAATACCCCAACTGGGCGACAACGAATGACCGAACCGGGTTGTAATGGGTAAGGGGTAGGAACAAGCACATCAACAGGATCGCCATCTAAGGATAAGGTATTGTTGATATAGCCATAGTTTGCTGGATAGAACATAGCGGTTGCCATAAAACGGTCAACAAACAAAGTGCCAGTTTCTTTATCCACTTCATATTTAATTGGATCAGAGTTTGCAGGAATTTCAATGACCACATAAATATCATCTGGTAATGCTTTACCTGCTGGTACATTTTTTAAACCCATTTTTTCTTCCTTTTTTATTTATTAGTACTAATGAAAATATTTGGCGATTATAGCTTGATTATAACCGCAATTCAAACACTGCTTTTTTGTGATTGATCTTAAAGCCTTCGGCTTCCCATAATTGGCGATGTTGCTGATTTTGTTCTACTACTAAAAAATGGGATTGGGTATAGCATACAAACTCTTTGGCTTTTTCAATAAGTGCGGTGTAAATTTGCAATTTATTAGGGCAATCTTGCACAAAAATATCGGTTAATTGCCAATAGCGTTGTAACTGTAAAGAGGACAGGCGAGGATAAAGCTGAATAAACCCTTGTGCATTGTGTTGTGGATCAAGGGCGATAAATAAAATACTTTCACTAAAGCGAATACGATTATTTAAAAAGGTTAGGGTTCGTTCAGGATTAGCGGGCATACCTTGCTGAGTACGATATTGTTCAAATAAAGGAAGTAATAGCGGGAGGTTCCATTGTTCGGCTTTAAAAATTTTCATCATTATTATTCATTTTATCAACAATCCATACAGTGGATTGTAGCTTTTTAACGCAAAATAATCATCTTTTATTAATGAAAAGGCGAAAATTTTTGATCTAAAACTAAAGTTTATAGGCAAAATTTGATATAGTAAGCGAGTTATTAATTAATTATATGGAGAAAAAATTATGGCACGTCGTCCTTTAGTTATGGGGAACTGGAAATTAAATGGCAGTAAGGCTTTTACTCAAGAATTAATCGCAGGATTAAAAGCAGAGTTAGCAGGGGTTGAAGGCTGTGATGTGGCGATTGCACCGCCTGTAATGTATTTAGCCGAGGCAGAGCAAGCGTTAGCGGGTAGCCAAATTTTCCTTGGTGCACAAAATGTTGATGTGAATGTGCAAGGGGCATTTACTGGCGATATTTCCACCGAAATGTTAAAAGATTTTGGTGCAAAATACATTATCATTGGACATTCTGAACGCCGTCAATATCATCACGAATCCGATGAATTTATTGCTAAAAAATTTGCCGCATTAAAACAAGCAGGGTTAGTACCTGTGCTTTGCATTGGTGAATCTGAAGCGGAAAATGAAGCAGGACAAACAGAGCAAGTTTGTGCTAAACAAATTGACGCAGTGATTGATGCCCTTGGCGTAGAAGCCTTTAATGGCGCAGTGATTGCTTATGAACCGATTTGGGCGATTGGTACAGGCAAATCTGCTACCCCAGAACAAGCTCAAGCGGTACACGCCTTTATTCGAGGACATATTGCTAAGAAATCACAAGCGGTAGCAGAGCAAGTGATTATCCAATATGGTGGCTCAGTGAATGATGCTAATGCTGCCCAATTATTTACCCAACCTGATATTGATGGAGCATTGGTTGGTGGCGCATCATTAAAAGCACCAGCATTTGCTGTGATTGTAAAAGCTGCTGCAGCAGCGAAAAATTAATTGTTGATTGACATTGAAAGCGCAAAAACGGCATTATGTTAATAATGCCGTTTTTATAGGATTTGTTTAAAGTGGTGTAATGGAAAAATGGTTGCTAATAATAACTTTCTCAAATTATTAGCAACTATTTTGTCCATTATTTCACTATTGGCAAGGTTCTATAACCGAGGGAGAATTTAAGGTATCAAATTAATCTATTTATTAAGCCACAACGCCAAATTGTTGTTTCATTAATGCCTCAAAATCAGTGCAACCACCAATTGGTTTTTCATCAATAAAGATTTGCGGCACAGTTTCTACAGGTTTACCCACAGATTTTGATAAATCCGCTTTACTAATCCCTTCTGCAATAATGTCTACATAGCGATAGCTAAAATCTTCTACCGTATTTTGTAATTTTTCCGCTAATTCTTTTGCGCGAACACAATACGGACAACCTGGGCGACCAAAAATAACAACAAACATAAATAACTCCTATTAGTAAAATCAGTTTATATGCTGTCTATTCTATCTTATTCTTAACCTTTTAATAAACTGTTTTTCAGCATTATTTTGATTGGTATAATATATCAATCTTATATAAGCTAATCTAGGAGAGCCTTATGCAAGCATTATCATCAACCATAGCAACCCAACTACATCACCGCTCTATTCGCCAATTTACCGAACAACCTATTGCTGAACAAATTTGTCAGCAACTCATTGATGTAGCAAGAATGTCCTCTTCCTCTAATCATTTGCAATGTATTTCTATTGTACGCATTACAGATATGGCATTACGAGAACAAATTATGGCTTGTGCTTCCCATCAAGTTTATATTAAACAAGCCCCAGAGTTTTGGGTATTTTGTGTGGACTTTGCTAAACATCAACAACTTTGCGAACAAGCACAACTCGATTATACCGAAGTTGCCTTAATCGGTGCGGTAGATGCTGGTATTATGGCACAGAATGTCATGGTTGCCGCCGAATCATTAGGCTTAGGTGGGGTATTTATTGGAGCATTACGCAATCATATTGAAAAAGTCGGTGAGCTATTGCATTTGCCTCCTCATTGTTTTGCGGTACTTGGACTATGTTTAGGCTATCCCGATCAAAATCCACCACAAAAACCCCGTTTACCACAACAAACAATGTGTTTTGAGAACCAATACCAACCTTTAACTCAAAACCAATTAGATAGCTATAATCAAGACATCAAAAATTATTATCAACAACGAGGTAAAACAAGAGATTGGTATGCAAATATAGCCAAAACCTTAGCCCAACCTGTACGACCACATATTTTACCTTATTTACAGCAACAAGGTTTTATGAAGAAATAAATCAATGAAATTATTAATGTTATGCCGAGAGCCTCGTTTATATAGCTGTGTAAGGCTCAAGCAAGCGGCAGAAAATAGTGGACATCAGCTAGATATTCTTGATCCTAATCGTTGCTTACTAAAACTTGAGCAAAACTCACCGCACTTTATTTTGTATTATCAAGAAAAAAATGACAGTGAGCCTGTTTTATTAACGGATTACCAAGGAATAATCCCCCGTTTTGGCACAACTAGTACCCAAATGGGCTGTGCTGTATTACGGCATTTTCAAGCTAAAGGTGTTGTGTGCTTAAATGAAGCACAAGCCTTTTTATTGGCGCGAGATAAATGGCAAAGTTTGCAAGCATTATTGCAGGCTAATATTCCTATTCCTACAACCTTATTAGCGGGAAATGAATGTTCTGCCTCAGTAGCAGTGGCACAACTAAATGATGAAATTATTTTAAAAACATTAACAGGGGCACAGGGGATAGGGGTCATGTTAGCGGAAAAAGCACAAAGTGCGGTCAGTATTTTAGAAACTTTACGTCAAGCCAATATTCCCACCTTACTACAACAGTTTATGCAAGAGGTACAAGGACGTGATATTCGTTGTTTTGTCATAGGTCAACAAGTTATCGCTTCAATGCAACGTATTGGAAAAGCGGGGGAATTTCGTGCTAATTTTCATCGTGGTGGTTCAGCAGAACCAATCCAACTTTCTTCACAAGAAAAAAATATCGCTATCCAAGCCAGCCAAGCGCTTGGGCTTGATGTAGCAGGAGTCGATCTTATTCGTACTCAACAAGGAACAATGGTATTAGAAGTAAACGCAAGTCCGGGCTTAGAATTAATTGAACAAATTAGTCATATTGATATCGCCAGCCAAATGATTGCCTATTTAGAAAAGAAAATATTAGCGAAAAAGGATTAATTAACCCTATTGCAACCCTACTAAAATAGAAAAATCATTCTTAAAAGAATTATTATCGTCATTTTATAGTCGTTTTAATTTAAAATAAGATAAGGCGGTACGTTGAATACAAATAGTATGGCAAGATGAACCAACTCTGTACTACTTTAAAATGAGATGGCTATAAAAATAAGGGAATACTGATTTTGAGTAAGTGCGGTCTATTTTGGAATAATTTTTCTGTACATTTCCCTTTAAAAACTATGTAAAGCTTAAAACCATAGATGCCTTTCTTTCGCCAAAGCCTAGTGGAATAGAAAAAGTAAGTCGCTAATGGAAAAGCGAGTAAGGGAAGTCGGAAAAAAAAAGCAAAAAAATCTCAAAACTAACTGCACTTTGGGTTAACAAAATAAAAAGGCATATATATGCCTTTTTATAGAATATTTTTCTTTTAATTGATTGATTTTAGGACTAAAAATTATTTTTTCTCAGCCACTTTATTTTTTAATTCAATCAAGGCATTGTTCGCATCAAGTAACTCTTTAGTTGAATCTTGTTGTAACTGCATAAAAGCACTAGCCTGTTCTGATGTTGGTGGGTTGGTGCTATATTCTGCACTTTGGTTCATTAAGCTAATAAATTTAGTAATTGCACTATCAAATTTAGCTTGTACGTTTTTACCTTCTTCTGTTTTAAGTTTTAAGCTCGCTACTGAATCTTTTAATTTGCTATATTCAGCACTGACTTCGGTAAAGATTTGCTTAAGTTGTTCTTTATCTAATGAACCCGATACAAGTTGAGTTTGTAATTGTTCAATTTTTTGTAATGTGCCACTTTGCTCAGTAACTTGTTCAATGGCATCAATATCAGCTTGCATATCTTTTTTGGCATCAGAACAAGCGACCATTACAAAAGCAGCGAGTATTAAAGTGAAAATTTGATAAATACGTTTCATGTTAATTCCTTTATTTTTGAGTTAATGAATAAATAGGGGAATTCCCCCTTATTTCTGTTCAACTTTTATTGATAAGTATAAAAGTAAACAGATTGAATAGATAAATGCCTTAATCCGCAGAATAATACAATTTACCTATTTCAATTTTTTGCCGACCATTGGCTTCTCGCCATTTATTGGTATCACGTAGAGAGTAAACGCAACCGCAATATTCTTGTTGATAAAAACGTTCACGTTTACTGATTTCAATCATTCGTTGTGAGCCACCGCCTTTACGCCAATTATAATCCCAATAGATCACGTCCTCATATTTCTCTGCGGCACGATGTCCACAACCGTTGATTTGATTCATATCTTTCCAACGAGAAATACCTAAACAACTGGTAAAAACAGGAAAGCCATTCTCGTGAGCATATTGTGCCGCTTTTTCAAAACGCATATCAAAGCACATAGTGCAACGAATACCACGCTCAGGCTCATTTTCCATACCTTTGGCACGATCGAACCAATTTTGCCGATCATAATCCGCATCAATAAAAGGAATTCCCCATTTTTCAGCAAAACGAATATTTTCTTCTTTGCGAATAAGATATTCTTTTAGAGGATGAATATTGGGATTGTAAAAATAAATGGTAAATTCAATACCTGAGGCGTGAATTGCTTCCATTACTTCCCCTGAGCAAGGGGCACAGCAAGAATGTAATAATAATTTATTATGCCCATTAGGTAGGCTTAATTTTGGACGCACAAAAGGGGCGTTGGGATCTTTGTTATTTTTTTGTCGGCGAGATTTACTCTTTTTTTGTTGAAAATCCACTGCACTTTTTTGTATAGAGATATTTTGTTGCATATTCATAATAGGGTTAATATTGTCTATCAATAGATAAATAAGCTAAAGAAATTAAAGCCTGTTTATAAGGGCTATCAGGTAAGATTTCAATGGCGGCTACCGCTTTTTCAGCTTCTTCTCTTGCTCGTTGCATAGCATAATCAAGCGAACCATATTGTTGCATAATGGCTAATATTTCATCAAGTAGGTGGCGTTGCCCAGCTTGTTCTATGGCGGAGCGAATTAAAGCGGCTTGTTGAGCATTACCTTGTTGCATAGCGTGTAATAAAGGTAATGTTGGTTTGCCTTCTTCTAAATCATCGCCGATATTTTTGCCTAGTGCTTGGGCATTGGCACTATAATCTAATACATCATCAACTAGCTGAAATGCTGTACCTAAATAACGTCCATATAATTGCAAGGCTTTTTCTTGTTGTTCATTACCTTTCGCCACAATGGCGGCACATTGGCTGGCAGCTTCAAACAGGCGAGCTGTTTTGCTATAAATTACTTGCATATAGCTTTGCTCGGTGGTGTTTGGATCATTGCAATTCATTAATTGTAGGACTTCGCCTTCAGCAATAACATTGGTAGCATCGGACATCACTTGTAAAATTTTCAGTGAATTTAAGCTCGTCATTAATTGAAAAGCACGAGTATAAATAAAATCGCCCACTAATACGCTCGCCGCATTACCAAACTCTGCGTTAGCGGTAGGATTGCCACGACGCATATCGGATTCATCAACCACGTCATCGTGAAGCAAGGTGGCGGTATGGATAAATTCAATAAAGGCAGCACAAGTAATATGTTGTTGTCCTTGATAACCCAGAGCATTGGCGGCTAACACTGCAATTAATGGACGAATTCGTTTGCCACCGCCTTGGATAATATAATGACCTAATTGATTAATCAGTACCACATCAGAATTTAATTGCGCTAAGATTGCTTGATCAACTGCTTGCATATCCTGCTGAATTAATTGCTGAATACTGTTTAAATCCATAGATAAATGATGTTTTATCATAAACTTATCAAATGCGTTAAACTTAAAAATAGCAAGATTGTACCTGAATTTCTCAATTTTCTGAACAATTTATCAATTTTTTTGTTTTATCGTAAAATCCTGCTTGCTAAATGCTTTATTTTTCCGTAAAATCCACCACCTATTTATATAATTTTTGATGTGCTAAATGACATAAACATTGAAATAGCACAAAATAGCGGAGTATATATGTACGCAGTATTTCAAAGCGGTGGTAAACAACACCGCGTCAGTGAAGGTCAAGTGGTTCGTTTAGAGAAACTTGAAGTAGCAACTGGCGAAACCGTTGAATTCGATTCTGTATTGATGGTTGTCAATGGTGAAGACGTTAAAATTGGTGCACCATTAGTAAGTGGTAGCAAAGTAGTGGCTGAAGTGGTTGCACACGGTCGTGGCGAAAAAATTAAAATCGTTAAATTCCGTCGTCGTAAACACAGCCGTAAACAACAAGGTCATCGTCAGTGGTTCACAGAAGTGAAAATCACTGGGATTCAAGCATAATTCAGAGGAGATCAAGTAGATGGCAACTAAAAAAGCAGGTGGTTCAACTCGTAACGGTCGTGATTCTGAAGCTAAACGTCTTGGTGTAAAACGTTTCGGTGGTGAATCTGTATTAGCGGGTAGCATTATCGTTCGTCAACGTGGTACAAAATTCCACGCAGGTAACAATGTAGGTATGGGACGTGATCATACTTTATTTGCAACCGCTGATGGTAAAGTGAAATTTGAAGTAAAAGGCGAGAAAAGCCGTAAATATGTAAGTATTGTTACTGAATAATTTCAATCAACGAATTGAGAACCCCACTGATCAAATGTGGGGTTTTTTTATATTTGCATATTAGGTTATTCACAAGCATAAAAGTGCGGTGTGTTTTAAGATTATTTTTTAGATAATAAATGAGTGAAAATGGTGTAATGGTATGGGCTTTCTTTTTACCCTGATTGCTGTAACGATGTGGGCAAGTTTTCCCATTGCTGTACAGCAAGTGCTAACCGATATGGATCCACAGACTATCGCTTGGTATCGCTTTGCGGTTGCTACCTTAGTCATTTTTATCTTATTGATTAAAAAAAATAAGCTACCCCGTTTAACGCAATTAAAAGGAAAAATCCTGCTCTTTTTATGTATTGCAACTTTGGGCTTAGGGCTGAATTTCTTTTTTTATCATTTAGCGTTACGTTATATTCCACCCGTTACCAGCCAAATTTTAAGTCCATTATCTTCATTTATGATGTTATTGGCTGGCGTTGTATTATTTAAAGAGCGTCTATCGTCTTATCAAAAAACCGGTTTATTATGCTTAGTTATTGGATTGGCGATCTTTTTTAATGATAAATTAGAAAACTTTTTAACTTTTGATTTATATTTTCAAGGTATTTTACTTGCGATATGTGCTTCTGCTCTTTGGGTAACTTATGCCATTAGCCAAAAATTGTTGCAACATAAACTGGAAGCACAGCAAACCTTATTAATTATTTACCTCGGTTGTACCTTATTTTTTACGCCAGTGGCGGATATTGGACAAATTAGGGCATTAAATAATGTGCAATTAGGTTACTTATTTTTTTGTTGTATCAATACATTATTAGCCTATGGTTGCTATGCGGAAGCCTTAAATCGTTGGGAAGTATCAAAAGTGAGTGCTTTAATTACTCAAATTCCCGTATTTACTATTTTATTTGCCAATGGCTTATTTTACCTTTTCCCTAATCATTTTGCCGATCAACAGGTAAATGGGTTAAGCTATGTGGGGGCAGCTATCGTAATTTTGGGGTCTTTAACCTCAGCAGTAGGGCATAAATTATTTAGCAAGGGGGCAAAATGAAAGATCAACCGATAATAGGTTTTATCTTTGCTTTAATTACCGCTATGGCTTGGGGCTCTTTGCCTGTTGCCTTAAAACAAGTGCTAACGGTAATGAACAGTCAAAGCATTATTTTTTATCGTTTTTGGGTTGCTGCGATTATTTTATTAATCATTTTAGCTTTGCGTGGAAAATTACCTAAAAAACAGCAATTTAATCGTTATTATGTGGTTCTAATCTTCATTGGGATAATGGGATTAGCAGGAAATTTCTTTTTATTTAATAGTTCATTAAATTATGTTGAACCAGCGATTGCACAAATCTTTATTCATTTATCTTCTTTTGTGATGTTGATTTGTGGTGTGATTGTTTTTAAAGAAGCCCTAGGTTTGCATCAAAAAATAGGTTTAGTTATCCTGATTATCGGATTAGGTTTATTTTTTAATGATCGATTTGATTTATTATTTGGACTTAATGTTTATGCAATGGGAATTTTAGCCAGTATCAGTGCAGCATTAGTGTGGGTGGCTTATGGTATGGCACAAAAATTGATGTTGCGTAATTTTACTGCACCACAAATTTTATTAATTATGTATTTAGGTTGTGCAATAATTTTTACCCCTTTTGCTCAGCCAAGTCAAGTGAGCGGACTAACAGGAATTAGCTTATTATGCTTTATTTATTGCTGTTTAAATACATTGATTGGTTATGGTGCTTATGCAGAAGCCCTAAATCGTTGGGAGGTGTCTAAAGTGAGTGTCGTCATCACCTTAGTACCTTTATTTACCATTTTATTTTCCCATTTATTGCATAGTATATTGCCTGATTATTTTGCTGATCCAAAATTAAATACGCTCAGTTATGTGGGGGCGATGGTCGTGGTATTAGGGGCTATGTTGTCGGCAATAGGACATAAATTTATTAAAACAAAACAGAATTAAATCCCTAATCATTGAGGATTGAATAATATTTTTTAAATTGAAGGATTACAAATGAAATTTATTGATGAAGCATTAATTCGTGTTGAAGCAGGGGACGGTGGCAATGGTTGCGTAAGTTTCCGCCGAGAAAAATACATTCCTAAAGGTGGGCCTGATGGCGGTGATGGTGGTGATGGCGGTGATGTTTATTTGCTTGCTGATGAAAATCTTAACACCTTAATTGATTACCGCTTTGAAAAACGTTTTGCGGCGGAACGTGGTGAAAATGGGCGTAGCTCAAATTGTACAGGGCATCGTGGAAAAGATATTACTTTGCGTGTCCCCGTAGGCACACGAGCCATTGATAATGATACTAAAGAAGTATTAGGTGATTTAACCCAACACGGCACAAAATTATTAGTGGCAAAAGGGGGATACCACGGTTTAGGTAACACAAGATTTAAATCTTCAGTAAATCGTGCCCCTCGCCAGAAAACCAATGGAACAGCAGGCGAAAAAAGAGATTTACAGCTTGAGTTATTATTACTCGCTGATGTGGGTATGCTTGGTTTACCGAATGCAGGCAAATCAACCTTTATTCGTGCGGTTTCTGCTGCCAAACCGAAAGTGGCTGACTACCCTTTTACCACCTTAGTACCAAGCCTCGGCGTGGCTCGTGTTGGGGCTGATCGCAGTTTTGTGGTCGCCGATATTCCGGGATTAATTGAAGGGGCGGCTGAAGGAGCAGGATTAGGTATCCGTTTTTTGAAACATTTAGAACGTTGCCGAGTATTAATCCATTTAGTGGATCTTGCTCCGATTGATGAAAGCGATCCAGCAGATAATATTGCGATTATTGAATCTGAGCTTTTTCAATATAGTGAAACCTTAGCGGATAAACCACGCTGGTTAGTCTTTAATAAAATCGATCAATTTAGTGAACAAGAAGCACAACAGCGAGCGGAACAAATTGCACAAAAGTTAGGGTTGACAGAAAAATATTACCTTATTTCAGCGGTTACAGGGCAAAATGTGAAGGAATTATGCTGTGATATTATGGACTTTATTGAGGCTAACCCTCGCCAATTAGAGCAACAACAACCTGTTCAAGCTGAGGAAGTGAAATTTAAATGGGACGACTATCATCAACAACAACTCTCTGAACACCAAGAACAAGATTGGGAAGATGACTGGGACGATGATTGGTCAGAGGAAGATGAAGAAGGGGTTGAGATTATTTATAAGCCTTAGTTTAAAAGAAAAATGGCACATTAAGTGCCATTTTTTATGTTTACTTCAAATACTCCAACCCATTAATAACCATACGTTTACCGCTTGGTGCTCCTATTGCGTTGGCGAGGTTATGTTTGAGCGAGTTGGCAAAATTTCCCGTATATAATTTTGCCCCTTGGTGGGTAAGGTTAGAATGACAATCAATATAGACTTTGCCACCAATTTGCCGCCAAAGGTAGCAAAAGCCATAGTCTTCGGAAAGATAACGGTTGGAAACAGGATCAACCATGGCATCAAAAAAGCGGTAATGTAAGCCTTTATCTTCAAAGCCAATGCTATCTGGGGTATAACGTAATTCTGGATAGGCGTTGATCAATTTCTCAAAAACTTGACGTTTTATTACCATAAAGCCTGTTGGTGCTTCATCAACTTCAAGGAAGCCATCGGGCTGAATATTAAAAATGACCTCGTCATTTTCTACTTTGGCATGATTGACGGTATAACGTGTACTGGCAGCCTCAAACTCCTGTGGAGTCATATTGGCTTTTATATGACTTGGCCATTGTTCGTGTTTTAAAGGGTAAACTCCTGCGGCTACGTCATAATCTGACAATAACAAGCGAATGACCGCTTGCGGTTCAAAACCAATATCGGAATCAATCCAAAATAAATGTGTCCAGTTTGGATTAGCCAAAAATTCTGCTACCGCATTATTTCTTGCTCTGGTAATAAGACTTTCGCCTCGTTGTAAAGACACTTGCATTGGTAAGCCTAATTGTTGAGCTTGACTGGTGAGATTGAGTAAGGAAATCACATAATTATGAAAATATTTACCATCGTGGCTTGGGGTAACAAAGACAGGAAACATTTGTTTTAAGTCATTCATTTCTAACATAAATTTTCTTCCGCTTAATTTTTTGGATTAATTTCTTATGGTATAGTCGCCAGCACATAACCATTTATAAGTGGTTAGGGCTTCAAGTCCCATTGGGCCTCGGGCGTGTAATTTTTGGGTGCTAACCGCCACTTCAGCCCCTAAACCAAATTGCGCTCCATCGGTAAATCTGGTGCTGGCATTAATATAAACCGCAGCAGAGTCCACCTGTTGGGCGAACTGTTGAGCTTGCTGAATAGACTCGGTCAAAATGCCGTCAGAATGTTGGCTACCATAGTGGCGAATATGAGCAACCGCTTCGGCTAAATCCTGCACAATGACCACATTAAGATCATAGGAAAGCCATTCTTGGTAAAGTTGCTCGGTTTGTAGCGGTACAACATTCGCTTGGCATTGTTGTAAAATAGCAAGTGCGGTAGGATCTGCGTGAAATTTTACCTTTTTATGACTTAATTGTTGGTGAAGTTTAGGTAAAAATTCGTGAGCAATGGATTGTTGCACCAATAAGGTTTCTAGCGTATTACAAGTACTTGGACGCTGAGTTTTGGCATTTTCAATTAATGGTAATGCTCTCGCTTGATCGGCACTTTGTTCCACAAATAAATGGCATACACCAATACCGCCAGTAATCACAGGAATGGTTGATTGTTGTTGGCATAAGGCTTGTAATTTTGCACCGCCACGAGGAATAATCATATCCACATATTGATCCAATTTGAGTAATTCTAATACAAGTTCTCGATCAGGATCGGTAATGGCTTGTACCGCATATTTTGGTAGCCCTGCTTGTTGTAAGGCGGATTGAATTACTTCCACTAAAATTTGATTAGAATATTGGGTTTCTTTGCCACCACGTAAAATCACCGCATTACCTGTTTTCAAACATAGGCTTGCCACATCAATGGTAACATTTGGGCGTGCTTCATAAATTGTACCAATAACGCCAAGGGGGACACGCACACGCTGAATAGTTAAACCGCTATCTAATTTACCGCCGTCAAGAATTTGCCCAATAGGATCGGCTAAGGAAATCACTTGACGTACATCATTGGCAATGGCTTGTAAACGTTGTGGGGTAAGCAATAGCCGATCAATGATAGCCTCTGAAAGTCCATTGGCTTTGGCTTGTTCAATGTCTTTAGAATTTTGCTGTAAAATGACCGCACTTTGTGCTTCTAATTGTTCGGCAATCCGCTGTAAGGCGTGATTTTTTTGCTGTTCTGATAGCTGTGCAAGGACAAAACTGGCTTGTTTGGCTTGTTTGCCCATGTTAATTAATGTTGTCATCGTCATTCCCTATTTTTTAGGTGGGGGTAATTTATCATTGATTTTTTGTTTAGGTACGATTTGTTGTTCTTGATAATCAAAAACAGGTAAGCCTAATTTGAAATAAATGGCAAGTAAACGCAATAAAAAGCCACAAATTAACGTAATAATAATCACTAAATTAGCCGAGATACCTAAATGCAATAAGCCAATATAAATGCTTGCGGATAACAAAGCAACGCTGGCATACAATTCTTTTTGGAAAACCAAAGGAATACGGTTACAAAGTAAATCTCTTAACACACCACCAAACGCCCCTGTAATAATGGCGGAAATCACCGCGATAGTGAAACCATGTCCCATACTTAATGCCACTTGAGCACCGATAATGGCAAAAACAATTAAGCCCAATGCGTCTAATACCAAAAAAACGGTGCGAAAATAACGCATAAAATTATTAATTAGAGGAGCAATAAATACCGTCATAATGGCAGCTCCTGCCACAATCAAAATATATTCAGGCTGTTTTACCCAAGTTAAAGGATAATGCCCTAATAGCATATCCCGCACTGAACCGCCGCCAATGGCTGTCATTGAGGCAATAATAATGACACCAAAAATATCCATTTTTTCCCGCCCTGCGGCTAATGCCCCCGTAATCGCCTCTGCGGTAATACCAATGATATAAAGAATGGTTAATAGCATGTTAAAAGAATAATTGATTATTTTGCTGTATTGTAGTCGCTAATGGGATAAATTGCTATGTTTAAGCAATGAAATGGCAACAAAAGTGCGGTTCGTTTGGCAAAAATTTTTGTGAAACTGACCGCACTTTTATAAAAGTATCATTGTTTTATAGTTGTCCCATTTTAAAATAGGAGCTGTATTAGATTAGCAGTTATGATGTTCTTGATGTGAGTGAGTTTAAACACTATCGGATTAATCATCAAAGCCATTTTGCGGTAAAGAAAGATCACATTAATAGCATTATTTTTGGAATCAAGCAAAACGTGTATTAATAAAGTATCATGCTATTGACCGAAAATCCTTTCCTTTATTTCTTGAAAGAATGTGAATTTCGGTTTAACTTTGGAACACCTTCTCAGCAACTTAAAATTTTGCGAAAATGGTGTGAAATTTAGAGCTTATCTAATACGGCCTTTAACTTTTTAAGAGGGAAACAATAGAGCGATTAATCGTTAGCTTACATATTCCTTAGAGAGGATGTAAGTAATAGACGCTTAGGGGAGTAAAACCGCACGTTTTACGTGCGGATTATTATTCTAGATTAATTATTTATGATTATGTACTAAAGCCACTAAATCTAATACTTTGTTTGAGTAACCTGTTTCGTTATCGTACCAAGAAACTAATTTCACGAAAGTATCTGTTAATGCAATACCTGCTGCCGCATCAAATACAGAAGTTAATGCACAACCGTTGAAATCGGTAGAAACGACAGCATCTTCGGTATAACCTAAAACGCCTTTCATTTCATTTTCAGAAGCACGTTTGATTTCTGCACAGATTTCTTCGTAGCTTGCTGGTTTTTCTAAGTTTACAGTTAAATCAACAACTGAAACGTTTGCAGTCGGAACACGGAATGCCATACCGGTTAATTTACCATTTAATGCTGGCAATACTTTGCCTACTGCTTTCGCTGCACCTGTTGAAGAAGGGATAATGTTTTGTGCAGCACCACGACCACCACGCCAGTCTTTCGCTGATGGACCATCAACGGTTTTTTGAGTTGCGGTTGTTGCGTGAACAGTGGTCATTAAACCATCTTTAATACCGAATTTTTCGTGGATTACTTTGGCTAATGGAGCTAAGCAGTTAGTGGTACAAGAAGCGTTTGATACGATATCTTGTCCTGCGTATTGATCGAAGTTCACACCGTTTACAAACATTGGTGTATTGTCTTTAGATGGACCTGTTAATACCACTTTTTTTGCACCCGCAGTGATATGTTTACGTGCAGTTTCGTCAGTTAAGAAAATACCTGTTGCTTCAACGGCGACATCAACACCGATTTCGTTCCATTTTAAATTAGCTGGATCTTTTTCTGAAGTAACGCGAATTTCTTTACCGTTTACCACTAATTTACCGTCTTTGACTTCAACTGTACCATCAAAACGACCGTGAGTTGAATCGTATTTTAACATATATGCCATATATTCAACATCGATTAAGTCGTTGATACCGACTACTTCAATATCATCACGTTGTTGAGCTGCACGGAATACGATACGACCGATACGACCGAAGCCGTTAATACCAATTTTAATTGCCATAAGATTTTCACCTTTTTAGTTAGTTAAAGTTAAACAAAAAATTTTCTGCCCTATATATTAATTTATTCAATAAAATTAATCCAGTTTTATTGTCCTAACTGTTGAGAGAGTAATCCCCTCACCAAGGGAAATTATCGCATAAACATAAATATAACCTATTGATTTATTAGAATTATTTATATTGTTTTGGTTATTTTTCTAATGAATTTATTTACAATAAAAAGGGTAAATTCGTTTGTCTTAAGTTATTTTATTCCTGACGAAATAAAATACAATTTTCAAGATAGAAAACGAAATCAGCAAGAAATCTGAACTTTCACTTTACTTTTAGTAGCAAAGTAGATTAAAATTGCGACCTTTATTGAATAAAGTTGCCTTTGTTATGGGCAATAAAGTAAATTTAAAATAGTAAATTCTATTGAGGTGAATGGCACATGCCGGTAATTAAAGTACGTGAAAATGAATCATTTGACGTAGCATTACGTCGTTTTAAACGCTCATGCGAAAAAGCAGGTATCTTAGCTGAAGTTCGTAGTCGTGAGTTTTACGAAAAACCAACAACTATTCGTAAACGCGAAAAAGCATCTCGTGCAAAACGTCATGCAAAACGTGTAGCTCGTGAGAACGCACGTAATACTCGTCTATATTAATTCATAGCATTTCTTAATTTTAGAAAAACCGTGAAACCTATAAAGGAATCACGGTTTTGTTGTCCTCTCTAAAAATCTATTGACAGTTACGAGGATACAAGGTGAAAGGTCAAATTCCACGCACATTTATTGACGAATTATTAGCAAAAGTTGATATTGTTGATATTGTAAATAGTCGTGTTAAGCTCAAAAAAGCAGGGCGAGATTATCAGGCTTGTTGTCCGTTTCATCATGAAAAAACCCCGTCATTTACAGTAAGCGAAAAAAAGCAGTTTTACCATTGTTTTGGCTGTGGTGTACATGGCAATGCCATTACTTTTTTAATGGAATACGACAAATTAGAATTCGTTGAAGCCATTGAGGAATTAGCTTCTTTTATTGGCGTAGAAGTTCCCTATGAACAACGTAGTCCATCGTCAAAACCACAAGTAAGTTATCAAGCAAAACGCAATTTGCACGAGTTAATGCAGGATATTGCTCAATTTTATCAGCAACAACTCAAAACAAGTTTACCTGCTCAGCATTACTTACAACAACGGGGACTTTCTGCGGATATTATTGAGCGATTTCAAATTGGCTTTGCTCCTGATGCAATGAATAGCGTATTGCAACATTTTGGTAAAAATAAACAAGAACAAAAATTGTTGTTAGACATTGGTATGCTTTCTAACAACGAGCGAGGAAATATTTATGATCGCTTTCGTCATCGCATTATGTTCCCAATTCGTGATCGGCGAGGACGAAATATCGCTTTCGGTGGACGAGTGATCACTGATGCAAAGCCAAAATATTTAAACTCCCCAGAAACGGTGCTTTACCATAAAGGTAATGAATTATACGGTTTATATGAAGCCTTGCAGATTAATGATAGTCCTGATTTTTTATTAGTGGTTGAAGGCTATATGGACGTGGTCGCTTTGGCACAATTTGGGGTAGATTATGCCGTAGCCGCCTTAGGAACAGCTACTACGCCAGAACAAATTCAGTTAATTTTCCGCTCTACTGAGCAAGTCATTTGCTGTTATGATGGCGATAGAGCGGGACGTGATGCTGCTTGGCGTGCATTAAATAATGCTTTGCCTTATCTTTATGATGGACGACAATTAAAATTTGTGTTCTTGCCTGATGGCGAAGATCCTGATTCTTTTATCCGTCAATATGGCAAACCTGCTTTTGAACAACATTTAGCACAAGCACAATCTTTAACAGACTTTATGTTTGCTCATTTGATAGCACAAGTCGATCTCGCCACTCAAGAAGGAAAAAGTAAATTAGCCGCTTTAGCCATTCCCTTGATTAAACAAATTCCGGGCGATATGCTACGTTTGTATTTGCGTAATAGCTTAGCTCAGAAACTGGGTATTCTTGATGAAAAGCAATTAGAACGATTACTCCCTGTTCAAGCTAGTTCCAATCAAAGTGCGGTGGATAATCAGCCTAAATTAAAACGTACACCTATGCGAATTTTAATTGCATTATTATTGCAAAATCCACAATTAGTGAATTTAATTAATATGGATTTATCGCCCTTAAAACAATTAAATGAAGCAGGATTTGAGCTGTTTTATGATTTAGTGGAACAATGTCGTCGCCGACCAGATAGTAAAGTGGGGCATTTATTAGAACACTGGCGAGATACAGAACATTTTAAGCCCCTTGAAATCTTATCAAGCTGGAACCATTTGATAAAGGAAGACAAAATTGAAGCCACTTTCATTGACACGCTATTATTTTTATATGAACAATGGGCTGAACAGCGTATGAATGTGCTTATTGCTAAAGATCGTAGCGGTAGTTTAACAATGGCAGAAAAACTTGAATTTACTCAATTATTAAATTCTCACAAAAAGAAGTCGCTAGAGAATAGCAACGAACAATGATAAGATAGCACATTAGCTGTCTTTTATGATTAATCAACCAATGCGGATAGGAAATATGGAGCAAAATCCACAATCACAATTAAAATTGTTAATCGCCCAAGGAAAAGAGCAAGGGTATTTAACATACGCAGAAGTGAATGATGCACTACCAGAAGAATTAGTCGATACCGATCAAATTGATGACATTATTCAAATGATCAATGATATGGGGATTCAAGTTTTAGAAGTTGCCCCTGATGCCGATGATCTCATGCTAAATGAAAATATTGCAGATGAAGATGCCGTTGAGGAAGCGACTCAAGTTTTATCTAGCGTTGAGGCTGAACTTGGTAGAACAACAGATCCTGTGCGTATGTATATGCGTGAAATGGGAAGTGTTGAACTATTAACCCGTGAAGGGGAAATTGATATTGCTAAACGTATTGAAGACGGCATTAATGAAGTGCAATGTGCAGTGGCAGAATATCCAGAGGCAATAACTTATTTGTTAGATCAATATCAATTAGTTGAAGAAGGTTCAGTTCGTTTATCGGATTTAATTACAGGCTTTGTTGATCCTAATGTCATTTCTGAAGAGCAAATTAATGACGAATTATCAGATTTAGATGATGAAAACGAAGAAAGTGATGTAGATTCGTCAGATTTAGATGATGAAGAGGACGATGAAGAAAACGAAAATACAAGCTCAGATGAAGGAGATACCGATAATAGCATTGATCCTGAAGTTGCTCGTGAAAAATTTACAGCCTTAAAATCGCAACATACGAAAACCCTAGAGGCGATTCAAACCCATGGGCGTACTCATAAGAAAGCGAAAGAGCAAATTGTACTATTGTCAGACATTTTTCAACAATTCCGTCTTGTACCAAAACAATTTGATACTTTAGTCATTTTCATGCGTAATATGATGAAACAAGTGCGTGTACAAGAACGAGGGATTCAACGTTATGCGGTTGAATTTGCAAAAGC